>DASRDW010000284.1:0-11975 GCA_035652415.1 Candidatus Angelobacter sp. | reverse complement strand
GAGAGTGTCGCGGTCTACCAGGTCGGACTTGGTGAGGACGGTAATGCCGCGGCCGATGCCCAGCAGGCGGCAGATATCGAAATGCTCGCGGGTTTGAGGCTTGATGGATTCGTCGGCGGCGATGACGAGCAGCATCAGGTCAATGCCGCCAACGCCGGCCAGCATGTTGCGCACAAAGCGCTCGTGGCCAGGAACGTCGATAAAGCCGAAGCGCAGCTTCTCGCCGCTGGGTGCCGCAAGCTCAAGATGTGCAAAGCCTAGATCGATAGTGATGCCGCGCCGCTTCTCTTCTTCCAGGCGATCGGCATCAATGCCGGTAAGGGCTTTAACCAGCGCTGTCTTGCCGTGGTCAATGTGTCCGGCGGTGCCGATGATGATACTTTTCATCTCTGCGAATGCACCCCATTTAGTTGATTTATTAAATTGTTCTAACGTGCAAGGCTTATGAGAATGCGAGCTGTAACAGGTTAGATGCTGGCGTCTTCTTCCAGCTACAAAGCTCTTGGCCAGAAAGATTAACAAAGCTTATGATAGCGCGCAGTTAATATCCATGCCTGCCATTGAATACAGCCTTTTTCGCGCTAAATTCATTCCGTCAAAGCAACCTCCTCTTTTTCCACCTGAACCTCTCACAGCAGAACAAATCTTTGTGCGAGCCTTGGAAGAAAAGCCTTCCGCTGAACCCCGGGAGGGGCATCGTTGGCACATCGGAAATATTCAACTGTTCACACAAAATACCGGATACTTTGCGTGTGGCCGAACCACAAAGTCAACCATAGAGAAATTCGACGAAACGTCAAAGAATTTTCTCGAAGAAGAGCTTGAAACTAGTCCCTACACTCATTGTGTTTTTAATGCTCAAATAGGGATACTTGGAATTGCTCGCAAGACTAGTCTTGCGCCAACCGTAAAAGGAATTGCTGCCCGAATTCAGCAATTGTTGTCTCAAACGAAAGTTGTTGCAAACAGCCACACATCAGTGGAAATAGCGCCTATTCCAGATCCCGAAGATTTTCTTCGCGCATTGGATTCTGCTTATCTAGTGTCGCGGTTTGCCGCGACATTTCACGGGCCCAATCCTTTTGATGCTGACGAAGCTTTTCAGAAGCCATTATCCGTTTACCTTCGTGCTGCGAATGGAAAGAGCGGGAGAGCACAGATTCAGGGTGATGACTTGAATCGTGAAGTGCTTAAAGCGGTAACGCGCAGTACAGCTGCAACAGGGAATGAAGCTACAGCTCGCATCAGAAAGAAAAAATCAGCAAAGGCAACTACCATGCATCTGCGCGGTGATCCGGTAAAGGGCCAATATGATGAAGACGATAAGCCTAGAGAAGTCCTCGCGGATTTGGAGAAAATTTATGAACGGGTAAGGGAAAAATGAAGCAGGTTTGTATTACTACAGTCGCACAGCTTCTAGAAGAACTTAACACTCTTCCCAATCATTACATCTATAGAGGGCATGCAAATGCGGAATGGCGACTCGAGTCATCACTTGAGCGAGTCATTGGCGCGGGATGGTCACAAGAGTCGGCAAGAATATTTGAGGAACGCTCGTTAAACACTTTTCAATCAAAATTTCACTTGTATGACAATGAAAATGTCCGACCCGATTCAACGCTAGCGTGGTTAGCTATTATGCAACATTATGGTGTCCCGACCCGGCTCTTGGATTTTACCGAGAGCCCATATGTAGCACTGTATTTTGCACTGGAGGCTTACGATCCGCAGACCAAAAATGACTTTGCGATGTTTGCCATCGATTATCGAGAAGTTATGCAAAAATCAATCGACTACATTTCGCAAAAAGATGCAGAGTTTCGTGAAACTCGCGAATCTATCTACAGAAAGCAAGACCAAGTGTTTGAGAGCATCGTCGATCGATTTGCATACGACATAGCATGGATTACCGAGCCAAAACAACTCAACGCGAGGCTAGATCGCCAAGCAGGTTCTTTCTTGATCTCTGGAAACCGCAGCCGTCGTATTGAGGAAATATTGGACTCGCCAATGTACAACAATGCCGGATTGACTAAATACCGGATACCCCATGCTCTTTATACTGGAATTTTTGCTTTGCTCCGCAAAATGAATGTCACAAGCAAAAGCTTATATGGGGATCTTGGTGGCCTTGCACGTTCTATCAAGATGGAACTACAGGCATACTCAGTCTGATCGAATAGGTTCAAATAGACAAACCGAACATTTGCTGAACTTTGTAAAATTCGTGTCGCCCTCTCTAAGGCTTCTCCGTCAGTTGCACCTTGGCAATGACTGGGGGTATAAAAGACTGAAACTAGCGCTCATGTCGTGTATGGACGCGTGTCTTTCTGCCAAATGTTTTCTCCGAGACAGAGTCGAATTTGCTTGAATTCCTGCCCTGAAAATGCTATAGTAAGCCTTTAATTTACAACAACTTACATAAGCCTAAACGGTTAATTTCATTAAGCCGATATTGCTGTTTTAGGGATGCTCGAACCTGCAAAACTCACGCCAATTGGGATGACCTGGGATGATGTGGGATGAAACGGGAGGGGCAGGTGAGAATCGCCAAAATCGAACCCCGAAGATTTGGAGAGGGTAGGGATCCTCCCCTTCGGGTCGGGACTTCGGAAAAAATGCGAGAATAGAGATAACCCCATGCCCACAACACACGCTTCCGCCATTACACCTGAGGTCATCAAAGATCACGGCATCACGCCGCAGGAATGCGAAAAGATTAAGTCCGCGCTGGGCCGTGAGCCTTCGCTCACAGAGCTGGGTATCTTCAGCGTGATGTGGAGCGAGCACTGCTCGTACAAGTCGTCGCGCGTTCACCTGAAGCGGCTCCCCACGCGCAGCAAGCTGGTGGTGCAGGGGCCGGGCGAGAACGCGGGCATCATCGATATTGGCGATGGCTGGGCCTGCGCCTTTAAGATTGAGTCGCACAATCACCCATCATTCATTGAGCCGTTTCAGGGAGCAGCCACCGGCGTGGGCGGAATTCTGCGCGATATCTTCACCATGGGCGCGCGGCCGCTGGCAGTGATGGATTCACTGAGATTTGGACCGATTACCTCAGTCTCCAACTCAGGTTCGGCGGCAGCAGCAAACGGTGCGGACAAAGCCGCAGATCAAGCAACCATTCATCGCAATCATTCGGTGCTGGAGGGCGTAGTTAGCGGGATCGCGTCTTACGGCAACTGCTTTGGTGTACCCAACCTGGGCGGCGAAACCAAGTTTGAGCCGTGTTACTCCGGCAATCCGCTGGTCAATGCTTTTGCGCTGGGGCTGGTGCGGCGCGACCAGATCTTTTACGCCAAGGCCGCCGGAGAAGGAAACCCGGTGATCTATGTAGGCGCGAAGACCGGGCGTGACGGTATTCATGGCGCTACGATGGCCAGCGAAGAGTTCAGTGAAGGCTCCGAGCAGAAGCGGCCCAACGTGCAGGTAGGTGATCCGTTCCTGGAAAAGCTGCTGCTTGAGGCCTGCCTGGAAGCGATGCATACCGGCGCGGTGGTCGGAATACAAGATATGGGCGCGGCGGGGCTGACTTGCTCTACCTGCGAGATGGGTGGTCGCGGTGGGGTTGGCCTTGAGATTGAGTTGGATCGCGTTCCCCAGCGCGAGACCGGCATGAACGCTTACGAGATCATGCTGAGCGAGTCGCAGGAGCGCATGCTGCTGGTGGCGGAGAGTGGCCGCGAGCAGGAAGTTCTGAATGTCTTTGAGAAGTGGGGGTTGGACGCAGTAATTGTCGGCAAGGTGACCAGCGGCAGCCGGCTGCGCGTGCTGGAGCATGGCAAGCTGGTCGCTGACATTCCCAATGATGCGCTGACGGACGCCGCGCCTTTATACAACCGTCCGATGGAGCCTTGGAGTGCGCCGGTATCGCGCACTAAACCAAGCAACGTGAAGTGGAGCGCGGCTGATCTCACAGAAAAGCTCAAGCGGCTTCTGGGGTCGCCGAACATCTGCTCCAAACGCTGGATCTTTGAACAATACGACTCCATGGTGCAGTCAAATACGGTGGAAGGCCCCGGCGCAGATGCCGGGCTGATGCGGATTAAAGGATCGAAGCGCGCGCTGGCCATGGCGCTGGATGGAAACGGGCGCTGGTGCTGGCTCGATCCCAAGCTGGGCGCAATGCACGCCGTGGCTGAAGCAGCCCGCAATGTCTCCTGCATTGGCGCTACGCCGGTAGCAGCAACCAACTGCCTGAACTTCGGCAACCCTGAAAAGCCGCCGATCATGTGGCAGCTTTCTGAAGTGGTGGATGGTCTCACTGAGGCTTGCAACACGCTGGAAACGCCGATCACCGGCGGCAATGTGAGCCTTTATAACGAGACGCTGGGCGAGGGCATTTATCCCACGCCGGTGGTCGGAGTGGTGGGAATTCTGCAGGATGTAAATAGCGCCATGCCCTTTCACTTCCGCGAGAGTGAGCGCGAAGTGTTGCTCCTGAGCTCTGGGCCGACGGCAAATCAGGCGCAGGCTGAAGCCGAATTTGGCTCTTCTGAATATGCCAAAGAGATCATTGGCCAAATCTGGGGCGTGCCGCCCGCGCTCGACCTTAAGCAGGAAGTAGCATTGCAGAAGTGCCTAAGGGAGTTGATCCAGAACCGCGCTATTGAATCGGCGCATGATTGTTCAGACGGCGGTCTGGCTGTGGCGCTGGCTGAATCGGCCTTCCCCAATAGTATTGGCGCAGAGATCGACCTTAAGTCCAATGGTGTCTTTGCGGAAGGCGTTCTGTTTGGCGAGGACGCTGGCCGCGTGGTGATTAGTTGCGACCCGAAAAAGACGTTGGACATCAAACAAATAGCGTTAAAATGGGGCTTACGGGCGGACCAGATCGGACGCACTGTTCCTGAAAAATTAGAAATTCGTATCGACGGCAAATTGGCAGTCTCAGCAAACGTGTCGGAGCTGAGGCAAGTCTGGGATTCGGCGCTTAAGAAGGCTTTGCATGTGGAGGCCCCGGAGCATTTGGTGCCGGAAGTTTTGCAGAAGAGTTAGTGTTTCTGAAATTCCGGCTTTTTCTGCAATCCCGAGCGTAGCGAGGGATCGCTATAGCCGGTAAGGATTTTAGGATCAAAAACTGACGATTGCTGTTGTTCCGAAGAAGATATCAGAGGATATGGATCCCTCGCTCCGCTCGGGACTCCGGAAAAGCAAATACGCGGGTTCCGGATTTTGGAAATAAGCGGCAAGCAGCAGGAGCACAAGGCATTTTGGTGATAGACGAACCTAAGCGGTGTGGAGCTAAGCAACAATTTAGACGAAAAGGCCGCGAGGCCCGTGTGGCGCCGAGCGGGCGTGCGTGAGGAGCAAGAAAAATTTAGGTGGAGATCAAACGGTGAGCGGTTTGGAGCGAAGCGACAAAAAATGAAGCCCGACAAATTTAAAGACGAATGTGGAGTCGTAGCAGTTCACAACCATCGTGAAGCTTCCACGCTGGCTTACCTCGGCCTGCATCAACTGCAACATCGCGGGCAAGAATCGGCGGGAGTGGTGTCCTCGAATGGCGAGCGTCTCTTCGTCCATAAAGCCATGGGAGAAGTCGCGGAGATTTTTACCACTGAAGTCTTGAATCGTCTCCCGGGCACTCTCGCAATCGGCCATACGCGCTACTCCACCGCCGGTGATTCCGCTGTGCTCAACGCGCAGCCCATCATGGTGGATTGCAACAAGGGCATGATTGCCCTCGCGCACAATGGCAATCTGGTCAATGCCAATGAAATCCGCCACCGGTTGGAGACGCAGGGATCCATCTTCCAAACCACCAGCGATACTGAGGTTATCGTTCACTTGATCGCGCAATCCAAGGAGCAGACGCTGCCGGAAGCGGTGTGTGACGCCTTGCGCCGGATTGAAGGCGCGTTTTCTCTGGTGATGATGACGCGCGACCGCGTCTTTGCCATTCGTGATCCACGCGGCTTCCGTCCGCTTTCCATGGGACGCATTCTCAATGCAGCCGGCGAAGGCCGTGACACGATTGTTTTTGCTTCTGAGACCTGCGCCTTTGACCTGATTGGCGCAGTCTATGAGCGCGATGTGAAGCCGGGCGAGATGGTGGTGGTGGGACCGGAAGGGACTTATTCGCGCTTCTTTGCTTCGGAGATGAAGCAGTCTGCCTGCATCTTTGAGCATGTTTATTTTTCGCGGCCGGATAGCGTGGTCTTTGGCCGGTCAGTACAGGCCAGCCGTGAGGCCATGGGCCGACAGTTAGCGAAGGAATCTCCTGTGGAAGCTGACTTGGTTGTTCCGGTGCCAGATTCCGGCGTGGCTGCAGCGCTGGGCTATTCATCCGAATCGCTGCTGCCGTTTCGCTTTGGGCTGATTCGCAATCACTACATCGGCCGCACGTTCATTGAGCCGGAGCAGCGCGTGCGCGACTTTGGAGTCAAGCTCAAGCTCAATCCCATCCGCAGCCTGTTGACAGGAAAGCGCGTGATCCTGGTGGATGATTCTATCGTCCGCGGCACCACCAGCCGAAAAATCGTTCGCATGGTGCGCGACGCTGGCGCCAAGGAAGTTCACATGCGGATCTCCTGCCCGCCGACGGTCTCGCCCTGTTACTACGGCGTGGATACACCTTCCAAAGAACATCTCATCGCGTCAAACAAGTCGGTGGAAGAAATTCGCGACTATATTGGCGCGGATTCTCTGGCCTATCTTTCTCTGGAAGGGCTGCGCGCGGCCTGCGCTGAAGGCGATAAGGCCACTTACTGCACTTCCTGCTACACCGGCATCTATCCAACGGAGTTCATTCCGCTGGACCATATCCAGCCGATGGTGGTGGAGAAGAAGCGGTAATTATCGAGGACTGCCGGAATGAGTGAAGTCTGCTATCTGGTTGATCCTGAAGAAATGCTCAAGGCGGCTGAGCGCGGCGATGTGACCCGCGTCCGCCAACTCCTTTCTCTTGATACAACATTGGTGAACGCTAAAGGAGCGTACGACAAAACTCCGCTGCATTGGGCTGCGGAGAAAAATTATCGCGAATTGGCAGAGCTGCTGGTGGCCGCAGGCGCAAATATCAATACAGAAGTTTCCTGGGGTATGACGCCGTTGCAATGGGCCGCGAATATGGGTAGCCGCGACGTGGCCGATATTCTGCTGGCGCACGGTGCGCGTCCGCAGTTAAACATGTGGTGCGCCGCAGGTCTGGGCATGCTGGACGTGGTGCAATCATTCTGGGATTCACCTAACACGCTCAAACCCGGTGCAGGACAGGCGCAGTTTCGGGATCTAGGCAACGGCGAGTGGGGCAAAGCTTCGCCGCCGGAGAGCTATCAAGAGTTGGTGTCAGACGCGTTCTACATCGCCGCGCGAAACGGGCATGTGGAAACCGCTTGCTTCCTGCTGGAAAAAGGCGCGGACATTAACTATCGCGGCTTCTTCGGCGCACCAGGGTTGCACTGGGCGGCGATCAACGGTCACAAGACGATGGTCGAGTTTCTGATCGCGAACGGCGCTGACCTCGCATTACGCGACACGCAATTCAACTCTACTGCCCTGGGATGGGCGCTGGAAGGCAAGCAAGAGGAGATTGCGGAGTTGCTGCGGGCGCGAGGAGCAACAAAATGAACAGAATACTTTCGACATGGCAAGTGGAAGAGATCAAGAAAGCGATTGAAGAAGCAGATCGCGGAGAATTTGCTTCGGAGCAGGACGTACAGAAAATTGTGCAGAAAAGGACTTCCGACATCAAAGCCCGCAGACGCTAAATAATCAGACCTGATTCAGCGAAGTATACAGATCCCGTTCATGCCGCCGACAAGCTTCCTGAAGCAAGATCTGCCGTCTTTCCTTGGGCTGCAAGTTCTCGTTCCGCTGCTTTCAACACAGCCAACTTGGCTTCCGGCAGAGCCAGTGGCGGAACAATGGTCATTGTCTTCAGCAGTGAAGCAAGCTCAAAGTAAGCGCGGCGACACTTCTTCATGAATTCCACGGGATATTCCGGTTTGCGGGCATAGGCGGCAACAGGATCGGCATCGAGCAGATACGCAATGTCGGGTCGGGGCACAAAGCCGTGGACCAGTTTCACGAACCCGCGGCTGAGCGAGTTACCGAGGTTCAAATTTGATAGCTCGTCATAGATATAACGATCGAGGACCACGACATCGACGCCGCTCTTTTTTGCCCGAGCCACAACGCGGCGCAGATTCAGCGCGTCAAGCAAATAGAGAAAGTGGCGGGCCAGAGTAAGGTGCCAGCCGCGCATGTTTTTGTCACGGCGGTTTACGGGCTTGCCCGGCGCTCCAATACCGCGTTCGCTCTTGTACACCTTGTGAACAAAGCCTTCTCGATATTTCACGCCCACCACCACGTTGTCCCAGAAAGCAAGCAGGGTAGTTTTCAGTCCGGCGGCGTGGAGCGCGGAGCAGAGGCTTTCAATCTGCGTGGATTTTCCTGAACCGTCCACACCAGAAAAGGTGATGAGTAGAGGAGTTTCAGCGGCTTTGATCATTGGGTTCGGCCCGTCCATATAACTTGTGTAACTTTCCTCCTGAACGTTACAAACTATTTTTGCGTAACCCCGGGCGCTGCTGATCCGGGAGGCGTAGAGGGTGAGCTGTGGCTGAGCGCAAACACGGTTCCAATCGCTGCGCCTGCGGCCAAGGCTGCCCCAACTTTAATCAGCAATGACCGCGTCTGGTGCTGTTTTGCCGGAGCAATAGCTACACCTGCGGGTTTGGCTGCTGCTCCACCGGCAGTTGGAACGCTCTCTGCGGCGGCTGCACCTACCGGTGCGCTCGGCTGCTTCTTAGGCTGCGGGTTCTCGGGAATGTTTGTCTGTGCCGGTGTTGTTGTGGTGCTGGGCTGCTGTTCCTGCTGTGCTCCCGAAGCGTCAGGATAAGTCGTTACCGGTTGCAACGGCGCTTGCGATGGGTTCACCGTGGTGCCTGAAGGATTTACAGGCTGTTGCTGTTGCTGGTTCTGCTGCTGCGGCTGAGCGGATTGGCCCTGCTGCGTCTGTTCCTGGCTCTGAGCGGCAGGCGCTGTTGGTGTCGCGCTTTGATTTTGCGTGGGCTGAGCAGTAGCAGGCTGCGCCAGTTGTTGCGTTTCCGTTGACTGCTGCGCGGGCTGTTGGCTGCTGCTCTGCTGGGCAAAAAGGGACTGCGACAGGAATATACCTGCCGTCAATGTGGTGCTCAGAATTTTTGCGATTCGGTGTTGGTTCTTCATAGAAACCTCGGGGAACTTACCTTCTCAAATTCAGGCGATTTTTGATTTGACGGGGGCCGGTCCTTCAACAGAGGCGCTTGTGCTCCGGAACCTGGCTGTTTGCTGCAACAGTCCGGCAACATCAGGATCTCTGTCCCAATAATGTTGGATGCGGTTTTTCAGGCAACGAAAAAGGGTTTGGAAATTGGTTTTGTACCAGCAGCATTTTTCCATGCTGGGCGAAAATACGGCGACCATTCGAGTCTTAGCTAGCAGGTTTTTCTCAGGTGCCAGCAATGAGGCAATAAAGCGATGATTCCCTTCCAGCAGCGTTACGGGCCGGTGCTCATCCAGCCCCAAAAAGATAATCAGGGATGTAGCTGAGAGCGGTTGTTTGCCGGAAGCTATTGCGCCTATTTTGGCGATAAATTGATCTGGCTGTCCGGCTTCTATTTGCTTGCGGACATTTTCAGCCACATGCCGGGCTTTGAAATCTCCATGAGCAAGCATTCGCCAATGCGCGCGAGGGAAGACGCTTACCCGCTCCACATCAGCCGGGTCGAATTCAACTTGCCACCATTGCCGGTCATCCGGCAGCTCCCACCACATGGTGTCTCGCCGACGAAAGAGAAGAACGCGGCGAAGCTCGTTTTCCGCCTCGCTGGTCAGGTCAGGATGATTCACAATATCCGCAAACCGCTCGCGGTCAGCGTCATATTCCTTGTGAAAGAATTCGCCTTGCAGAAATTCTGCGATGACCTCAGCTTCAGTAATGCGGCGCAATTTTTTCATGCAGCCTCCGCCAGTGGCGCACGAGCAGAGTGCTTGCGAAGGAATGGAACAGCGACCAACACAAGCAAGATAGCCATGAGAACAATGCGGACGATGATGACCTCTAGCAGGCTCCCGTGGAACAGGCCGATCCCCAGCACCAGCGCGGCACTGAACATAAGCTGTAGCCATCCTGTATTGGCGATGCGGCGCGACATCTCATAAGCAATGAACACGACGCACAGTGAGTAAAGCCCGGTTGCAACTGCATAGAGCGCCAGCAGCCAGCCGATGTCCACAAAGCGCGAGCCGAAAATTACTCCCATGATCAGGTGTGGAAACAGGGAAGCAACCAGCACAAAGGCAATGGCGATACCAAACACCAGCAAGAGCGGTAAGCCGATGCCGTGACTCTTACGGTGCTCATCTTTCGCCGCCGCGGCCACCGGAAACATGGCATTGACAACGCCAAACCATGCAGCAAAGTACAGCAGGCGGCCAATCTGGGCAACGGCAGCATAAATGCCCGCCGGATCAGATGGAAAAAAGTGTTTCACCAGAAGGATGTCAATGTTGTTAATGATGACCTGGCCAATGAAGAAAACGATTGCCTGAAGCGCTTCAGCAAAAGAGGGCGGCTCGCCTGCCTCGCCTTTTTCGCGAAGCTGTTGTGGGATACGCGGCAAAAAATATGCCGCGATTACAGCGGCAGAAATTGCTCCCACGGCCCCCAAAGCGCCGTAGCCCATCACCACCAGGCCCGCGCCCACCACAAATCTGGTAAATGCTTCCAGAACATAATTGCCGCCCAAGCGCGGAAAAACGCAGACACCCTGCATCGCCCCGCGTTTCACACCAAGCGGAGCGTAAGCCGCAATGCCAATCGCCAAAAGTCCCATCATCCAGTGATTGGGCAGGTTCAGATAGGCGGAAATCGGCTTTTGAGCCAGAAAGAGCACTGCGGCCATGGCAAGGCTTGCGATCCACGCCTTGCTTAGCAACGCGCGAACAACAGCGGCCTTGCCACCGGTCGTCTCATTGCGCGCAACAAACTTTGTGCAAACGAGCTGAAATGCCAGGCTGACGCATGAAACCATAAGGAGAATGGTGACTGCGGCATTGATGTGGCCGAACTCGGCCGGACCGAGCATTCGCGCCATTACTACGTTGTAAGAAAAGTTAAAAAGATTTACCAGCATCATGCTGATCAGCATGATCAGGCTGCCGCTGAGCACCATGGCATGGGCGCTGCGCTGCGGCTTTGCCGTTAGCGGAACAGGCACATCGGTTCTGGGGAGGGAAACAATGCTCTCTGGTTGGGACATAACCCGAGGTTTCTAAGCCGCAACCGGCGCGGCAGGCCGTTTGTTGTGCAGAAGCTGCTGCCGCATAGCATTGGGCAAAAATCCGCTGAAGCTGCGGGCAGCGTCTGTAGATGTTTCATAGATTTCAAACAGGCGTTCTGTGCGTGTGAGTTCCAGCACCACCGCAGATTGATCGGAGAGCGAGGCCAGCTTCACATCGCCATCGCGCTTGTGCGCTTCAGACATGCAGCGCAACAGCATCTCCACGCCGGCTGCATCCAGTTGCACCACCTGGGAAAGATCGAACACCAGTTGCGGACGGTCAGCATGAAGAAATGGCTGGACATCGCGCAGAAATTCTCGCGCTGTGCGGCTGTTAAGGCGCTCAGGCATTCTCTTAACGACAACTGGTCTGCTATTGATGTCCATATCTCCTCGCTACTACCATGTTGGGGAATTTGTGGGCGGCTTCGGTATCGCAGGCCGGAGCTTCATAACCGGCAGCGTCGCCCAACGTGGGTGAAGTCTTGCGCAAAGCTGCGTTCAAATCGGGCTGCGGCTGCTTGCTGCCGGCAAAACCTCCCCAAGCCACGCGGGGAAGGTAGGTAATAAACTCTGCCGCAGAAGTCAAAAATTTCTTGCCTGAAGTCGCAGAAATCAGGTCGATAAGTTTAGGATCAGGAATTTCAACGGTCACATCGCGGCGAAGGTTCGCCACCTGACGCATCCCCGCCACCGAATGGGCCA
>DASRDW010000283.1:0-18574 GCA_035652415.1 Candidatus Angelobacter sp. | reverse complement strand
GCAGCCAATGGAGCTAAACAGTGCGCGCCCATTGGCGATCGAGGTTGCTCCGCCTGGGCTGGTCGTGGACGCAGTGGGTTGATCCAGGAATTGCATGAAGGCATTAAACAGCCCGACGTCACTGGCGACGGTGGAGGCGGTGGTGCCATCGGAGTGGGTAATATCCTCAGGGTAGCCGACCCCAGCCAGGTTCAGGCAGTTGGCGGGAAGCCCTCTTCCGTGCTGGTCCTCACCCGGCAGCGGCCGGTCTTGCGTAAACAGCTCGTTGCTGATGCCCATTTCCACGTTGTAGGCCTCACCGGCGAAGATCATCAGCGACTTGTTCTGTGCCTTCCAGCCGAAGCGGCTGATGGTGCCGTCGTTGCCGTTGTGGTTGAAGGTGCCGCTCACACCGATGTTGTTATTGGCATTGGCTGCCTGATTGTTGAGCAGGGTTGAATCGTCAATGTTGGCCATCAGGCCCGTGCCAAAGACTGGTGTGGGGATGCGGAAGATAATGTTGTTAGCCGCCACAGCAGCATTAAAGCTCGGCTGCGCCAGATTGCAACTACCGGCATCAGAGCGGCCGCTGACGGTGAACAGGTCTTCCACTCCGCCATTGGGCGCATTGGTATTGGCTGTTCCGTCAGAGTTAAAGAAGAATGGGAATCGGACCTCACGCACCGGACCATTGGCCGTGATGAAAGACGGAATGGTATTGGTGCTGCCGCTCACGACTCCATTGGCAATCACCTGGCTTTCCGGATTAGGCCCGACCTTCGGGAATATGTTGGCGCTCGGGCTGCTTCCGCCGGGGGCCGGTTGTGAATGACATGTGCCGCACCCATCCGTGTTGAACCGCGGCCCAAGGCCGGGGTTGTCACCAGTCACGGTTTGGTGCTCGTTGAATTGCGCGAGTCCGGATTGGAAGAAAGCCAGATCGTTGGGATTGGCGGTTACCGAAGCAAAGGGCTGGCCGGCATTCACTCCTGTGTTGCTGCGCACTCCCGGATCTGTCTGGGCCAGCGCGATTCCAGTGAACAGAAGAGCCATGCATATCAGCATTACAACCGTCTTCGCAAAAAGCAGGGGGATTTTTTGGGACATAGTTGGAGTTCCTCTTCTAAGCTCGCTTGTTGGCGAACTTGGGTGATTGTGTGCCACGAGGGAAGGACACACTAGAGAGAGTTCACCCGCACGGTGTCTGTCCTTGCGGAATAGGACCAGCTGCCTGCGGAAATATTTTCAGTGGCGCAGAAGACAAAGTTTTCGCGCGGAACCCAATTTGGCCGAAGAGAATTGTGAAAGTCCCGCCATTACCACATGGACTCGGGATCGTTGTAGAAGGATGTTGTGCAGGTCAAAATGACGAATTTTGACCCACCGGATTGCCGCGCCGGCCCCTAGAAGCGGTTGAATGGTTTCGCGAAGACCGCTATTCCGGCGTCAAACTGTTGCCGCGCACTTTACGTTATCGGCAAGCCCCATGTCAAATGGATTTTTTACTTAGAGTATTAAATTCCTGTGAACCCAGGCCAGCAAAGAACAGGCCGTTAGAGAGTGGGCGGTTTGAGCTTTAGGACCGTGCCGGTGAATTTTAGAACGATACCTTCGTAATGACGCCAGATGTGAGCTGGGAAATGCAGGCGGTCATTGACGAGCATGAATTGTAGCTTTGGGACCAGAAAATTTTTCTTGCGCTGCCGACGATTGCCTGTATATTGCAATTGCGGGCTTGTTCCGAAGGACATTCATGCAGAGAACGAGGGCCGCCCGAGGAGGTAGCCATAGAAATTGAAAACAGCCGTACAGCAGCAACCCACCCTCACCTCACAGTCTCCCAAAACTTCCAAAAATAAAAATCTGACCTTGTGGCCCCTGGTGGCCGCGACCTTCTTCATGGTTTCCGGTGGAACCTACGGAACGGAAGATACCGTGCATGGCGCAGGATACGCGGGCGCCATTCTGATCCTGTTGATTACTCCGGTGCTCTGGAGCCTGCCTACCGCCTACATGATTGGCGAGCTGGCCAGCGCGCTGCCGGAAGAGGGAGGATTTTACGTCTGGGTGCGCCGTGCGCTGGGGCCCTGCTGGGGGTTCCAGGAGGCATGGCTCTCACTGGTGGCCAGCATCTTCGATATGGCGATTTATCCCGCGCTCTTTATCGCATACCTCGCGCGCCTGTTTCCCTATTTCGGAATCGGACACCGCGGAGTGCTGGTAGGGTTGGCCATTGTAACCGTTTGCGCGTTGCTGAACATCGCCGGAGTCCGCCTGGTGGCGCTGACTTCACTATGGCTGTTCGTGTTGCTCACTTTGCCGTTTGTAGTGCTGATAGTTTTTGCGCTCTGGAAGCATGGCATGTTTGCCGGACAAGCCGTGCAGAGCACCACGCATGTGGATTTGATTGCGGGCATTCTTGTGGCCATGTGGAACTACATGGGATGGGACAACGCTTCGACCATTGCGGCCGAGGTCGAAAATCCGCAGAGGACCTATTCGCGGGCCATGCTGATCACCGTGTCTATTGTGGCCCTCAGCTACATTCTGCCGGTAGCTGCCATGGCAGTGACTGGAATACAGCCCAGCGCGTTCGTGACCGGATCATGGGCCGACCTGGCGGCATTGATAGTAGGGCCGTGGCTGCGCGTGGCGCTGGTGGTGGGCGGCATGCTCAGCGCCTTTGGCATGTTCAATTCGCTGGTGATGAGCTACTCGCGGCTGCCGCTGGCCATGGCGCAAGATGGCCTGCTGCCCGCGATGTTTGCCAAAGTGCATCCCAAGAGCAAAGCTCCGTGGGTGGCAATTGTCACGCTGGCCGTTGCCTGGTCTCTCTGCCTGGGCCTTAACTTCGAGCGCCTGGTGACGATTGATATTTTGATCTATGGCTTGAGCCTGCTGCTGGAGTTCGCCGCGCTGGCGGCGTTGCGGTTGCGTGAGCCTGATCTGCCGCGTCCATTCCGTGTGCCCGGTGGGACCTTTGGAGCGTTCGCCGTTGGCGTGTTTCCCATGCTGCTGCTGGGTTTCTCGGTGGTGAAGAGCCAAAGCGAGCGGATTGCCGGCATGAATGCGCTAAGCTTTGGGTGTGTGCTGATCGCAGCGGGATTTGTGATTTATTTCTTGCGCGTATCAGGACGCAGCGCTCAGCAGTCAGCCAGGAGCGGCATTTAGCACTTGGCATTTGGCATTCAGCCCCGAGAGCACATCGTAGCAACGAAATGGCTGAAGTCTTGATTCGTCTTCAACCCAAAATGTTCAGGGGCCAAATGCTAATTGCTAACTGCTGATTCTAAATGCCACATGCTGCTTCACTGTTTCGACCTCTCCAGCAGGTCACCTAAATAATTTCCCCAGATTGCCGGCCAGGTGTGCGTGCCGTGTCCGCGGGTTTGGTCGGTGATGGGCAGCAGTACGAATTTGCCGTTCTTGACCCGCAGGATGTCGCGATCAATGATCTTCAGCTCCGGCGGATTGATCTGGTCATCGGCGGAATTGATGGCGGTAAGTGGAGCGGTAATCTTTTCCAACTGGGATTCTGGGTTGTAGTTGCGCGAGGCGTCAACGTAGTAGAGCATGTCGTTGGCGTCAGTAGTCTTCATTCGCGTGGAGACTTGGTCTTCCAGATACGCGTCCGCCTGTTCTCGCGTGGGCTCTTCCTTTTGCATCCGTAGGGGAGCGCTGCCCATGATGAGCAGAATTTGGATTGCGGCGGCCAGTCCGTGGGGCTGCTGCTTGTACTCGCCGTTGTTCCACTCCGGGTCGGTGCGAATGTCGTCTATGATCATGCGCCGCATCATGCGGTTGCGTCCGGCAATTTCGATGGGTTGGCTGGCCAGCGGCATGAGGGCATCCATAAAGTCAGGATGCTGCTCGCCCCACAACCAGGTGTGCATGCCGCCCATGGAGGTCCCCAACACCAGCCGCAGATGGTCCACGCCGAGTCCCTGCGTCAGCAGCCTGTATTGCAACTCGATCATGTCCTCATACTCATAATGCGGGAAGCGCATGTGCAGGCCGTCGCTGGGCTTGCTGGATCCGCCGTGGCCTATGTTGTCGGGAAGGATGATGAAATATTTTGTGGCATCCAGCAATCCGCCGGGAACAAAAAGCACGCCGGCAAAGTTGGGCGTCAGGAACTGGCGGCCTGAGCCACCGGTGCCGTGCAAAATGAGCACCGCGTTGCGCACTTTGCCGCCGGCATCTTTCTGCGGCGCGCCCAGGGTGTAGTAGTGCAGTTTGACCTCAGGCAGGCGCTCGCCTGACTTAAACTGAAAATCTTTGACGATAAAAGTTCCCTCCTGCGGAGCAGGATAATCGGCGCCTGAGGCCAGCAGACAAGTACAGGCGATCAGCAACATCAGGACTGCGCGAGAAAATTTCATGAATATCTCCAAGTGGCTCTGCAATTATGACCTTATATACAATCGTTTTATTTCCTTTGGGAAATGGTCTTATTATCCCCCATAATATACACAGCTAAATACGCATCAAAGAACCTATGGCAAAGCGCAAAACTCAAGGCGCATACATGATCAGCACAGTGGCTGAAATGTATGAGATCCACCCTCAAACTCTGCGTCTCTACGAGCGCGAGGGATTGCTCAAACCTTCGCGCACCGAGGGCAACACCCGCTTGTACACGGAAGATGATTTGAAGCGGCTGGAGTTTATCCTGTCGCTGGCGCGCGATTTAGGCGTGAACATCAGCGGGATTGCCATCATTCTGCAAATGCGCGAACGCATGGAAGAGATGCAGCGCCAAATGCACGAGTTCGTGAACTTTGTAGGCAAAGAAGTAATGGCCCGCCGCCAGACCCCAGACCCGGCCAGCGGCGCCATCGTTCCCATAAGACGCACCGCGGTGGCGGAAGCCGCGGCGCCAAGAGAAAGAAAAAGATAGAAAAGCAGTTCTCGGTTCTCAGTTCCCAGTTCTCAGTTTTTTTGCACCTATCGTCATGGATCTGAAGACTGAGAACCGAGAACTGAGAACTGTTTTTTCATGCCTGAACTTCCCGAAGTCGAGACCATTGCACGCGGCCTGGCCAAGCGCGTTACCGGAGACGTGATCGAATCGGTGTGGATTGGCAGCAAGCCGGAGCCGTTGAAGTCTTCTGCGCGCGCTATCGCGGCATTGCTCGAAGGGGGCCGAATTGAGCGCGTGCACAGGGCAGGGAAGCACATTGTCATTGATCTCAGCCGCGGTCGCGTTGCAGGCAAAGACCTGGCCGGGCATTGGATCGTTCACCTGGGAATGACGGGCAGGCTGCTGATTGCCGATGCGCACACGGAAGTTGTTAAACACACACACCTGATCGCCAAGCTCGCCTCGGGACGCGAGCTGCGATTTGTCGATCCCAGGCGGTTTGGCAGACTCTCGGTCGTAAAGCCCGCCGGAAAAGACCAAAATGGGAATGTGTTTGCCGGTACAGAGCCGCTGGAGATCGGGTTCCAGGCCTTCGCCGCCCTGTTCCGCAAGCGCGATACACCTGTGAAGAGCGCGTTGCTGAACCAGAAATTATTGCGCGGCGTGGGCAATATTTATGCTGATGAATCGCTGTTTCGCGCCAAAGTTCGTCCGCGGCGCAGAGCGGGCAAATTGACGCAAGTCGAGCTGCAGCGGCTGCATGCCGCGATTCAGCAAGTATTACGCGAAGCCATTGCCGCCGGCGGCTCTTCGGTCTCTGACTACGTGGATGCGTCGGGAGAAGAAGGCTTTTTCCAGTTGCGGCACCGGGTCTACGGCCGCGAGGGCGAGCCTTGCCTGGTTTGCAAGACTCCCATCAAGCGCGTGGTGATTGGCGGGCGCAGTTCGCACTATTGTCCAAAGTGCCAAAAATAGCTCGAAGCTACTAGCTTCTAGCTGTTCTTGGGTGTGGGAGCTGCATGCATCATTCACAATCAAAAACAGCTAGTAGCTAGAGGCTAGAAGCTAGCCAGTCTTGGCATCATCAAGGTAATCTAGAGAACATGGCAACGTACGCTATCGGTGTCGATCTGGGCGGAACGAACCTGCGCATCTCAGCCGTGGATTCCGACGGCAACCTGCTGCACAAGATCACCAGCGGGGCGCAGGTCGCCAAGGGCCGCGATTTTGTCGTGGCGGAGATGAGTGAGGCCATCCGCCAGCTCTCGGCAAAGTTTTCTTCTCTGGGCAAACTGGAAGGCATTGGCATCGGCGTGCCCGGAATCATTGATATGGATACCGGCATCGTGCGCAAGTCGCCCAACCTGCCCGATTGGATTGATTATCCTGTGCGCGAAGAAATCGAGCGCCGCCTTGGAACCCACGTCATCCTGGAAAATGACGCCAATGTTGCCGCCTTGGGCGAAAAATGGCTGGGCGCGGGGCGCGAGGTCGACAGCTTGTGCATGATCACGCTGGGGACCGGAGTCGGCGGCGGGCTGGTGCTGAATGGAAAAATCTGGCGTGGCATGACGGGAATGGCGGGCGAGATTGGACACATGACGGTTGAGCCCGATGGGCCGCCGTGCGGCTGCGGCAGCCGCGGATGCATTGAGCAGTTTGCCTCCGCAACCGCCATCAAGCGCATGGCGATTGAAGCCATTGCCAAAGGCGAGGCGCTGGAGCTGGGACGCGCCATGAAAGAAGAGCCTGAGTTCAGCTCGCGCATTGTCTACCAGATGGCGGTGCAGGGCGACCCGTCAGCCCAGGAAATTTTCCGCAAAGTAGGAATCGCCCTGGGAATCACCATTGCCAGCCTGGTCAACGTTCTTAACCTGCCTATGTATGTGATCGGCGGAGGTGTGGTAAGCGCATGGGATGCGTTCGCGCCGTCGCTGATGGAAGAGGTGCGCAAGCGTTCGTTCGTTTATACCGCTACCGAACCTGACCTGAACCTTCCCAACAAGAAGAAAACTATCATTACCCGCGCGCTGCTGGGCAGCGATGCCGGCCTCTACGGCGCTGCCCGTCTGCCCATGCTGGAACCGCATGCGATAGAAAAAATTGAAGCCAAGGCGTGAGCAGGCTTCAATTTCGCCATCGGCTGTTAGCGTCTTTCTTCCTGCGGAGTAACGGTATTCAGTCCGTGAGATGCGCGAAGAAATAAACAGTTCCTAAATAAGGAAAGTTTTTTAAAACTTCTATTTCCATCGCGTAAAGTTTCGTGAAGCGCCATCCAGAATACAACCTTTCTTTTTGCCGCGAATCTAACCTGCTCATCCGAATAACAAACCTGCGTGGCTGACCCTGCCGCGAAGGCACATAGTTTTGACAAAAAGGAGAGTTGTCACATGGTGCATCGCATAGCGGTCAAAGGAGTAGTGTTGTCTCTCGTAGCGTGGTCTTGGGCCCTGCCTCTCAAAGCGCAAGACATTCCCAAAATGGACATATTTGCCGGGTATTCGTTTTTACGTTCACAGACGGGTGGCCAGGCTTTTGTTATATCGAACAACGACACTCCACAGAAGGCACAACCAATCGACGGATTCAACGCTTCTGTTACCGAAAACCTTAACAAGTGGGTGGGAATTACTGAAGACCTGTCGGGCTATTACAGCGACGCCGGCATCAAGGACCACACTTTGCTTGTGGGGCCGCAATTGTCGTTCCGGCAGGCACACGGCATAACCCCATTTATCCATGGCCTGTTTGGGGTCAGTTATCAGACGCCTGTCAGACAATCGCCTATCATCAACCAAGTCTTTTTGCCGCCGCTCTCCCTGAATTCGGGCACTACAGGGGCGATCTCTACTTCTGAATCCCAGTTTATTCCAGGGCCTCGAGGCGGACGTGCCGCGTTTGCTATGGCATTCGGCGGGGGCGTGGACTACAACGTCAATCCAAGGCTTTCCATCCGCCTGGTCCAGGCAGACTATTTCCGGAATACCTTCAAGTTTACCCAGGGATTTGCAAACCAGGAGTGTGAATTCACGGGAACTGGAGCCGCTGTCTGCGCCACGTCCTCGATTTTTAGTTCAATCGCGGAAAGGCACAACAACCTTCGGCTCTCATTCGGTGTTGTTTTCCATCTCTGAGCGCCGACGTGCCGGTTACAAGCGTGCCGTCTTGTAACCGGCATTACTTTTGCCTGGCCTGCTGCCGCACAGCGCGGCGTAGACTTTCAACTTCCCCAGCGGTCAAAGGACGAAAACGCCCTGCTTCCACATCCAACTCGAGCGGCCCGTAGCGCACGCGTTTGATTTTTTCCACGCGATGGCCAATGCGCTCGAACATGCGGTGGAGCTGGCGGTTGCGTCCTTCAATGAGCGTGACCTCGTACCAGGGATTGGGCGCGTTGTGCGCCAGTTGGATCTTTGCGGGAGCGGTCTTCACTCTTCTGCCTTCGACACCTGTAGGAATGGAAACACCCGCCCGCAATTTAGCCAAGTTGCCTTCTTGCGGCTTGCCACTGATCTTCACCAGATAAGTTTTGGGCACGTGCGACGCGGCGCGGGTGAGCTGGTTGGCGAGCTCTCCGTCATTGGTCATGAGCAGCAGGCCCTCGCTCGCCCAATCGAGCCGGCCGACGGGATAGACCCGCTCGGTGACGGAGTGTTTGCCCGCGTGCAGCAAATCCATCACTGTAGGACGCCCCTCCGGATCGGTGACCGTCGTGACGTAACCCTTGGGCTTATGAAGCAGCAAATAAGTCTTTCGCGCGCTGCGCTGCATGGGAAGCAGCTTGCCATCAACTTTGATGGAATCCTGCGCCGGGTCCGCCTTTGTGCCCAGTTCGGTGACAGTCTTTCCATTGACCGCAACCCGGCCTGTGGTAATCAGCTCTTCCGCCTTGCGGCGTGAGCAGATACCGGCAGCAGCGATGATTTTTTGTAGACGGTCCAAAGGCAGTTCTCGGTTCTCAGTTCTCTGTTCTCAGTGAAGTACTCAATACTCGGTACTCAGCACCAGTGGTTGGCTCTTAGCTTTTGGTTTTGACTGGAGCCAGTTTCATACATTAGCGTTGTATCAGGGCACGATTTTAGAGGTTGCGGAAAAACTCAATTTCTTGTTATTCCGACACGAAATCCCTATTGTGTCGAGAATGTACGCTGGGCTGCCCATAAATCCTTAAAGTTCATAGGATTCCTCGTCGCCTTGCTCCTCGGAATGACAATGCGAGCATGATCGTGAAACCATGCTTGCCGACATCCGTGAGTTTTTCCGCAGCCTCTTTAGTCGTGCCGCAAATCTCTGGAGAACAACCTTTTCTTGCTGCAGGCGTGCGCGCAGCGAAGCGCCCTAAAGAATCGTTTTACTCATGCCGTACGTGACTAGAGTGTATCGGGCTTTAGCCCGTGCAACTCGTTGGGGGTCTCATTCTTTTCTGCGGCCTGCCCGTTTTTTGAATTCTCATCTTCTGATTCCGCTGCGGCTTGGGCTTGCGAATTTTCTGAAGCCTGTGACTCGGGTTCCAGGTCGGGAATGCCGGTGGCATCGGGAATCGACACCTCAGCAAACAGGCCTTGCTGGTGGAGCGACTCGCTGGCCATTTTCTCAAATTCCTCCACGCTGGGCATCTCGTTCAGATCGCTCAACCCAAA
Source organism: Candidatus Angelobacter sp. (assembly GCA_035652415.1). Taxonomy (GTDB): domain Bacteria; phylum Acidobacteriota; class Terriglobia; order Terriglobales; family Acidobacteriaceae; genus Angelobacter. The sequence continues at coordinate 9,091 of DASRDW010000283.1, read as the reverse complement.
ACGAAGCAGAAAGTCTTTCGTCGTCTTGTAGAGAATAGGCCGCCCTACTACAGCTTTGCGTCCAGCGGTAGTAATCAGCTTGCGGTCAATCAGTGTAGCCAGCACGCCGCTGGTATCCACGCCGCGGATTTCGGCGATCTCTGGCGCAGTGATGGGCTGCTTGTAGGCAATGACGGCGAGCGTCTCCAGCGCGGGCAGTGAGAGCCTGATGGGCGGCTTCAGGCTTTTGGCGAAGGCGCGCACGGCATCGTGGTGCTCGGGCTTGGTGCTCATGCGGTAGCCGCCGCCGATTTTGCGTACTTCAATGCCGCGTTCGTCGGTGGCATAAGCGGCGATCAACTCTTCGACCGCGGCGCGCACTTTTTCTTTCGCGCTCTCTTTGTTGCCTGAATCTTCCCCGGCTGCCAATTCCTCTTTCAGGGCGACAGCAATCTGCTCAATGCTTACCGGTTCTTCGGCAGCGTAAATAATGGCTTCGATTTTTGACTTTAGGTTCATGAATGAATAGCTGCTGGCTACGAGCTTCCAGCTGTTGTTGAGCCTTTGCAACGAAAGCTAATTTATCCCTTCCAGATTTCAAAACAGCCAACGGCTGGAAGCCAGGAGCTGTTTTATCTCCAATCATCTTTAACGGCCGCCGATTCTCCATCGGCGAATACGGTGTCGAACATGGCATGCTTCTTGATCAGGATGTCGCCAAACACGCGGTCCTGCCGCAGCAGGATTGCCTGCAGCCGCACCAGTTCCAGCAGAGCCAGGAAGGCGCACACCAGGGTGCGCCGCGACTGGGTGTGCTGCAACAATTGTTTCAGCCGGATGGGCCGCTCTTCCAGGAGCAAACGGCGGCGCATGTAATCGATCATCTGCGAGACGGTGACGGTTTCCTCATCCACCTGCAGCAGCGGACGCGACCGCGCGCGCGCCAATATCTGCTGAAAGGTACGCACCAGGTCCACCACATCGGCAGCCAACTCGGGCTCAGTGCCTTCGGCGTCCTTAAATTCTTTCAGCGAGGGGTTCGACCACACCGCATTCTCGATCTGCTGTTTTTGCAGCAGCATCTGCGCGGCGTTCTTATATTTTTCGTGCTCCAGCAGGCGCTGCACCAGCTCTTCGCGCGGATCTTCCTGCTGGTCGGACGGGGCATCCGGATCGCGCGGCAGCAGCATTTTCGATTTGATGTGGATCAGCATCGACGCCATATAGATAAATTCGGCGGCAACATCCACATCGAGCTGCTTCATGCGCTCCACGTAGATCAGAAACTGCGCTGTAATGCGGGCGATGGGAATGTCGTAGATGTCGATATCCTGCTTGCGGATAAGATCGAGCAGAAGATCGAGGGGGCCTTCATACACGTGCGAGACGCTCACCGCAAACGGGAAGTCGCTCAGACGGTGCGTCACCCCCGAGTTGTTTACCGATGATTTGCCAGCGGCAGGAACTGAGCCGGGTTGTGGAGTACCTTCAGACATTATGAATTCGTTTTGCCGGCCACGCCTGCCGCAGGCTGCTCAAATTCGCTGGACATGTGCATGGCCGAGCGGGCTTCCTGCATGGTAGCTTCGGCAGCTTTCTGCGCCTTGGCCGAGCCTGCCTCCAGAATATCCCATGCCAGCCGTGGATTTTGTTCATATTTTTTCCGCCGATCCTGCATGGGAGCGAGTTTGGCCACAATGGCGTCCGCAGCCCAGCCTTTGCATTCAATGCAGCCGATTCCGGCGGAGCGGCAGCCTTCATAAACTTTGGCAAGCGTATCTTTGCTGCTGAAAATCTTATGCAAGTCGCCGACTGGACACACATCCGGGTTCCCAGGATCGGTGCGCCGCACCCGCGCCGGATCTGTAACCATGGTCTTCAGCTTCTGCCGGATCACCGGCTCGGGATCGGTGAGCAGGATTGTGTTGCCATAAGATTTCGACATCTTGCGCCCGTCGACGCCCGGCAGCTTGGGCGCCGGCGTGAGCAGCGGCTGCGGCTCGGGGAAGACAAATTTATCGTTCCCCGGATAGAACTGATTGAAGCGCCGCGCGACTTCACGTGTCAGCTCGATGTGCGCCACCTGGTCTTCACCCACCGGCACATATTGCGCCTGGTAGATCAAAATATCGGCAGACTGCAGCAGCGGATATCCCAGGAACCCGTAAGTTCCCAGATCCTTGTCGTGAATATTTTCACGCTGCTCTTTGTATGTAGGCACACGCTCCAGCCAGCCTAACGGCGTAATCATGGCAAACAGCAGAAACAGCTCGGCATGCTGCGGCACATGCGACTGAATAAACAGAGTCGAACGCTGGGGATCGAGCCCGGCCGCCAGCCAGTCGAGCAGAACTTCTACGCAATTCTGCTTGATCTGGGAGGTGTCCGCATAGTCCGTGGTCAGCGCATGCCAGTCAGCGATGAAAAAATAGCAGTTGTATTTGCTGCTTTCCTGCAGCTTCACCCAGTTTTCCAGCGCGCCTACATAATTTCCCAAGTGTAGCTTGCCGGTAGGGCGCATGCCGCTCAACACGCGCGGTTTTTGCATGGATATTGGCTCAGATGACATTCAGCTCTCGGAGACGCAGGTTTTTATGATGGTAACATGCGACAGTTTCAAGTTTCGAGTTCAGGTTTTTTCGCCGCGAATGACCGCGGATCAACGCTGACTTATTTTTTATCTTCGTGACGCACCTCTGGCGGTGCAATCGTTTTTACCTTCAGTGTTCTGGCGGGAATGCCGCCTTTGATGTGGTAGGGCTCAACATCTTTTGTTGCCACGCCCATGGCGCCCAGCATGCCATGCTCGTTGATCCTCACGCCGCTGAGCACCGTACCGTGGTAGGTGATGCGGGCCTTGGGACCGATCTCCGTAGGGGTGTTGGTGATGATCATGCCGTCGTTCAGGTCATGCTCGTGCGAGTAGACATTGGCATAGTCGGAAATGGAGCTGCCTTCGTGAATAATGATCTCACCCCGGTCGTCGAGCAGAACATATTTATGGATGGTGCAGTTATCTTCCACCGTCAGGTTGTAGCCAAACGAGATCTCGACGCCGTGAAAGATTTTTACGTTCTTGCCGATAGATTTAAAAATATGCCGCGCCAGCATGGCGCGCACGCGAAAGCCCAGCCAATGGTTGAGGCCAACAGGCGAGCGGTCATACATCATCCAGAACCAGATAAGCGGCTTGCGCTCGCGGTATTTCACCGGGTCCACGTCGCCGTAGTATTCCGGTTCAAGCGTGGCGTTCCGCGGATCGAAAGAGTGCACCAGCGCCTGCTGCGCCAGCGGTTCGGTGAGCTTGGGTTCGTGATAGGCGCGTCCGAGATAGAGTTCGTGCAGCTCATTGCGTACCAAAAGGCTGCGATGCTCCGGATCGCGATTCATGAATTCGCGGTCAAGCGCCTCGACCCAGCCCAGAAATATTTTTTCGGCGGCGGGCGGAGGTCCGATTTGGCGATAGTCGTAACGAGGCATGGGAAGGACGATTTACGAAGTTCGATTTACGATTTGCGATTTAAGATTTCTGATTTAGCCTGTGAGCAAATCTATCTATATCTTCCAGGAAATACTAAATCGTAAATCGAAATTCGTAAATCTAGCTTTTCCGTTTCAGGACGGCGTGGACGGCTTTGACGATGTAGGGCGCGGTGAGCCCGTATTTTTCCATCAGCTGGTCGGGAGCACCCGATTCGGCATAGGTATTCTGGATCGCGACGAACTCCATTGGGACGGGCCTGGATTTGGCGGCAGCTTGCGCCACATGCGCTCCCAGGCCGCCATCGAGCAGGTGCTCTTCGGCGGTCACAATGGCGCCGCATTCCTGTGCGGCCCGGGCGATTGCGGCTTGATCCAGCGGCTTGATGGTGTGCATATCGATGACTCGCGCGTGGATACCTTCTTCTTCCAGTTGCGCCTGGGCCTGCAGGGCATAACCGACCTCAAGGCCGCAGGCCACAATGGCGACATCGCGGCCATCGCCATGGATTTTCGCTTTGCCAATCTCGAATGTATCCTGGGCGGAATAGATGATCGGCGACTTCGGACGCCCGGTGCGCATATAGACCGGCCCAACGTGCTCGGCCATGCGATGCACCAGGGCGCGAGCGCAGAACTCATCGGAGGGAACCAGGACAACAAAGCCGGCGAGGCCGCACATGATCGCGATATCCTCCACCGATTGCTGGCTCGGCCCATCTTCGCCAATGGAGATGCCGCCATGCGAACCGCAGAACTTGGCATTCACCTGCGGATATGCCACACACATGCGCATCTGGTCGTACCCTTTGTCGCAAAGAAAGACGGCGAAAGAGGAAGCAAAAGGCAGCTTGCCCGAGAGGGCGAAGCCGCTGGCAATGCCGACCATGTTGGCCTCAGCGATGCCGCAGGTGAAGAAGCGCTCGGGGAATTTTTCCTGGAACTTGGCGCTAAAGGTAGATTTAGCCAGGTCGGCATCGAGCACGACGACGTTGGGGTTCTTCGTGCCCAGCTCGACCAGAGCCTGTCCGTAAGCTTCGCGGGTGGCTGAGCCCATCTTTAATTCGAATTTCGGTTTTGTCGGAGTGGTAGCCATTGTAGTGTTAATAAATTTAAATCCTAGTCCCAGAAAGCTTATTTGTATTCAAATCGACGTTAAAATTTACGATTTATGAATTACGATTTACGATTTTTTGATTCAAGAATGCAGCATTAATGTTTTTCACGCTTGCCAAATCGAAAATCGCAAATCAAAAATCGTAAATCTTATTTTTCCAGTTCCTTTACCGCTGCCGCAACTTCTTCCGGCTTCGGCGCCACGCCATGCCACTTGGGATTGTTCTCCATGAACGAGACACCTTTGCCTTTGATGGTGTTAGCAATGATGGCCGTGGGTTTGCCGCTTGTGTTCGCCCGCGCCTTTTCCAGAGCGGGAATTACCTGGTCGAAGTTGTGGCCGTCGATTTCAACGGCATTCCATCCAAAACTGGAGAACTTCGCCGGCAATGGGTCTACATCGAGAATGTCTTTGGTAAAGCCATCAAGCTGCTGGTGGTTGTAGTCAACAATGAGAGTCAAGTTGCTCAGCTTGTGATAAGGAGCGAACATGGCTGCCTCCCAGTTCTGGCCCTCCTGGATCTCGCCATCGCCGGCCATAACAAAAGTGTGGTAGTCAAGTTTGTCGAGGCGCGCCGCCAGCGCCATGCCGATGCCGATGGAAAGCCCCTGGCCGAGCGAGCCGGTTGAAGCTTCAAGCAGCGGCAGCATGCGCCGGTCAGGATGCCCCTGCAGCGGCGAGCCCAGCTTGCGCAGCGTGGGCAGAATTGCGGGATCGATATATCCAGCTTCAGCCAGGATGGCATACAGCGCCGGACAACCGTGGCCTTTGCTCAGAATAAAGCGGTCACGATCTTTCCACGCGGGATTTTTAGGGTCGTGCCGCAGCACGCGAAAATAAAGCGCGGCCAGCAGCTCAACTTCCGAGAGCGATCCCCCTGGATGCCCGCTGCCGGCGGCGCCGATCATTTTTATGATCTCTATGCGCGACCGGTTGGCCAGCCGCTTGAGCTCATCGGTGGAATCGATGCGCGGCCCTGCCGGGGTTAATTTGATGCTGTTGGAAACCACGGTTGTGCTCATGCGCGAAGCATCCCTCCTGCTGTGGTTTTGTGGCTGCTGGCTTTTGCCGCACTCGCCAGCTTGTCGGCCGCGGGCCCGGGTTTTTTATTGGAGGGATCCACGACGCGGCCCTGGTCAGCGGTCCGAATTTGCATATGCAGTTTCTGTATCACAACTTTCCCATTGGAACTCAAATAACGCGCTACCAGCCGGGCCACCTGCTTCAACAACACCTGGTCATGATAGGCGAGGCCCGTCGCTCCTTCTTTTTCCACATCAATAACACCGCGCACGCGGCCTGCCAGCTTGATGGGGACAGCCATTTCGCCATGAAGCCTGGAGCCTGCGCCATCGAACTGGAGCTGAAGCTGGCTTAGGAACATGTGTCCGCTTTGGACTACGGTATCCATGTTTCCTTTTCCCATTGCCACTTCAAGACAAGGCAAGACCGGCCCTCGGTAGGCCAGAAGAACATATGCCAGCCCAGAAGTTTTCTTTTCAACCACGGCGTAAATGCCAAGGGAAGAATACCCGCGCTGCCGGTAAAGCAACTCAGCCAGCTGTTCCAGCGGCGAGTCTTTGCCCGGGGCCGGTGTGTGCGCCAGAACGCGCTCAATCTGCTTCACCAGCTTTCGCGGGTCGATCCTTTTGGTTTTCAAGCGTTATCCACAGGGAAGAATCGGGAACTTCCTTACTAGTTTAATGTCGTGTTAACACATGGTCAATTAAATCTGCAGTGCAGCGGATTTGGTGCAGACGGCTCGGCGGTACCCGCGCCTGTATTTACCCAGCAAAGAAAAAGCGAATCATCTTCTCCAGCGAGAGCCGATGAATCCAGAGTACAATTGCGCCACACGAGACTGCTATGGAAACCAAAAGAACCACAACCAGATTTTCCTATCGCATTGAGGAGAAGCCCGGAGGTGGATTCATTGCCCGTTCCACCGATCCTGGGGCCGAACCGCTCGAAGGTGAGACCCGGGAAGAGGTCATGCGCAATGTGGAGGCCAAAATCAGCGCGATTATCGGCGAGCAGCTCCCCAGCTTTAAATTCGGCGGGGTGAATTTGACGGCGAAGGCCAAGGTCAATGTTACCCACCAGACCCGGTTTGGCGCTTCCGCCGATCAGGCCTCGCAAACAGATTTTTCCCAACCGGGCCTTCCTCAATCCATCGATTCGATGGGACCTATCATGCGAGGCAACCGCTCCGATCCTATGGGGCTTATCTTGCGTGTTCTGGCTGCCCTCATCGGAGTCGCGGCCTTGATCTACTTCTTTTTCCATCGCTGAAGCAAGCCCATTCAGCGCTGACTCCGACATCTCGAAACAAAATCCTGATGCAGGCCGAGAGCGTGCATCCGTTTTGTTGATTCCCACCATGAAAATTTTAGATTTGTCATTTCCCCGGTGATGCCACAAACTGAAAATGAGCCGGAACCGTGTAAGACCCGCCGGATATTACCGGAGAACTCTATGAACTTTGCTCTTCTGTTCAATATTGTGATTGGCGCGCTGGCCCTGTTACGCTGCGTTTTGTTGGTCGCCTTTTACCGCACCTTCAGTGAGGAAGAAGAGGTACATCCCATCTATCGGCAGGCATGCTCAGCGACGGTTGAAGCAGAACGTTCATTGCGCCTGGAAGGTTCTCCGACGCCGGCCACCACCATCGCCGCATAAGATTTACGAAGTACGATTTGCGATTTAGATCGTGAAAAGAATTGACGCTGCATTTGGAATCAAAATCGTAAATCACAATTCGTAATCGAATTTCCCTAGGCACGCTTGGGATGCAAGCGGTACTGCTCTTTCTTCGGATACCTGTGATGAGCGTCTTCAGTGGTGTGGCGCTCCACCAGCACCTCTGTGCCGCAGCCGTCGCATTTGAAGCTGACTTTGTGTTTGTGGCCCAGCGTCGCGCTGTTCTCTTTACCGCACACCGGGCATCTGAGCCTTGTCATACCTGATTTGGATGCCAGAGACAGTACAAAGGTGCAATTCACGTTTGACAGGCAAGAAGTAAGATTTACGAAGTACGATTTATGATTTTCGATTTAGTCTAGGTAAGTTAAGACGGGGAAAATTGATCCTGCATTTGTTTCAATCAAAAATCGTAAATCATAATTCGTAAATGGGAATCGTACTCTTACTTCGCTGTGAGCGGTGTGGGTTGCAGGGCGGGCCCGCTTGAGACTTTGGGGCCGGTTTTTTCGGTGGATTGGGATTGCAGTTCGACGGGCGCGATCTCAGGTTCCGTACCTTCGAGCCAGGCGCGTACCTGGGGTAGAATTTCGCGGGTCGCGGCTTCGCCGATGGCGATCATCTCCGGGGAGCGTTGGAACTCGTCATAGCCGAAGCGGGCGATATCAGGTTCCACCATCAGGTCGGTATATTGCTTCCAAAAAGCGCTCATCCTTTCCTGGGCGATGGAAAAGCACTGGCCGATCACGTCGAAGATGTGCCGTGGCCCTTTGCCTGTAACCCAGTGCGCCGCCAGATGCACGGAGATGACCCGGTCGGCGCCCATCTCGCGTAATGGCTTAGCCGGAACCGGGTAGCCTAGAAGGCCGTCCACATACAATTTTCCACCGAGGTTTACAGGAAGAAACATTCCCGGATACGCGCAGCTTGCGCGCACCGCATCAATCAACGATCCCGATTTGAAGACCACACCTTCGCCGGTGGTGAAATTCGTAGCCGCAACGGCCAGGGGCACGCGCAAATCTTCAAAGCTGCGGACCTTAAGCAGCTTCTCAAGAAAGCCGGTCATGCGGTCGTTGGAGCACAGGCCGAATCGCGAGATAGTCCAGCGGGCAAAGTCTTTAAAGCGCACCAGCATGGCGATCTCTTCCATCTCTTTAGCGCTCAGGCCGCTGCAATAGGCCGCGCCAATTACCGCACCTACGCTGGTTCCAGCGATGTAATCGATGGGGATGCGCTCTTGCTCAAAGACCTTGAGCACGCCGATGTGCGACATGCCGCGGGCGAAGCCTCCACCCAGGGCGATTCCAATACGGGGTCTTCTAGCGAGAGGGAGCGGCGCGGGCGCTTCCACAACACGGCCCTGCCGCCGAGAAAGCTCTTCTCGGAAAGCCTTTACCGAGCGCACGATTTTGGAAAACGGCTTCATGTAGCAATCCAGCTAAACATTCAGCTCTGGATATATTTAGATGCTCAATTGTGCTTTGCTGGATGTAGATTGTGACACGATTTGAGCCCCCAAAATGTCTAAATTGGTGAACCTTTTGTAAATCTCATGTAAATACCCTAGCTTGCGGGACTGTCTTAAACTCCCGCCGAAACCACCTGCCCGGAGGAAGCAACCGGCGCTTCGCTTTGCGCCAGCCGCTGCCGGTATTGCACATGCCGCAGCCGTGTCAGCTCCACCAGTGGACGCCAGACGCTGTGGACGAGATCATGTTTGATGAGCTGGTGCCAGAAGCGGTTCGAGCGCTTATATAAATAGGACATTGCCAGGTACAGCGGCACCGCCTGCCAATCTTCCGGACGCCTGCG
>DASRDW010000282.1:0-24631 GCA_035652415.1 Candidatus Angelobacter sp. | reverse complement strand
CGTAGAGCCGGGCCTGTAAGCAGGCTCTCGGCCTGCTGCATCAATGCGATAGGTCCGCAAAACATGGCCTGCACCGGATCGGTGGTCAAGGCGTCTTCGATCGGGCGGACGAATTCAATGTACTCCATGTTCCGCTCCAGCCATACGCGGATGCTGCGAGACATCGCTTCCAGCTCTTCGATCACGATCGCCCCCTTGGCATCCAGATCGAAGGTCAGCACCAGTTGGCCGCGGAAGGCATTCATATGAGCAATCAGCGCACGTGCCGAGTTGGCCGGCAGCAGGTCGCGATGAAAAAGCTCTCCATGGGTGGAGCGCGTTACAGCGCCATTAGAACTGATAACCCAATGATCAAACCCCAGCATGGCTGCTACAGACATAGCGTAATGATGACGGCGTCCGGTAACCAGTATGACTTCTATGCCCGACTCTTGAGCGCGCTGCAGGGCCTGCAAGTTGGCGGGAGGGAGTTGGTGCCGCGAATCGAGAAGTGTGCCGTCAATATCAATGGCAAGCAGCTTGATGCCTGGATTCACTGTGCTTCATTTTACACCTGCTTTGGAAGACAGTTGCCGGTAATAGCTACTAGCCACTAGCTTCTAGCTGTGACTGACCTTGGACAAGAACCGGAAGCTTGGAGCTGCCTTTTATGCTATATTCCATGCGTTCCCCCAGCATGTCACTCCTACCGTTTTCACTGATTCTGCAGGCTTTGGCGATCCTTCACTTTATCAAGCGAAGGCCAGATATGTATTGGCTCTTCATCATCATCTTTTTGGGGCCCCTGGGCGCGGTGGTGTATCTTGCGGTGGAAGCCTTGCCCGACCTGCGGGTCAACCACTCCTTCCAGTGGGTGCAGCGGCGCAAGCGGTTGAATCAATTGGAAACGGCTGTGCTGGATAATCCTTCGGCGGGAAACTACGAAGAGCTGGGTGAAATCTATAGCGAGCAGAAGAACTACGTCCGGGCTCGCGAGTGCTTCGATAAGGCCATTACCCCGCGCACAGATATGCCCAGTCCGTTCTATGGAAGAGCGCAGAGCGAATTACAGTTAGGGGAATATCCTGCCGCAGTAGCCGACCTGGAACGGGTGTTCGCCTACGATCCGAAATACGATTACGGGCGCGCCGCGGGTTTGCTGGCCCACGCCTACGCGCAATTAGGGAACCAGGAAAAAGCCGCCCGGCTTTTTCAGCAGGTCATCGAAGGCTCAACTCTTTCCGAAACACAATACAACTACGCCGCTTTCCTGAAGCAGCAGGGCAAGACGGAGGAAGCCAGAGAGATGGTCCGCAGGATCCTGAATAAAAAGGCCACCCTGCCCGGTTATCTGAAGCGCCGCGAGCGCCCCTGGTTCCGGCGCGCCGAGGCGCTGCTTAAACAGCTACCGGCCTCCTGATTCCTTAGCAGGATAATGTTTGTATCTTAAGAAATGGAATCCGCGTTTCATCCGCGGCGAATCCTGCTCCTTTGTGGTTAAATCGTCTTCTACATGTCTAAAGTAATTTTCTTCGAATGCTCGAAGTGCGGCGAGAAGATCGCGGCAGGGAAGCCGGCGACGGTTTGTCCGAAAGATGGCGGCGTACTCTATGCCCGCTACGATTTGGCTGTTATTAAAAAGACATTTACTCCTGCCGCCCTGGTTGGACGCAGAAGCGATCTCTGGCGCTATGCCAAGGTATTACCTGACGCCGAGCCGGTGAGCCTGGGAGAGGGTTTTACTCCCATGCTGGCCAGCCGGGAATACAGAAATGTTTATGTGAAGGATGAAGGATTAAACCCCACCGGCAGCTTTAAAGCCCGGGGCTTGTGCCTGGCTGTGACCATGGCTAAAGCCTATGGCATCAAGAAAGTTGCGGTTCCATCTGCGGGCAATGCGGCCAGCGCTTTGGCAGCCTACGCTGCCGCGGCAGGGATTGAGGCGCACATTTTCATGCCTCGGGATGTCCCCCGCGCTAACCTGGTCGAATGCCAATCCTATGGCGCCAAAGTGACACTGGTAGATGGCCTGATCAGCGATTGTGCCCGCATGGTGAGTGAGCGCAAACAGGCGGAAGGCTGGTTCGACATCTCGACACTGAAAGAGCCCTTTCGGGTGGAAGGCAAGAAGACCATGGGATACGAAGTTGCCGAGCAGTTGGGATGGAAGCTGCCCGATGCCATTATCTATCCGACGGGCGGCGGCGTGGGGCTGATTGGCATGTGGAAGGCTTTTGAAGAGATGGAAGCCCTGGGCTGGATTGGCGCAGAGCGTCCTAAGATGATCGTTGTGCAATCAAGCGGTTGCGCGCCAATCATTAAAGCGTTTGATGAGCACAAGAATAACGCAGAAGCCTGGGCCAATGCCGATACCCTGGCCGCAGGTCTGCGCGTACCCAAGCCCTACGGCGATTACATCATTCTGGACATACTGAAGAAGTCCAGGGGGACGGCAGTGGCGGCCAGCGATGCCGAGATATTCGAGGCAGTGCAACACTGGGCGCGGATTGAAGGCGTATTCGCCGCGCCGGAAGGGGCCGCATCTCTGGTGGCATATCAGAAGCTGCGTGCCGGCAACTTCCTTGGGGAAACCGATGTTACGGTGCTCTTCAATACCGGTTCCGGGCTGAAATACATTGACGTGATTGCCGATGCGGCTAAAAAGTCTGCAACTCCGCAGCCGGCTGCACGCAACATAGGCGGGATCATTGGGCCGTACTGAACAGATTGTTGTTTCAGTAGATATTGAAGCTCATTTGCAGGTTTAGTTGAACTGGGACCGGCTTATCTTGCTTGCGGCCCGGTTCGAAGCGCCATAGGGAAAGAACATTCATGGCATTCTCGTCGAGCCCATAGCCGGCTTTACGGGAGACCTTGGAATCATGGATCTGACCATCTGCCCCTACCACCACCGAAAGCACCACCAAGCCTTGGATTTTACCCTTGCGGGCCTCCTCAGTATAAGCAGGGTCTATTCCCAAGACCTCTTTGGGCATCGTTATTGTTGAAGACATCCTTTCTGGAGGTTTGCTCTCAATGCTTTCGGCCGATACGGGTTTAACGTCGAAAGGAACACCCCGGACCGCCAGGTACTGTTCGGGAGTCTGCAGAGCCTGGCTTATTGAAGCTGCCAGCGAATCTGTGGTTTCATCGGCTGCAAATCCGGAAATTTCAAGCGTACCGTGGTCGTAGGTGGTCTGACATGTGCTGCGCGGTTTGCCAGGCAGATATGGTGTTCCAATCTCCTCTAAACGGAAGCTGACCTTTCCCTGGTCCCAGAGCGCTTGCTTAACCTGGACGGCAACGTCGCAGGTTCCATTGAGGCGGGCCAAATCCTTCTTCTTGACCTTAGCTTCTTTTCGATCAGCGATGCCCCGTAAAATCAGCTTCTGATCCACTAGGGAATGAAGAAAATCCTGTTGCGTTTGGCCGTAGGCAGCTACTGAGAAAAGCAGTGCCATGAGCACAACTCGAATGCGGCTGGCTGGGGGGATGTTGGGCATGTCGGCAATTATACCTACGGCTTCCCATTTTTTACGCGGCCATCTTCCACCTTCCAATCCGTATCCTAAATTACGCAGGAGTATTTTATGCGTTCGCGTGCGCACTTCCAGTCACATCCCTTGCACCCGATGCTGGTGGCTCTCCCCATCGGCCTGTGGGTCTTTAGTTTTGTCTTCGATCTTCTCGGCCGCATGAGCGGCAACAGCCTTCTCTGGGCAGCAGGTTTTTATTGCGTGATTGCCGGATGCATTATGGCGGCTTTAGCGGCCATCCCCGGGGCTATTGATCTGTTCTCGGTCGTGCCTCCGGCTTCCAGCGCCCGGCAGCGTGGATACATTCATGGCCTGCTGAACTCGGCAGCTCTACTGTTGTTCATAGCAATAGCGGTTCATCGCGGCGCTTCGACTGTAATACCGGATAATTTGTCCTTGGTTCTCTCCGCAATCGGTGTGCTGGGGATTGCCATCTCAGGATGGCTGGGCGGCACGCTGGTTTATCGCAATCAGATTGGGGTTGACCACCGCTACGCCGGCGGCGGCACGTTTAAGGAGCGTACGATTGATAGCTGGCAACGGCCGGCGGCACATCTCAGCGAACTGGCCGACGGACAGATGATGCTGGTCAAGGTCGCCGGCGAGCGGGTGGTGTTGGCCCGCTGTCGTGACGGGATGTTTGCCTTTTCCGACCACTGCACCCATAAGGGCGGACCGCTTTCGGATGGAGCACTGGTGGGCTGTATGGTGCAGTGTCCGTGGCACGGATCGCAATTCGACGTAGCCACTGGCCGCGTGGTCGCCGGACCCGCACAACAAAAGATCGAAACTTACACCACAGATGTTCGCAATGGTGAGGTATACATTGTTCGCGGCAGGGCAGGGGTTAGGAAGACAGCTTAGAGAAGCAGCTCTTAGCGCTTGCTCTTAGCTTTTAGCTCTTAGCTTAACCACAAGGACACAAGGGAACACTCACAAAGGGCACAAAGGAAGGCAAGGAAAGCTGAGCTAAGAGCTATTTCTGATCCAGCAAGCGCTTGGTTTCGAGCAAGACGTTTCCCGTCACTTCCAGGCTGCGAGGGCTGAGCTTGTCAATGGTATCTTCCGGCGTGTGCCAAAAGACATTGTTATAGCCGTAGGTGAAATCAATCAGGTCCGCCACCGGCACGCTGGCTTTGGCGAAGGGAATGTGATCGTCTCCAATGGCCGTGGTGTTGGCAAAGAAATAAGACTGGAGTCCTAAATTGCTGGCAGCTTGCATTACAAGATCTTCCAGCCAGGGAGTGGAATTCTCGTCGCGCAGAATGTCCAGGTCTTTGTCGCCGATCATGTCTGCCAGCAGGAAGGCTTTAAGCTTGTTGACGGTGCGATCTGCGCTCCACTTTTCCGCCAGATGGCGGCTGCCATAGACGCTGTCTGTATCAGACCATTGCTTGACCGCCTCTTCGCCATCCAGAAAGACCAGCCACACGCTGTAGCCCGGCAGTTTGCCCTGACTGTGAAGCTGGTTCCCCAACTCCAGCAACAGGCCGGTGCTGGAGCCGCCATCATTGGCGCCTACAAAGTTCTTCAGCGGAAGCACGGTGTCATAGTGCGATGCCATTACCACCACGCCGTCTTTCGTGCCAGGATACTCGGCGATGAAGTTCCGCATGAGGAAAGGTCCGGCAGGAGTCTGCGCTGTGAAGGTATCTTCCTGAACGCCGGCCGCGGTTTTTTTCAAATGTTGACGTAAATACTCTTCCAACCGCCGGTGTGCCTGGCTGCCGATGGGACGAGGTCCCATGGCCACGATCTCACGCGTATATTGCATTGCGCGCGCGGCATTGATGCGAGGAGCAACGCTCTGCGGAGCGGTGTTTTGCGGCACAGGCTTCTCTGGGGCAAGGTTCTGCGCGACGGCGGACGGGGAAGCAGTGACCTGCGAGGTTGCGGCCGCCTGGGGCGACGCGGCTGGTTCATGTTTTTGCGCGGTAGAGGCTTGCGTACAGGCGCTACACACCAGAATGAGCACCAAGGCCAGAGTCAGACAAACATTATCTGGTCTCATGACTGCTGCGCGCGCGCCCTTCTCCGCGAAGGATGCACAAGCCACGCTATGCCTATGCTCAATATGTAGAGCGCAATCATGGGGGCTGCGAAAATGCACATGTTCAGGATGTCGGTGGTGGGCGTAAGCACGGCCGCGATGATGAAGATAATCAGGATGGAGTACCGCAAATTGCGCCACAGCCACTTGGCGCTCACAATTCCCATGAGCGCGAGAAAGAAGATCAGGATAGGCATCTCGAAGATCACGCCCAACCCCAGAATGATGGTCAGAAACAGGCTGGTGTATTCGGTGACGGTAATCATGGGCGTGAACTGCTTCCCATAGCTGATGAGAAACGTCAGCGCCTGCGGAAATACCATCCTGTAGCCAAAATATCCGCCACACAGAAACAGCGTGACGGTGGAGAACATGAAGGGGAAAACGTAACGCTTCTCATTACGGTAGAGCCCGGGAGATATGAATAGCCACACGTTGTACAACACGAACGGGGAAGCCAGAAAAACGCCGGCCACCAGGCCGGTTTTCATATAAAGATTAAAAGGATCGGTGGGGTTGGTATACACCAGGGTTTCAGGCAATTTGTTTTCGCGCAGCGCGTCAATCACCGGCTTCTGCACGTAAGCGAAGATGCGGTCGGCGTATCCCCAGCAGAAAAAGAAAAAGACCCCGACCCACACAATGGACCATATTATCCGTCGCCGTAACTCTTCCAGATGCTCGATCAGGGACATGGACTTCATCTGCTCCATGCGCGAAGGAGAAGAGGAGTTTTCTTCCATCAATTCAGGCATGAGTTTCCTGGGAGGCGCCGGCCCCATTTACAGATGGACCAGAGGTAACCTCGCCGGTGGAGGTTACGGTGCCGGTAGGAGCCTGGGTAGGAGGCTGAATGGTATTCGTGCTTTCTGCCAGCGAATTACTTTCCGCCGGGAGCAACTTGTTGCCCTCTTCTTCCAGGCGGCGGACTTCGCTTTCGATCTGGGCGGTAAATTCGGCTTTGGCGCGCTTAAATTCGGCCATGGCTTTGCCGATCTTGCGGCTCAACTCAGGCAGTTTGCGCGGCCCCAGCAGTAGCAGCGCCAGAAGAAAGATAAAAAGAAGTTCAGACTCCATAGCTCACTAGTTAAGACTTAATAATATCAGTTTACCGGCCCGTAAGAGATTGATAACGACGCATATAGTCGGCTGGCACAGCTTGCCGCAACAGAGCCGCATCTAAACTCTGCTGGCTGCATCTAAACCAACGGCGATTGTAACGCTCTAATTGGATGACGTTTCCTGGCGCGCAACGTCAAAAAACAAGGGAAAGTTCGCGAAAAAATTGCGAAATTCCCATGTTATACTGCCTACAAAACAAACTTAAGACTATCGGCAAAATTCCAAGCTCCGGTGGTCATACAGGAAGTACATGATGGCTCGTGTTTCTCGTCACTCTTTACGCTCTCTCCTCTTAGTTTCTTTCGTCATTTTAACCTGCGGCTTTCTGGGAGCAGTTTTTGGCCAGAAAATCGGCGCAGACGTGGATTCGTCAGACACCACCGGCCTGAACGAAAGTCTGCGCAACTTCTCGCAGGTTTACACAGTAGTCGAGCAGAACTATGCCGACCAGGTGGACCCGGAGAAGGCCATCTATAACGGCGCCATCCCAGGGATGCTGCGCGTGCTCGATCCGCACTCCAATTTTTTTGATCCCAAGTCCTACTCTTTATTGCGCGAAGAACAACGCGGCAAATATTACGGCGTAGGCATGCAGGTAGGGCCGAGAAACAATAAGGTCATCGTCATCGCTCCCTTTGTAGGGACCCCGGCCTATCGCGCGGGCATCCGTCCGGGCGATGTGATTATCGCGGTGGACGGCAAGCCCACCGACAACATGACTACGAGCGACGTCGCCGATCTGCTGAAGGGACCCAAGGGGACGCAGGTAAAAATCACGGTGCTGCGCGAAGGCAGCGATAAGCCGCTGGAATTCAAGGTCATCCGTGACGAGATTCCCCGCTACAGCGTGGATCTGCACTTTTTGATTCGTCCTGGCATCGGTTACATGCATGTATCCGGCTTCCAGGAGACCACCGAGCGCGAGGTAAGCGACGCGCTCGACGAATTCGGGGATATCAAAGGTTTGATTCTCGATTTGCGGCAGAACCCCGGCGGATTGCTGAGCGAAGGGGTGGGAGTGGCTGACAAGTTCCTCCGTAAAGGACAGGTCATCGTCTCCCATCATGGGCGCTCTTCACCGGAAAAAATTTATCGCGCCGCCCACGGTAACGGAGGCAAAGAATATCCTCTAGTCGTGCTGGTCAACCGCGGTACGGCTTCGGCGGCTGAGATTGTCTCCGGCGCCATTCAAGACCATGATCGCGGGCTGATTGTGGGCGAAACCACCTTCGGCAAAGGTTTGGTGCAGACCGTGTATCCGCTTTCTGAGAACACCGGATTGGCGCTGACCACAGCCAAATATTACACGCCCAGCGGCCGCCTGATTCAGCGCGACTATAACGGTGTGTCGCTCTACGATTACTATTACAACACCGATAAAGAAAGCGCCAACACCGCTAATAAAGAAGTGAAGCTCACCGACAGCGGACGCACCGTCTACGGCGGCGGCGGCATTACCCCGGATGTTAAGGTCGAAGAGCCCAAGACAACGCCTTTCCAGGATAGCCTGTTGCAGCACTATGCTTTCTTTAATTTCGCCAAGCATTACCTGATTGGGAAGCACATCAACCAGAACTTTGAGGTGGATGACGCTGTCATGCAGGAATTCCGCCGCTTCCTGGAAGACCAGAAAATAACCTTCAATGAAGCCGATCTCGTGAGTTCGCAGGATTGGGTGAAGGCGAGTATCAAGAGCGAGCTGTTTATCTCTGAGTTTGGCCAGCAAGAAGGGTTGAAGGTGCACGCCGAAGACGATCCTGAGGTGCTGAAGGCGCTGGATCTGCTGCCCAAGGCCAAGGAGTTGGCGGAAAATGCCCGCAAGATTATTGCGGACCGCAACACCGCTCATCCTCCAACCCAGTGACTGCCGCTCGACCGGCAACAATTCAAAAGCCCGCTGCGGCGGGCTTTATTTTTTTATCAAGATAAATGAAACAGTCGATGAGGCGAATCATGTGGCGAATCGCATTACTCATATTAAGTCTGTCAGCCGGCATCCGCGGCCAGCAACAACCCGCGCCCCCGGCCGGGAAGCATCATTTGCCCATCGAGTGCGATCACGCTGCGCCTCCGCGCGGTACACATTGGGTCTGTAAAGATCCTGCAAACTCGTGCAACTGCCAATTGGAGAGCGATACGCCTGGCAAGCAGCCGCTGGATGACGATGAAGGACCGATGATCGGCAAGCCAACGGCACCGGAAGCCATAAAAATTTCTGCCGATGATTTTTACAGGATCATGAATATGATTGCCCAAAGCGAAAGCGAAGGGAACGCTTCCAAAGCTGCCGACATGTTTGCCGAAGATGCCGTTTATAGCAATCCTGCGCAAAGGCAGGTCCGCAAAGGCCGGCCTGCCATCGCCAAGTTGCTGGGCGGCAACAAGAGCCTCAATAAACCCATGACGATGCAGTGGCACCATCTTCTTTTCAACGAACAGGAGCAGGTTGGAGCGGGAGAGTTTACTCAGGAAGGCGCCCGGCACTATCACGGCATGGTTATCGTTAAAGTAGAGAAGGGCAAAATATCCAGGTGGCGTGAATACGAGTTTGCTTCCAGCCAGAGTTGGGACAAATTCACGGGTGAAAACCAATTTTGAGAGTCCAACAACCAAGACAAAATATTGCTGAAGCTAGGATTTTTATGCGGTTGACCGGCATAAACCCTAGACCGTAAGATTCCCTCACCAATGTATAACGCGGGCGCGCAGGTCGGTCCTTATACCGTAGTGGAAAAGTTAGGAGCGGGAGGCATGGGAGAGGTTTACCGTGCCCGCGATACCCTTTTGCATCGCGACGTGGCGATCAAAGTGCTGCTTCCCATATTTGCCAGCGATCCTGACCGGCTGCAGCGATTCAAGCAAGAGGCCCTTGCTACGGGGAAACTCAACCATCCTAATATCGTTGGTATCTATGCCTTTGGAGAGCACGACGGGTCGCCTTACATGGTCTCGGAGCTGCTGGAAGGGCAGACGCTTCGCCAAGTCTTAATTACCTCACGCCTGTCAATGCGCAAGACTTTGCAATACGCAGTGCAGATGGCCCGCGGACTCTCGGCTGCCCATGCCCAATCCATTGTGCATCGCGATCTGAAGCCGGAAAACCTCTTTATCACTAAAGACGGAATCCTCAAGATACTGGATTTTGGCATCGCCAAGCTGGCGGCGCCTGAGGCGCGAGTAGGCGAGACCCAGGCATACCAGAAGTCCACCGGAACCGGCGTGGTCATGGGCACGCCTGGTTACATGTCGCCGGAGCAGGTACGCGGACAGATCACGGATTCCCGTTCTGACATTTTTGCTTTTGGCGCGATCTTGTATGAAATGCTGGCCGGAAGGCCGGCCTTTCTGGGCGATACGCCAACGGATTTGATTGCAGCCATTCTTCGCGACGATCCTCCGGAAATAAAGTTGGGCTACTCTGTTCCCAGCCTGGAAGCGATTATTCGGCATTGTCTGGAAAAAAATCCTGAAGAGCGCCTGCAATCGGCGCGCGACATTGCTTTTACCTTGCAAGATTTACTGACCGCAATTCAAACCGAGCGGCGCAGGCCGGCCACAGCTACACAGTTCCTGCGCTGGCCCTGGCCTCTCTATGCGCTCTTGCTTATCACCATCGCCGCTTCCATGGGCATTGCCTGGGACCGGTATTCTTCACGGCCGCTGAAAAAAGGCCCGCTGCCTGCGGCCACCCGGCAAGAAAGCCGGGTAACGCCCGACTTTCAGCAGGTTACATTTCGCCGCGGGACGATTCACAACGCGCGCTTTTCTCCCGATGCAAGCTCGATTATTTACGGAGCCGCGCTGAATGGGGAGGGGCTGGCGTTATTTATCTCGCGCGCAGGAGGGATTGAGGAGCGTCCGCTCGATCTTGCGCAAGCCGATATTCTTGCCGTCTCGTCGAAAGACAACGCGCTGGTTGTTTTCCCAAAACGGAATAAGACCCTGGCGCAAGTCCCGTTGTCAGGCGGGACACCGCATGAGATTGAGCAGGGAGTGGATGACGCCGACTGGACCTCCGAGGAAAACGACATTGCCGTCGTGCGCAGAAAAGATGCGAGAAGCCAGATTGAATTTCCTATTGGTCATGCGCTATACGCGACCGCGGGAACGATAACGCATTTGCGCTTTTCGCCCAATGGCAAGCTCATGGCCTTTCTGGAGCATCCCAGCCTTCTGGATAGCGGCGGCACGGTCGCAATTATCGATCGTGATGGAAACCGGCTGTCGCTTTCGGAAAATTGGGCGAGCGTGCAAGGGCTTGCGTGGTCACCGCATGGAAGCGAAGTATGGTTTACCGCGGCTAAAAGCGGCATGAACCGCCAGCTTTGGGCGGTTTCGCTTACGGGAGAGTTGCGCCAATTGCTGGCCACGCCCGATGTTCTAACCTTGCAGGATGTCTCCCGCGACCAGATTTTGCTGAAGCAGGAAAACGCCAGCGGCGAAGTGATGGGATTGCTGGCCGGCGCCAAAAACGAAAGAGATTTTTCCTGGCTCGATTTTTCTTCTGCCGCCGACCTCGCCCCTGATGGCAAAAAAATATTACTGAATGAAACCGGCCAGGCCGGAAGCATCCGCTCGGTAGTTTATCTTCGCAACGCAGACGCCGCGCAGCCTGTCCGGCTGGGAGAAGGCGAAGCCCTGGCGTTGTCGCCCGACGGCCAGTGGGCGCTCGCTCGCCTGCATGATTCCACAGACAAGCTGATCCTGCTGCCTACCAATCTGGGGCGTCCGAAAGAGATCAAGAACGACGCTATTGTCGCCTACCACGCCGCCCGGTGGCTGCCGGATAGTAAACAACTGATTTTCGCCGGGAATCAGCAAGGTCATGGAACCCAACTTTATCTGCAGTCCATCGATGACGGCAAACCGCAAGCGATCACTCCAGAGGATATGGACCTGAGCAACGGTTGTTTTGCCGTCTCTCCGGATGGCAAGAGCGTAGCCGCGAAGTTTGCCGCGGATGAGAAGATCTACATCTATTCGCTCAGCGGTGGAAATCCGCGCATCGTCAATGGGACAACATCTGAGGATGGCCTGGTGGCATGGAGCCGGGATGGCCGCGAACTCTATTTGCGGGACAGCAAGCGTCCGGAAAAGATCGATCGCCTGGAGATCGCGAGCGGCCACCGCCGCCCGTTAAAAATATTGAATGCACCCGCAGGTGTTGCGGATTCCATCAATTCCGTGCTCGTCACCTCAGACGCCAAATGGTATGCCTACAATGCCACACAAACCCGGTCAAATCTTTTTGTGGTGAAAAATTTACAGTAGTATCGACTTGAATATTTGTCAGCGGGGCAGTTTTGGGTATTGTCTTTCCGCAAGCCTTTCAGCCGTGGCAAAGAGCTTCATGAAATCATGGTTTCAGCTCTCGAGGCTCTCATCAGTCATCCTCATGATATTTTCCAAGCAGCCGATTTCCATGGTTGAAAGACAACCCGCCTACAACGTGCTTCCTCAAACTCCGTTATATTTTCGAATTGTATATGACCCAACGGTTTAAGCCCGGTGAGATAGTTCCAGATAGCGGAGTTTACTGGGTCATTCACAAAGAGCATCGCCCGGCCCATCTGAATGAGTTGCGTGCTGCTGAAACGTTTCCGCACTGCAAGCAGTGTAAGGACGAAGTACGTTTTGAACTGCTCTCTGATGCAAACTACAGGATCAAATCGCCGACGCAATAAAAGACGGGATACCTGGAAAACAACACTCAGATGGTGGGTTACTCTACGTAGAAGAGCAGCAGCGCGCCCAGTCCAAGGATGAAAAGGCTGTAAAGATGCAATCGTAGCCAGTTCTGGATTGTCTTGCCGTTGTTGGCCGCCTGCGCCACTCCCACAGCAACACCCATGGTTCCCATCGCTAAGTGTTGCAGGTGAACAATGTGCGCATGCTCTCCCTGGTGAAAGAGCAGGAAGGTTCCAGCGCAAATCATGGTGCCTGAAAAAACATAGGACCAGGCTTTGTGGGTCAGCTTTCCCGTGCGCCGCAACAACTCAATCGTGGCCAGCGCGAGAGCGAACAGGGCAAAAAATTTGTGCTGAATGGCTTCGGCATCCTGGGCCAGGGGTTTTGGGCCATCCGGCCAGGTGCCGGGGTCGGCCCAGCCAATGATGGCAATGCCCATGACAAACAACAGCCCGGGCCAGATGTAGCGTATCCAGCCTGCCTTTTCGCCCTTGGATTCTTCTATATATGAGACCAGGGCAAGCCCAATGACAGCTACGCCGGCGATGTGGTGATTGCGGATCGATTCCGGATCGGCGGCTTTGGTGAGATTATGCTGAAACTGTCCGCAAAAAACCTGCCAGCGACTCTTGAGCGGCTGCAAAGATTGCAATAGAAAAATGCCCGCGGTATACATCCGCTGGAGCGCCAAAAGCACTGAAAACATCGCGGCCTGAAGTTGGACCATGCGTAACTTGCCTCACAAAGGATAGTTTTCCGCTTGAAGGTTATTAAATCGTGTGGGAGCGATTTTGTCCACAATTTTCCAACTCAGATTGTATGCAGGTATTTGATTAGATCATCAATTTCCTTGTCGCTCAGCCTCTGATCGAACGCCGGCATGATTCCCCGGCCTTCAATAATTGTCTTGCGCACCTGTTCATCGCTGGCCGGCTCGCCACTGGGCAAATTTTTCGCATGAAATATTCCATTCAGTTTAGGCGGTTGCTTGCGCAAATTGAGGTTGGCGCCTTCGTGGCACTCCTGGCAATGAAGCTGATAAAGCTCGTGGCCGTGTCCGCCGGCGTCGCTTGAGGCAGCCCCGCTTTGCGAGCAGCCGGTCGCCCAGAGCAGCAGCATAGAGAGCGCAAGAGAAATTAAAATAAGTTTCAGACCCGTTTTCATCAGTTAGCTTTTTCCTTTGGTGTGCTTATTATTTTGCTTGCCGTCGGCATCTGAGGTGATTTTCTGGGCGACGTCGTGCAGTGCCGCCAGGGCATCGCCTGTCTTCCATTCATTGCCCTCCCAGCTCTTGGCAACGTTTCCGTCGGGACCAAGCAGCACCGTGCTCATGCTGTGCACGATCTGGTTGTCCTGCTGGAAATATTCAAGGCCAAAGGCCTGCGCCAGCTTGCCCAGGTCCGCGGGTGATGTTGCTGCGAACTCCCAGTGATCGAAGCCGGAAGCATTGTTATCCATGTAAGCGAGACCGTATTTCTTAAGCACAGGCGCGGTATCGTAGCTGGGGTCGAGGCTGATGCTTAGAAGATGGGTCTTCTTATAGTCATCGGGATTTTTCGCCAGCTCATCGTGAATGAAAGCGAATTGACTGCTGATGCGCGGACAGAAGGTCGGCTGCGGGCAACGAGTATAGATAAAAGTCACCAGCACGGCTTTGCCCTTGAGCTGATTGATGTGGATCGTCTTGCCATCCTGGTTGGTGAGCGGCACGTCTGGAATAGAATCGCCCGGCGATAGCAGGCGCGGCGCTAAGGCGGCCTTGATCGGTCCCTGCGGTCCGTTGGTGATGACCACGTCGTCAAGCCAGTAATCGCTGCCATCTTTGGGAACTACCACGTCAGCTTCGATTGAGTCGCCGGGCTGAAGCCCCTGGACGGCATTGGAATCCGGAACTTTGTAGGTCATCGTCATGGCCGGCATGAAATTCGGGATGGCGTCGTGCTTGACCTCGACTTCGTTGGTGGCGACTTTTTTGCTGATGACCTGTCCGCTCAAGTGATAACGCTTGGCCGATTTCTGGCAGCCACTGAGAAGAATTGCCGCGCCGGCGACAATGCACCAGAGTATTTGAACCTTACGATCGTTGATCTGCATATAAGTTTTCTCTTCCGACTGGAACTGCAGCAAAATGCCAACCAGTCATGTAGGAATCAGCCTTGCTAAAAAAGCAAATATGGAATTGATTGAAATCTAAACCGGCAGATAATCGAAAAGTGCCGGAGGTCCCCGCTTTGGGTTTGAGTGTCTTGCCGGGAGGCAAGGAAGGGAATATGTGCAATTCTGGCCCAGAGCATGCTGTGCGTTTCCGCTATACGCAGCGATTGCAGCCGTAGGTCCGTAGGTTGGCGCAATGCCTGTGAAAGCGTGGGCGAACGCAAAAGGACAGCGTTCAGAAATCCTGTGCCCGTGAGAGGAAGCGCCGGTTAGTTTCACATCGCTTGCCCCTACACAAAGATGTTTGCCATATCTCTTGCAGCAAGCGGCCAGGCCGGCTTGCACAGCTCCCGCGGGCAGCAATGGGAGCAGTAGCATTGCACTGAAAAACAGCAGCAGCAGATGGGCAGCAACCGGCCTCACCCTGCAGTTCGGGTTGGGATCACCGGCGGCGGTGCGACGACGCGCATCTGGAGCAGATATTTGCATCTCTGAATTATTTTGCCGTAGAGGAAAGTTGTTCCGCAGTTTCCTTACTCAGAGCAATTTCCTTATCGGCACGCCAGGCAATCAGCAACGCGACCGCAATCAGGAATACGTCTCTGACAACATCGAACCAGCCCACGTGGGTATCGCCCAGGCCGCAGCCGCAGGCAATATCCAATCCGCGAGCAATTGCGCTCACCATTGCGCCTGTAAACACCGCGAGCAATGCCGCGGCGGCAATCGCAGACTGCCTGATGAAATACCCAAAAATCAGGGTAATCGCGATGGCGCCTTCGGCGGCGATAAATAAAAGTCCAATCCAGGGCACGAGTGAGCCGGAGATGATCTGGTAATCCTTAATTGATTGCAAGAGCTTGGTGGCATGAACTGCATGCCATACCGAGGTATATAAAAATAATGCGCCGAACAGGAGGCGGATGGGCATGATCGCGCGGTCAACAACGGGGAGCACCTTCGATGGCATCAGGCTTGATCTCCTCGAAGGCTGCCCGCTGCTGGCGACGTTGCGCTGGATATGGTGGGCTTGCGCAATGCACTGACGGTCTCTCCGCGCGCGAAACGTCCTAATATATTGCGGAAGGTCGTTTCATCCAGCTCGCCTTTTTTAATTGTCCGCACAATGCCCTTTTCGTCAAGCAGCATGAGAAAAGGGACACCGCTCACGCCCAGACTGCGCGACAGATCCATGGCGCCGGTATAAATGTGATCACCTTCACCGGTCATGTCGGCCAATGGCTTGGTTTGGTCCACGGTAAACACGGAGGCGAAGATCGGCTCGATAGAGGGATAATCGTTTTCTATCTGGTGCAGAAGCTTGAGCTCCTTCTGGCAGTGGGGGCATATGGGGCTGACAATAATGAAGAGTGTCTTATGCCCGCGCAATGCACTTTCATTCAACGTATTGCCGTTAAGTCCGGTAAGAAGGAAGTCAGGCAGGCGTTCTCCAACATTCACCACACCATTGCCGGCAACCGGAATCGATGATTTCGGGGCGCTGGTAGCTTTTGGAGTTTCCATCTGCGAAGACTCCGCATTGCGGGCATGGGAGGAATTTCCTTTCGCTGGTTTTTCGTCTTGCAATGAGGGCTGAGGGGATGCTTCCGGTGGCGATTTCAGCTCGCTTGCTCCCCCGGAAGCTGGGGTGGCTGTTTCAGGCGCAGTCTGCGTGGGCGCGGACGCGGCAGAGTCAGCCGGCGGGGAAGATATGGTTTTGCCGAACAACTCACCACGCAAGTTGTAAGTAGCCAGGCATAGGATCACAAGATAGCTCAACACCGCCACAAATGTTCTTAGCTTTGCCAGATTCATAGTCTGTTTGGACTCCAATCCCCTAATGGCATATTAGCTGCTGCGCAAGCCTGTGGGCAAGGCGTATCAAGGGTATATAGATCATCGTAATGGCCAAATTGAGAATCGCAGCAAGTGTAAACTCATGCCATGATTAAACAGAAATGGGGCGGTTACGGAATCTCTGCTTATTATCACGGGGTCCATGGGAGCAGGCAAGACGGCGGTTCTTGGCGAGGCTTCTGACGTCCTTGCACTGCGCCACATTACACATGCGGCGATCGATTTAGACGCGCTCGGGCTTGCCTATCTTCCTTCCGCAGCTATTAACAATGGCTTGATGTATCGCAACCTTCAATCTGTCAGCAAAAACTATGATTACCTGGGTGTGAGGCGGCTCTTGCTGGCGCGTGCGATGGAAGACCACACCGAACTGGAGTTGTGTCGTGGCGTTGTTTCAGCCAAAAACACTGTCGTTTGCCGTCTTACTGCTAGCAATCGAAGCAATGCAGCAACGCGTCAAAACGCGCGAATCAGGTGTATTGCAGCGGGAATATGTTGCTCGCGTCGCGAAATTGAACGTCATTCTCGACAGTGCGCGATTAGATGATTTCACTGTCGCCAATGAGAATCGCTCTTTGACTGAGGTTGCACAGGAAATGCTCGTCAAGGCTGGATGGATTCACCACAGCGACCACCCCTGACAGGTTTAGGGCAGGCTACAGCACAGAAAAACAGGGAGCTGCTGATGCGCCGGGAACTGGCAACCGGCAACTGGCAACTGCTTTAGGTAAAATAGCAACACCCGTTATCGAAATGCGTATTGTCATCAAAATTGGCAGCAGTGTGATTGCGCCCAAGGGCCGCATTGATACCAACCAGCTTCGCAACCTGGTAGATCAATTCGATCTGGCGCGCCACGAATATCTCATCGTGAGCTCTGGGGCCATTGCGTCGGGAATGTCGCGCCTCGCTCTTGCCGAGCGGCCCAGCGGGGTCCCGCTCATGCAGGCTTGTGCCGCGGTCGGCCAAAGCCTGTTAATGCATACCTATGAGCAGCTATTTTTCGGCAAAAAGGTTGTGGCTCAACTGCTGCTCTCCAACGATGATTTCACCTCGCCGGTTAAGTACAAGAACCTGCAAAATGCCTTGCAGCGTCTGCTGAAGCTGGGTGTGGTGCCGATCGTGAATGAGAATGACAGCGTCTCGGTCCGCGAAATCGAACGAGTAGCCGCCTTTGGCGACAATGACGAGCTCAGCGCTCTGCTGGCCACAGCGGTACAGGCAGACTGGCTGCTGATGCTCACCAACGTAGAAGGTTTTTACGTGCCCAATGGACGCAAGGGCCGGCACCTGCTGCGTACCGTGCAGAAGCTCACGCCCGAAATGGAAGCCTTATGCAATGGACGCAGCGACCTCGGCACGGGCGGCATGCGCTCAAAGCTGCGCGCAGCCAAGCTGGCCAGCGAAAGTGGAGTGCACGTGGCCATTGTGAACGGCGGCAACCCTGAAGCCATATCGAAGGCGATTGCGCGTAAAATTGGAACGTACTTTCCGCCGCGGCAGAAGGTGAAGTGATATGGCAACTTCGGTGAGTAACGCGCTCTCCACCCAGGAGAAACTGCTTCGGGCGCGGGAGGCTGCATGCAAAGCAGCCCAGCTCTCGACCGCGGAAAAGAATTCGTTGCTGGAGAAAATGGCGCAAGCCATTGAATCTGAGCAGGAGAGCATCCTCGCGGCGAACCAGCAAGACCTCGACAGCAGCGGCCTGGAAGGGGCCATGCGCGATCGCCTGGTGCTGACGCCAAAGAGAATTGCGGAAATGGCCCAGGCCCTTCGCGATATCGCGAATCTTGCCGACCCGGTCGGCGAGATTATCAAAGAGTGGACTCGCCCTAACGGTCTGCATATTCGCAAAGTACGCGTTCCCCTGGGCGTGGTTGGGATCATTTACGAATCGCGCCCTAATGTCACCGTAGATACTGTCGCGCTTATTATCAAAACGGGAAACGCCATTGTGCTGCGCGGCGGAAAAGAGGCGATGCACAGCAATCAGCGGCTGGTAGAAATGTTGAGCAACGTACCCGGAGTGCCGGAAGGCGCAATCGAATTGCTGGATTCCAGCTCACGCGCTTCGGTGCAAGAGCTCATCAAGGCGCGTGGCTTTGTGGATGTCCTGATCCCGCGCGGCGGCCAGGCATTGATTGATTTTGTCATCGAGAATGCCACGGTTCCGGTGATCGAGACCGGAGCAGGGAACTGCCACATCTTCGTGGATGAATCTGCCGACCTGCAGATGGCCGACAGCATTGTGATCAATGCCAAGACACAGCGTCCTTCCGTGTGCAATGCAGCAGAGAAGCTGCTGGTGCACGGGAACATTGCTGCTGAATACGTTCCCCGTATTGTGGCCAGGCTCCTGGAACGCGGCGTGGAAGTGCGTGGCGATGAGCAAACCCGCAAACTGGCGGGCGCAGAAAAAGTGCGCGCAGCAGAAGCAAAAGATTGGGCGGAAGAATACCTGCGACTGTGCATCGCGATCAAAGTCGTCGCCGATGTGGAGGAGGCCATTGCCCACATCAATCGCTATTCCACCCGGCACTCGGATGCGATTGTTACCCGCGATGAAAAGCGCGCCCGCCATTTCATGCGTCTTGTAGATTCCGCCGCCGTGCTCTGGAACGCCTCCACCCGCTTTGTGGATGGCGGCGAATTCGGCTTCGGCGCCGAAATGGGAATCAGCAATCAGAAGCTGCACTGTCGCGGGCCCTTTGCCCTGGAAGAGTTAACCTCAAGCAAATATGAAATCGTTGGCAGCGGGCAAGTGCGGGGATCATAACCTTATTTCGAAGATGAGGTCTGCGGACCGAACAGCGAATATAAAATGACGCCGAAGGCCCGTATTGCGCTGAAGTAGTTTCTTTCCGCTGTTCTGGGTTTGTGGTCGCTGCCTATGTTGCTCTATGGCGGATATCTTCTCATTTGCTGGTTTCGCATTCACACTTCCAGCGTCTACTACATTGACTATGTCTATGTGCTGGCTGCGCTCATCTTCCCAGCGTTGGGAACGTGCAGCTTGGCTTTGACGCTCCGACGCAGTAAGCCTTGCTCATTGGGAAGCTCTTTCGGCACTGGGTTCGGAAGATGCGGTTTGTCTATCGCTTACAAACAGTGTAATGAAAGTTCTCTTCTCGCGCAGCGCATTCCAAACCAGAAACGTTGTAACAGCAGCAAGGATTGTTACCACGATTGTGTACATAACAACTCCGGTTGCGGAAGGTAGTTGCAGCTTGCCTAGAGGTATCCAATGGAACCGAAAAAGTTGATTTGCAAACGACAAAAAATACAATCCCCAGAACCCAAGGAAGCTTTTTAAGAGTTTTTGTTTGGTGTTAATCTCGTCGATTTCATTCGGATGGTATTTGTAATTCAGAGTGAAGCCAATAGCCACAACAAAGGAAAGCGCAAGGGGAGCCACAAGATCGTACTTGTGTTGCCAAAGAACGGGAACGCTGTAAAGGACAGCCAAAAAGAACCAATTTGTCAGGAACGAAGGTCGCTTAGCCGCCATGCTGCGAATTATAGCAATCGCAAATTGTAGAGTGAAATAAATTGGACACAGCCGGGGACGGCTGTGCCACACGATCCTCTAAACTGCAATCAAATAAAAACTTCAGTGCTGCGGATGAAAGTTTGCATCTATGTACGCGATGGACTGGTCCCAATCATAAGGCGTGAGTTCATGTTTGCCGCTGCGGTAATGATACGCAATCGTATGCTGAATAGGCTGGTTGAGCGGAGGCATCTGGTCAGTGCCTAAATCATCTTTGCCCAGCAGGCGAAAAACCGGGCCGGCAGCCACAGCCGACAGGAATTCACCCCTGGGATCAGACCAGCGATCCTGCTCCGCGGTCATCAGGTAGACGAAGCGCGGCGCGATGAGTGCCACAAGTTCGTGCTGGTCGACCGGCATCTGATCTGTGTGGTCGCCGTACTTCTGGTAATTGGTACAAAACTGATAGGGGAAGTTGATGTTCATGTGCTTCACGGTTTCCCCATAGTTCCGCCGTCCCAGAGATGCCCCGCTTCTGCCGGAGTTGATCGCCAGCACCATGGCAAAGCGCGTGTCCCTTGCTCCCGCCCACATTACAGTCTTGCCCAGGCGTGATTGCCCCAGGATGGCGACGCGTTTAGCGTCAATATCTTTGTCTGTCTCGATGTAATCCATCGCTCGGCTCAAGCCCCAGCCCCAGGCGGCGATCGCTCCCCAGTCGTCGGGAGCCGGTTCGGTCTGGCCGGGTTTGAAGAACAGAGGACGAACTCCATCTTTCATGCCGCCAATGAAATCCGGCTCGATGTCACAGTAATAAATTGTGGCCAAGCCAATACCGTGCTCCAGCAATTTTTCAACCGGCCAATTGGAACTGCCCCTGGTATCTTCTTTCGCCAGCGATTTGGTTTGCGTTTTGCGGTCCCAAACCATGGGCAGCTTGATACCCGGATCGTTGATGATCCTGTGATTCCCCGAGAAGTTCAGGCTCAGGATCAAAGGCACAGATTTTTTTGCATTGGCAGGCAGGTAAATGAGCACGTCTTCTTTGGGTCCATCTTTCCTGGCGGAAAAATAAACCGTCACCTGCTTGCGGATGGCCTTGCCACCCAGGGCATGTTTATCAACGTCGAAGACCTCAAAACGCATGTCTTTGGGAGCATCCGGGCTGCGGCCGTAAATATTCTCCTCGAACAGGTGTGCAAGCTCAGGTCTGCGCTTCTTGTACCAGGTCTTAGCATCGCGCACTTTCTGGCCATTTTCCATGACCAGAGGATCGGGCAATGTAAAGTTGCCAACTTTCGACTCATCGTAGTTAGCGGGATTTTCAGCGGGGGGAGTTGGAGTCGATGTTGGAGTCGGACTCGGTGCAGGATTCTGCGCCAGTACACTGCTACAGACAAGCAGAGTCAACGCTAGTGCGGAACGAAAAAAACCGGTTGGCAACCCCATAATTTCTCTCCAAGCAATTTAACGGCCCGTTTGATCGGGGATGACATTCAAAATAAAGCGAACAGACATCCTCGTAGAGACGTAGCTTGCTACGTCTCTACCGAGAGCGGGCAGGATGTGTTTATTTGCCGAGCCGCAGCAGCACAACGCCATGCCCGGGCACAGTCGTGGAATACTCCGGACTCTTTTTGCCGAGTTTCACGTCTTTGTGCTCCCATAGGTCGCGCACGTGCTTGGGAGTCTCTTTGACGCCAACGTCGGCCCATTTGACTGTCATCTTCGCATCTTTATCGGAGCGGTTGAACAGCGCGACCGCTTGCGCGCCATCGGCAAGCTGCTTCACCCAGATCTCCTGGTCTTCGGACTTGGAAGCGCGCGTCGCCTGTTTGCCGTCTTTATCCTGATCGATGGCAATGACCTCGCGGTTGGTGAGAATATCGTGAATGGCCGGCGTCATATCGCGCAAATCATTGCCGGCGATCAGCGGCGCCGAAAGCATGGACCATAAACTCATGTGAGTTTTGTACTCGGTGTCGCTCATGTGGCCGTTGCCGATCTCAAGCATATCCGGATCGTTCCAGTGCCCCGGCTTGGCGTAAGGGGCGTGCTCGTCCTGGCCAAAGCCGATCTTCGTCATCGAATCCCAGTTGTCGCGAATATCGCCGGTGGTGCGCCATAAATTGCCGCCTACGTCGGCTCCCCACTTCCATACCTCCTGGCGGCCATACTGGCACAGGCTGTAGACAATGGGCCGTCCGGTTGCTTGCAGCGCGTCTCCCATTTTCTGGTAAATCGCCTGCATCTCTTCATCGCTGTAAAGAATGCGGGCGCCGCACCAGTCATACTTCAGATAGTCAATGCCCCAGGCTGCGTAAGTGCGGGCATCCTGCTCTTCGTGCCCATAGCTGCCTTCATAACCGGCGCAGGTGTTGGGGCCGGGGGAAGAATAGATTCCCAATTTGAGCCCCTTGCTGTGCACGTAATCGGAGAGCGCCTTCATGTCGGGAAATTTCTTATTGCTCTGGATGTTGCCTTTCGCGTCGCGCTCGCCCTCCCAGGTGTCATCAATGTTGATGTAGACGTAACCGGCATCTTTCATTCCACTCTTGACCATGGCATCGGCGACGCCGCGCACGGCGGCATCGTCAATCGAATGCCCGAACTTGTTCCAACTGTTCCAGCCCATAGGTGGAGTTTTTGCCAGGCCATTATCTGGAACCTTGTGAAGCGCGGGAGGGTCAACCCGGGCGGGCATTGCGCCCTCGCCTTCCGGCGCACGATGGGCAATATCTTCGGTGGTCTCACCACGGCGCTCGGTAAAGATGTGCAACTCATCATCTCCGACGAGTTTTCCTTTATACGTAACCTTCCGAGGATTCTTCCCATCCATCATGCTTGCGGTTACGGTGAAATCATCCGGCCCGCCGGTGCTGTCAGTAATCTTGTAATAAAACTGGGTGGTGCGAATGGTGCCTGTGATCTTGGGACCTTCCTGCTTTAAGTTGAAGTATGCCCAATTGTAGGTGCCGTCGAGGAGCGGCTTTTTCACGGCCCAGTTTCCCGTCAGGTCAGCCGCGGAACAGACCGCCGCCAGCAGAAAAATGGAAAGAATACGAAGAAATTTCATAGGTTGAAAAGCTCCAGAAATATTTAGGTTACGTGCTGAGCGGGAGCATCATACACCATTCGCTGGCGCGCGCGGACCCGGGCCAGCATGGGACGCAGGGCAAGATTGATAACCATCATGACGACGGAAAAAACCGGAAGCAGCAGCAGGGCCAGGCGCAGGTGTTCTCCGTTGTTGCCGGCGATCAGGCCAATCAGCCATGAGCTGGCTACGACGCCGAGCCATCCGGAGGTGATGGCAATGCCCATGCAAGTGGCAGACTTGTGAGGAAAAGCGTCGCCCACGATGCCGATCGCGCTGGGATAAACCGGGCCCATCGCAGCCCCGGCGCAGAAGACGCTTAACCAGGCAACCGTGGGATTGCCCACATGCAAAGTCCAGTACGTGGTTAACGCCATAAGCCCGGAGCAGACGAAGCTGACCGAAACCGGAGAATACCTGATCAAAATGCGGGAACTGATAAGACGCCCTGCCAGCATTCCCGAGGCGAATCCGAGAGCGAGAATATTCAATGCCAGGGGCTTTGAAATTCCTTCACTGACCAGATACTTGGTAAGCCAGTTCCAAAATGCTACTTCACAGGCAACGTACAAAAAGACGAACAAGGAGAGCAACAGTAGCAGTGGTTTGTCTTGCAGCCGTGGAATCTGGGAAAGATCGGAAGTGCTGGGTTGGACCGGAGCCGGCATGGGCGTAGCCGCGTCCATGATGAGCATTCCGAACGCCAGTGCCGCTATCAGATAACTCAGGCCGATCGCGTTGCCGTGAAAAATATTGGCGGCAATCAAAGGAGTCACCAGGCCCCCCACCCCAAAGAATACGTTGGCAAAACTCAGCATCGCGGCGCGCTTGCCTTCGCCGATGTCGCTCACCAGCGTATTCGCTGCGGTCACAATTGTGCCGCCGCCTATTCCCAGAATGAACATAGAGCCCATGATGAGCTTCCATCCGGTGGCATTGGGAAGAGTGAAGAGAGAGACAACAATCAGGGTCGTTCCCGCCAGAAACCCGGCTTTCTTTCCCCGGCTATCAATCAGAGGTCCGGCAATCATCGAAGCCAGCACCAATCCCAGCGCCTGCACGGCGGCGATATCGCCATTCTGGCTGGGAGTCATGTGAAAGCGGGTGGAAAGATCAGGCAGTAAAGTGCCCAGCATGGGGGCAATGGTCCCATAGAGAAAGAGGGCACTGCTGGCGGCAATCATCAAACGGAGGCTGGAAGTCTTTGTCATTCAGGCCCAGCTTCAGTCTGACGATGGATTGGGTTTGCGGTCCCAGCGATGTGCTTTCAACTTCGTCAGCAGCTCCGGTGGAAGCGCTCCGGCATCGCTCAGCGCCAGGTTCTGGCGCACGTGCTGGGCGCGCCGCATTCCCACAATGGTCGTGCTCACCGTTGGGTTCGAGAGGATGTAGCGAATCGCCATCTCGAGCAAGCTCATCGAATCGGGAAGCAGCGCCTTCAGCTTCTCAATGCGTTCCAGGGTAAGGCGAAGGTTCTCTGGATTGAAGTATCCCGATCGCCAGTCCTTTTCCGGGAATTTTGTTTCGGCGGTGAACGTACCGCTCAAGCTGCCTTCATCGAGGGGGACACGCGCAATCACTCCAATGTTGAGCTCGCGGCAGGCAGGGAAGAGCTCATCTTCGGGAGCCTGGTCGAAAATGTTGTAGATCACCTGCAC
>DASRDW010000281.1:0-16273 GCA_035652415.1 Candidatus Angelobacter sp. | reverse complement strand
TCGACTCGCTGGTTCGCCAGGGCATAACACCCATTCCATTGGATGATGCGCTTGAACATCTAGAAACAACGCTCAATTGGAAAGGCGCACCTGCGTCCACGATTGTTACTGGGCGATTCGGCAGTTTGCCGACGCTCAAATTTCACCAGCCTGAACTCCCTTTGCTGCGCTTTCTGGAAAATCCTCGCGTTCATCATCCTGGGATTGAGCTAATCACTGAAGCTGAGCTTGGGGCTAATTCTGATCCGTACGTTGTGGAACATGCTTTTCAAGATGAACAAATTCTGCCCGCGGTGATGGGAATGGAAGCCATGGCGCAAGTCGCTAGAATCCTGGAACAATCAGAGCTTCTGCCTGAATTTCACAATTTACGTTTTGAACATCCAATTGTCATTCCTCCCGACCAGCCGCTTACCCTCCGCATAGCGGCATTGCGTCGAAAGCCGGGCACTGTTTCCGTGGTAATCCGATGCTCCAGCACGGGTTTCAAAATCGATCATTTTAGCGGCGAATGCATTTTTGAAGAAAAACAAAGCATCGGCGACAACTCAGCCTTGCCGCATACGCAAGCTCCTGCTGCCCTTAGCGCCAAGAATTTGTACGGAAAGATTCTTTTTCATCAGGGAAGGTTCCGCCGAGTGGAAGGTTACGACTTTTTGCATTCTCGCAAAAGCATTGCCAAGCTCTCTGCTCCATCGGATGCTCCCTGGTTCGCCCGGCATCTGCCGCCTGAGCTTGTGCTCGGTGATTCCGCGTCTCGCGATGCAGCTCTCCATTCCATTCAAGCTTGCATCCCTCATAAAACTATTTTGCCCGTCGGAATTGACCGCGTTGTCACTGAAGTTGAATGGACGCTCGGAGCATCTATCGTCCATGCGGTCGAGCGGAGCAATGATGGCGACGATTTTATCTATGACTTGCGCATTGAAGATGCAGAAGGAAAACTCTGTGAAGAATGGCAGGGCCTGCACCTTCATGCTGTAGCGCCAATTCAAGACAAGTCCCCTTGGCCATCCGCTTTACTTGTGCCGTATTTGGAAAGGAAGCTCGGCGCGATTTTTGCTGATAAAGAGATCAAGATTGGTCTTGCGCCAGAAAAGCGATGCGTCTGCACGACAGAAAGTTTAGTCCATGAAATATTCGGTCCAGGAGCCAAACTCACGCATCGGCCTGATGGAAAGCCGATCATCACAGGCGCTGGTGATTCTGCGCCCTGTGTTTCATTATCACACTCCGCGAAGACGACATTATTATTTTCAATAGATGACGCGGCAGCAGCCGGGTGTGATTTGGAAACAATCACCAATCGCAACTTAGAAAGTTGGGAGCAATTGCTGGGCGCTCAGGAATTTGCCCTTGCACAAGCATTAGCCGATACCTCCAAGTCTTCCTTAGACGATGCAGCAACCCAGATATGGAGCCTGAAAGAAGCCTTGAGGAAGGCAGGTGCCTGTTTGGATCAGTCCGCAACTCTTAGCTCCTGCTTTCCAGATGGCTGGACGATTTTTTCAGCGGGAGAATTCAGGGCTGCTACTTTCCAAACGTGCGTTGAAGAAGCACCGGCGCCTTTCGCCTTTGCATTTGTCATAAGAGCAAATCATGCGAGCGTATGAATATCGGCACACCGTCGGGTTTGAAGAAACTAGCCTGGTGGGAAACGTTTATTACGTGAATCATCTGCGCTGGCAAGGGCAGGCGCGCGAGATGTTTCTGCGCGAGTATGTTCCTGAAATCCTCGTACAATTTGAGCACGGCTTTGCGCTGATTACGCTGGAGTGTTCATGCCAATATCTGGGCGAGTTGCGCCCATTTGATCAGGTAATTATCCGGATGTTTCTATCCGCAATCGCACAAAACCGGATTGCTATGCGCTTTGAATATTGGCGCGACGGCGAGCAAGAAGAGCTCGTTGGTCGCGGCGAACAGGAAATCGCCTGCATGCAGCGGCAGGGAGAGCGGCTGTTTCCTGCGGCGATTCCGGCAAAGCTGCTGGATGCTCTTGCGGCATTTGCCGAACCGGCTTTTTCTGTTCACGAGTAAGCCGGGAAAACACATCAGTAAGGAGGTACATGAGTATGGGCTATCCAGTCATGCGGGACGCTACTCTGCGCTCACACTGTGAATCAGTGCAGCGCGTGATAGCAGCCATGCAGAACCAGCTTGACCGGCCTATGACGCTTCAGGAATTGGCAAGGATCGGGTTTGCCAGCCCCTGGCATTTCAATCGCACTTTCCGTCAAGTCACCGGAGTGCCTCCGCTGCAATTTTTTTACGCCCTCCGGCTTGACGCAGCAAAGCGCATGTTGACCGAGACGCAAAAGAAGGTCATCGACATTTGCTATGAGGTTGGATACCAGAGCGTTGGCACGTTTACACGCCGCTTTGCCGACGTGCTGGGCCACTCGCCAATGCAATTTCGCAAACTCACCCGTGGCCGCACCCGGCCAACTGTTTATTCTCAGTCGAACGCGCAAGAACGCAGGCGAGTTCGGGTTGGCATGTCTCTCTCCGGAGTCGTCACTTCACCGGTCGATTTTCATGGGCATGTTGCCATAGGCTTGTTCACAACCAGAATCCCTCAAGGTCGGCCCGCTGCTTGCACCTTGATAAAAGATTGCGGCGCTTATTGCTTGGAAAAGCTTCCTGAAGGAGATTTCTATTTATTTGCCGTCGGATTGAAAGATGCACTCGGCACTTCTGTTTACTTTGATTATCGAAGCGCCATGCGGGCTGGGGGACAACGCATTCACATTTGCCGAAACTCTTTCCAGGGCGTCACTGATCTTGAGCTCAGGCCGCCCTCAGCTTTTGATCCACCTTTGCTGCTAACACTTCCAGCTCAAAACGTTTCGCCTGCTAATTACCAGGCAGAAACCGATCTCGGCTCTCAGCCATGCAATCAGCAAGCTGAATCAGCATCGCCAAACTCTGTGTGATTGCAGCGCTGCTCAGGATTGGTTTTTTATTTTCCTGCCAGAATATGCAGCAGCTCGCTGTCAGAAGTGTCATGGCTGAGTTCCCAGAACATAACACCTCCAAGATGGCGACGGTGAATGTAATTGATTTTTACCCGCATCGATTCAGGGCAGTCATAGCTCCAGAACGTGTGATCGTCCCAAAGCGTGCAACTCACCGGCTTAGAGAAATAATGGCGGTCAGCGCTGTCCGGTAGCTGCTTAAGATCACGATAGCTTCCCGGCCTGGTGGCCTCGCCTTGCGCTTTCTGGTAAAGACCATGGTTCTCATCTTCCACTCCTGCCCAACCCTTGCCATAAAAGGGAACTCCAAAGACAATTTTGCTCGCGGGCACTTTTGCGTGTAGAAATCCTCTGACCGCATAGTCGCCGTAACGGTTGTGCAGCTTGGGATCTGTCTTGTTTTCAGGATCGCGAAAGAGCGCGCTGTGGAATGCAGTGAGCGGCACTGAGTTCCAGTGCAGGTCGTACGCCATGATCGATAGAAAATCGACATAAGGCCCGATCTTTTTAAGTTCAAAATTGCCGTAATACTCTTCTTCTGCCGGTAAGGCAGCCGTCAGCAGCAGGTTAGGCTTTACTGCATCCAACTGGCGGCGAAATTCAGCCATCATCGCTGTGAAGTTTGCCTTGTCCTCCGGCTGCCCGGGCTCGACTCCTCCGTTCACCGGGTATTCCCAATCGATATCGATCCCGTCAAAAATTCCTGGCTCAATGATGCCATCTGCAAATTGGCCTTTTACGAACAGGTCCACGCATGAGCGTACAAATTCATGCAGGTTTTCAGGTCGCGCGGCGCCCGAAAAGCCGCCGCTTTGTCCCCATCCGCCCAGAGAGAGCAGCACTTTTAGATCAGGATGCAGGTGCTTGAGTTCCTGCAGTTGATGGAACGTTCCGCGAAGCTTGTTATCACCGGCAGGATCTGCGGTGCCATCCACGCTGGAAGCTGCATCATAGGTCTGGTCAAGGGCCACTGCGCGATTCGCAATTTCACAGTGGTTGTTTACTACCTTGCCAAAGGCATAATCAATCTGAGTAAGAAGCCTGGCAGCGCCGCTGCTCTCAATGTCCTTCACGGTATAGTGGCCTGTTTTGGCGCCATCTTCAGTGAAATAACCAACAACGTGGAATGGGCGCGCGCTCGCGCGGTGCTGATGTTTGCTCTCTGCGCAAAGCGAAGTGGCTGTAAAAAGACAAGCCAGAAACAAACCAGCACATCTTTGGTACATCGATTTCTCCTCAATACTCTTTTAGCCGGGAAATTTTCCTGCCGCCATCGTTGTAATCACTTCGCCTAATGGGGTAAGCACAACCACATCTGCAATGCGTCCGGGGGCAAGCATTCCGCGGGTTTCAGTGATGCCGAGCAGTCGCGCAGGATTGAGCGTGACCAGGCGCACCGAATTCTGTAGCGTCAGAGATGCATAGAGCATCACGTTGCGTACTGCGCGATCCAGCGTAAGGACACTGCCGGCAAGCTTGCCCTCCAGTTCACAGCGGCTGCCTTTGACTTCCACCACAAACTCTCCAAGCTTATATTTGCCGGCAGGCATATCTGTAGCGCTGATAGCGTCCGTTATCAGGATGGCGCGTTCGGTTCCTTTGGCAGACAAGAAGAGCTTGACCATGCTGGGTGCCACGTGCACGCCATCTGCGATCAAGTCAGCGGTTACGCTATCATCACTCAGCACAGCGCCCAGGATTCCCGGTTCACGATGGTCAAGGGGTCGCATGGCGTTGAATGTATGCGTTGCGTGGCGAGCACCGGCTTGAATTCCGGCATTCGCCTCCGCAAAAGTTGCGTTGGAGTGGCCCACGCTTGAGCGAATGCCGAGTTGCGATGCCTCCGCAATCGTCTCCAAACTTCCCTCTAATTCCGGTGCAATCGTCAATATGCGGATGGCTCCGCCTGAAGCTTCATGAAATTGCCGCAGCAGCTCCGGCGAAGGACGCAGCAAATTCTTCGGCGGATGAACTCCACGTTTTGCGTGGCTGATGAAGGGGCCTTCCAGATGAATGCCCAGCAAGCACGACTTGGCTTCATTGGATTTCGTATGCGCAGCGGCCCCAAGGTGCTCCAGCGATTTTAGTGTTGCAGGCAGTGGTGCGGTCACGGTAGTGGCCAGATAACTGGTTACGCCATGTTTCAACATGCCGCGCTCA
The DNA here is from genome assembly GCA_035652415.1 of Candidatus Angelobacter sp. Taxonomy (GTDB): domain Bacteria; phylum Acidobacteriota; class Terriglobia; order Terriglobales; family Acidobacteriaceae; genus Angelobacter. The sequence goes on along the minus strand of DASRDW010000281.1, from coordinate 11,135 downwards.
ATGGCGGCAAGAGCAGATCCATCAATCTCCATCACATCATGACCGCTGCCGCCGTGAATGTGGATATCAATGAAGCCGGGAGCAAGGATTGCATTTGGAAAATCGTAATGACGCGCATTCTCCGGTAATGGAAGCTGTGAGCGTGGACCAACTGCGGCAATCCGGCCGTCTTCCACCACGAGTACCGGCTGTTCCACCACTTCAATTGGGGTAAGAAGGCTGGATGCTGTGATTGCGATTTTCATGAGCGATGCGTCAGCATTTCGTCAAAAAGTATACCCAAGACCATGTGCCGGACCAGCGGGCCGCCTTCGGTATCCAGGTTCCACAATGGGATTATATTGATTTTGCTGAACTTTACTAAATCGATTGAATTTAGTTATTGAATCGGTTCGTTAACTGTATTATGGTGCATCCGATGCGATGCGGATGGACTTCGCCGCCGGAACTTCCTTCCCGTGGAAGTCATTCACCTCCTGCCCCTCTTGAATGTGAGGGCGGCTTCAAAAATCAAAACCGGCTCTACTGCCGGCATCGGCTTTGATCCGCAAGGAGATCATCGCAATGAAGAGGAAGTTGTCAGAGATTTACTTCACCCATGTGCAGCGGAATTATCCAGCCGATTTCCAGTTCTCGCAAACGTTTGAAGCATTCAGGTAGAGGAGAACGCAGCGATGTAACTAACCATCTCTGCCTGAACCGCGGAGACGGGTGTTTAAAACATTCGTCTCCGTTTTTTCCTGGCAAGCAAAAATGGTTCGTCTTTGATATCTTGAACTTTCCTTATGCTGAAATTTTTGATTGCAATGATTTGCGCCTGTTTAAGCGCTGTGCCCGCGAATGCGCAACACGATTTCGCCAAGGCCGAACCAGTTCATCTTTCCGCCGAAGGGAAGCGATGGGTGGAGCGAACACTCAAGCATCTCTCGTTGGAAGAAAAAGTCGGACAAATGCTGAATGTCCGTTATTTCACTGACTTTCAGAATTTTGATTCATCCACCTACCAGCAGTTCCGCGAGCAGATGCAGAAATATCATCTTGGATCAGTAACGCTCACGGTGCACACAGACGGGCCAGTTCTGCTCAAGAACGGTCCTCTGGAAGTGGCGGTCGTCGCAAACCAGCTACAAAAGGATTCCAAATTGCCATTGCTAATTGCCGCCGACTTTGAACGCGGGCTGGAGTCGCGCGTCAGCGGCACATTGGCATTTCCAGATGCCATGGCGTTTGGAGCGGTAGGTGATCCTGCGCGGGCGGAGCGATACGGTGCCATCGTCGCGGAAGAAGCCCGCGCCGTTGGCATCCAATGGAACTTTTTTCCAGTCGCCGATGTGAACAGCAATCCAGATAATCCAATCATCAACACGCGCTCCTTTGGGGAAGATCCTGTGATGGTGGGCAAGATGGTTTCGGCCTATATCAAGGGAGCGACTGAACGCGGATTGTTGACAACGGCAAAACATTTTCCCGGCCACGGGGACACCAGCACAGATTCCCACCTGGGCGTGACCAGAGTGGAAGGGAACCTACAGCACCTGCAAACCATTGAACTCCCACCATTCCGCGAAGCTATTTCTGCTGGGGTACCAGCGGTGATGGTGGCGCATTTGGCGGTTCCAGCGCTGGAGAGCGCCCCGAACAAAGTCGCCACAATTTCATCTCGGGTGGTAACAGATGTGTTACGGCAGCAACTGGGCTTTCAAGGCGTGGTTGTGACCGATGCTCTCGAAATGCGTGGACTGACGAGCATTTATCCACCCGGACCGGTAAGCCCCACAGCACGCGCGGCGGTGGACGCAGTGAAAGCCGGTGATGACGTTATCTTATGGCCAACTGATCTTGATGGAGCATTCCAGGGGATTATCGCCGCAGTGAAGCGCGGTGAAATCCCGGAATTGCGTATTGATGATTCCGTGCGCAAGATCCTGGAGATGAAGGCTTCTGTAGGCTTGCAGCGCGCGCGATTGGTTGATCTGGATCAGCTTTCCCACCTTTTAGACAAATCGGAAAACGTGGAGTTCGCCCAAAAGGTTGCTGAAGATGCAATTACGCTGGTCCGAGATAATCGTCAGGTACTGCCCTTGCTTCTCTTGCCGCTTCCACCGACGGAGAGTGAAACATTCCAGGCACAGGTAAAACCGAGCGTTCAGGTGGTTTCAGTAATTATCACAGATACTATTCATGGCAACTGGGGACGAGCGTTTGAGAAAGCGCTCAAGCAGCGGCGGGCTGACGCTACAGTTTTCTACGTAGATAAGACCATAGCCAACGTTATGAGCAGTGAGATTCTGCAAGCCGTGAAGGACGCCGGCAAGGTAATAGTGGCAGCTTACATTGTCCCTACACCAGCCAAGCAGGTGATGGTCAACGGGCAGATGGTGAACAGCATTGGCCTGGAGGAAGCAACCGGGGAGTTGTTAAGAAATATTTTGGAACAAGCCGGCCACAAGACTGTTGTGGTTGCAATGGGCAATCCCTACGTGGCGCAAAGCTTTCCCAACATTGAAAACTATCTTTGCACGTACTCAAATTCAACCAGCTCTGAGATTGGCGTGGTGAAGGTGCTGTTCGGACAAATTGCGCCTGCCGGGCATTTGCCGGTGACTTTGCCGGGGATCGCGCAACGCGGCTTTGCTCTTCAGCGCGCAGCATCGCCTACAGGTGCAAAATAACCGCCAAATATTTAAGGGATGGCGCGCGTAGAATCCCGGATTACCAACTCCGCCGCAAGCTTGCGATGAATAGCGCCCAGCGTACGGTTCTCTGCGGCGGCCGTAATTGCATCGTTCACAATCGTGACAGCGGCTGTGCCCATGGCTTCCATCGGCTGGCGTACCGTGGTAAGAGCAGGAACAAAGAGTTGCGATGGATTGATGTCGTCAAACCCCACAACTGAGCAGTTGCCAGGAACTTTTATGCCGGCGCGAGCCAAAGCCCGCAGTGCGCCGAAGGCAGTCATGTCGTCATAGGCCATCAGAGCAGTGAATTGTCGTTCACGCTTGAGCAACTCTTCAGTCATGCGGAAGCCATCATCCACACCTACGTTAGGATTGCGCTGGTCAGGCAAGTCCACAATCAGGCGCGGGTCTAGTTCCAGGCCGGTGTCTTTGGCGAATCGCTGCACTCCGCGCCAGCGCGCCTTGCTGCTGGAAAGGGCTTTGGGTCCGCGAACAAAAGCAATTTTGCGATGGCCTAGTCCATAAAGGTGCGAGACGGCGGAATAAGCGCCGGCTTCATCATCCACAATCACAGAGCTGGTGGCATCTGATTCCAGTTCGCGCCCAATAATCACAGTCGGTATCTTGCCCCGTTCAATATCCGCCAATAAATTGATGTCAAGGTAAAGCCAGTTGGCCAGAACAATCAGGCCTTCAATCCTGCGCTCCAGCAGCATTTCAAGATAACGTTCAAAACGGCCGCGCTCATTATGGGCGTCGGCAAGAATCGGCAAGTAGGAGGCCTGATAGAGGCAGTTTTCAATGCCACGGAGAATCGGCGTACAGTACGGATCGGTAATATCAAAAACCATTACGCCCACGGTGTGGTTGCGCTTGCTGCGCAGCGATTTGGCAAAGACATTAGGTCGATAGCCCAGGTTCTTTGCCGCCTTTTGAATGCGTGCCTTAGTCTGTGGGGGAATATAGCGAGCAAGCGGGGCATTATTGAGCACAATGGAAACCGTGCTTGCGGAAAAACCGCTTGTTTTGGCAACGTCACGGATCGTTACTGTGGTTTTATTCGGATTACGTTGCGCCATGAGTCACCTAATCTGGAGAAGGCCAAGCAAACCTGAGCTGGTGCTTACTGGATATTCTCGCACCTTTTTCAATAAAAGCGTTCAATAAATTATTGGCCTAAATTGCCAGTTGTTTTATTGAAACGTTTCGCTATAATAAGGCGTTGACCGGCTTGCGTTCCCGTGCTCTGGCCGCGGGAGGTGAAAAGTGGATAACTTTACCATTGGAGTGGACCTGGGCGGGACCAACCTGCGCATTGCCGCGGTAGATGATAAAGGCAAAATCCTGGATTCACTGGACACACTCACACACGTCAGCCAGGGGCGCGAAGCAGTGGTTTCAAGGCTGACTGACGCTGTGCAATTTATCTCCCATAAATTTTCTAACACGCACAAATTTTTGGGTATTGGCGTGGGCTGGCCTGGAATTATCGATCTGCAAAAAGGCACGCTTCACTCCGCTGCCAACTTCCCCGGTTGGAATGGTTATCCCGCTCGTGAAGACCTTGAAGCCCGGCTTGGCGTGACAGTGATCCTGGAAAACGATGCCAATTGCGCGGCGCTGGGCGAAAAGTGGCTTGGCGCAGGACGAGAAGTGAATGATCTTTGCATGATTACTCTTGGTACCGGGGTAGGCGGCGGATTTGTGGTAAACGGCAAGCCCTGGCACGGAGTGATGGGCATGGCCGGCGAGCTAGGACACATGACCGTGATACCAGAAGGCAATGCTTGCCCTTGCGGCAATCATGGTTGCCTGGAACAGTATGCATCGGCAGGAGCTATTCATCGCATGGCCAGCGAAGCTGCTGATCGCGGCTCTCCTTGCCTGACCGAGGCTCGCGCAAAAGATCCAGAATTGAGTGCACGATCCGTGCATGCCTGTGCCAGCGCAGGCGATCCCGCAGCGATTGAGATTTTTAGCGCTGCCGGCAAAGCGCTTGGCATTGCACTGGCAAACTTGATCAACGCTTTCAATCTTCCCATGTACATTATTGGCGGCGGGGTGGCAAAGGCCTGGGACCAGTTTTCTCCCGCCATGTTCCATGAGCTTCATGAACGGTCGATTGTCTTCCGGGCAGGTGAGCAGGAAAAACGCAGTCACCGTTCTACAGAAGTAACTCCCGCACTGCTGCAGGACCGGGCAGGCATTCTGGGTGCTGCACGTTTGCCCATGATTATGTGTGGGACGAAATGCAGAAATTCAATGGCAGGCTAAACTGCTGACGTCGTACGTGCATAAGCCCGGGTTTTCAGACGGCTAGAAACTTCTTTCGCCGCACCGGCTTATAGTTGTTCCCATTTTGGGACGGTTCGTTCTTGGCAAACAAATTTTCCTATTAAGCAGTGTAAATTTCTTTTTAACATGATCTTGACAATCCATAATGACTCTGCGAGAATCCCCGCCGGTGTTTATGAAAACGTTTCAATAAACACTAAGGCTTGTTTAATAAGCCGCACTCGATCAGGAAAGGCGAGTGCCTGGAACGTGTAGGCCGTACAGCCCGCACCCCATGGAGGTTGAATGCTGCGTTCTCAAGTTTTAGAAGGAAGTCTCCACTCCTCCTGCTGCCGTATTACAGCAGACGATGGGCGAAAAAACATTCACAGGGCACTCGTAACGGGTGCCTTTTTATTTTGCCTGCTTTCACTCCTTTTCTTGTCTTCCGGCAAGCTCAATGCGCAGGCAGTCACCGGCGCCATCGTAGGCACGGTGGTTGATCCCAGCGGCGCTGCGTTGAGCGGCGCAAAGGTCACGGCCCACGATCTGGACCGTGGCACAACCCTGGAAACAACCACGAATGACTCAGGCACTTTCAATCTCCCTCACGTACCCATAGGCCGGTATGAAGTAAAAGCCGAGGTCAAAGGCTTTCAGACCGCGGCCAATCCGCCATTCAGCATCGTGTTGAATCAGACTGTTCGCGTCAGCTTCCAGATGAAAGTCGGCGAGGTTTCGCAGACTGTGGAAGTAAGCGCCAGCGCACCGCTGCTCCAGACTGACACCACTTTGCTTGGCAATATCTTAGACAATCGGGCAACCACGGAGATTCCGCTCGCAACGCGAAACGTGAATCAGCTAACCCTGATTGCCGCCCCTGGTGTGGTAACGCCAAACCTGTTTGGATTTCAGGCCGCGCAGAACACGTTCGGCACCGGACGTCCGTACGTGAACGGCGCCCGCGAGCAAGAAAACAACTTCATTCTGGATGGAATGGACAACAACCAGCCGGACAACAATGATGTGGGCTTTGTTCCCGCGCCGGACTCGGTGCAGGAATTTAATCTCATCACCGGCAATGCGCCCGCGGATTTCGGTAACTATCTGGGAGGCGTTGTTAACGTCTCGCTTAAGTCAGGCACAAACAAATTCCACGGCTCTGCCTATGAATTTGCGCGCCGCGGTGGATGGAATGCCAATAGCTGGTTAAACAATGCCAATGGCATTGATCGCCCTGGATTACATTGGGATGATTTTGGCGGCACGGTTGGTGGGCCAATTGTCTCTGACAAGCTGTTCTTCTTTGCCGACTTTACAGCTTCGCGTTATTCCCAGCCTGCAACAACAACGCAGTTGCAGACCATCTCGCTGGCGGAAAGAACCGGCGATTTCTCAGCAATCTGCACTGCCGGCTTCACAGGAGGAATTTGCAACAACCCTGCGCAGCAGCTTTTTAATCCATTTTCCAGCGCGAATCCAGCAACGCGTACACCGTTCGCCAACAATCAGATCCCTACTGGGATATTCAACGCAGCAGCTAATGCGATCATTACTTCACCGCTCTATCCCTCCACTCAACTTGCCAATGACGTGCAGAATTTCAAAACCAATTCCTATCAGGGCGATCTGAAAATTGATTTTGTGCCTTCCAATGAAGATCACATCATGGGACGCTATTCACAGCAGAGCGTAGTCAATAATCAGTCAAACGGGATTGGGTTGCTAGGCGACTTTGTGCGCGATTTCCCGTTGACCAACGCCGTAGCTGATTGGACCAGAACGTTCTCGCCCTCGCTGGTAAACGATGCCCGTGCGGGTTTCTCATATTTCCCGGTCACTGAATCGGTGCAGAACTCCACTGGACAGAACCTGCCCGCTACATTCGGGATTGCCGGCGTTGCAGTTAACTTCCTGCCTCTGCTTACCTTCACCGGATCAGGAATACAGCCTGGACCGATTGGTAACGCCGATCTGGCAGAGTCATTCCACGATACGACCATACAACTTGAAGATTCTGTCACGTGGACGCATGGAAACCATGTGATCCATACGGGCGGGCAGGTATTCCGCTACATAATGAATGACCTCTATCCCGGCAACGCAGGGTTGGCTGGTCAGTTCTTCTTTAACGGGCAGTTTACGGGCAATAACGCAAATTCCGGCGGGGATCCTGTAGCCGACTTTCTGCTCGGCCTGCCTCAGCAGGTTTTGCAAGGCAATGGTGGCGGCGGAAACAAGTATTTGCGTAATACACTCTGGGGAATATTTGTTCAGGACAACTGGCGCGCAAAAAGGAACCTGACTTTAAATCTTGGATTGCGCTACGAGTTGACAACGGCCCGCAATACGAACAATGGCCAGGACGTAAATTTTGATCTGGTCACGGGCACACCGCAGGTCGGCTTTGGATACAACACATACAAGGGAATTACAAACTTCCAGCCGCGGCTGGGATTCGCCTGGCAACCCGACTTCCTTAAGAACACGGTGGTTCGCGGCGCCTATGGAATCTCCGGCTTTATGGAAGCGAACGGTATAAACAACCTGCCATATCAGAATCCGCCATTTGTTGAGGCGCACACGGCAACCTTCCCTTCGGCCCAGGCGCTTCCTGGCAGCACGCTTGATCAGGGCTTCAGCAACTTCCCTGCTTCTGCATGCACGGTAGCCGCGCTGCAGGCTCTTTCTCCTGCCTGCCTCGCCAGCAACACACTGCATCTTACAAACCCGAACCTGCGTCCGGCAGTGGACCAGCAGTGGAACTTCAGCATCCAGCGGCAATTCGGCAAGAGCACCTCGCTGCAGGTGGGCTATGTGGGCAACAAGATTGACCACATGTCTGATATTTTTATCTTCAACCAATTGCTTTTTAATCCTAATGGGCCTCCGTCGCCGGGACCGTTTGCTCAATCTTTGATTAATTGCTGCGGCGCAGGCAATTCACCCACTATCCGCTTCAATGATTCCAGCGGAATCCAGCGCTACAACGCTTTGCAGATCACTGCCATGCAGCGCGCATGGCATGGCCTTGATTTTCAAGCCAATTACACCTGGTCTAAGTGCCTCTCCAACGGTCTAGGCTATTTTGGGCAGTTTGGCGATGAGGAACAGCTTCCTGGAGCCGTTAGCCAGACCAACAGCTCATTCTTCTTCCAGAACAACTACAACGCTCTGGGTGATTACGGGCGCTGCATCGCTGACGTTGCCAGCCTCTTCAATGGCTATGTGACATATGATCTGCCGTTCGGCAAGGGACGCTTGTTCGGCGGTAATGCTAATCAGATTGTTGAAGCGCTCCTGGGTGGCTGGACAGTTGGCTCTGGCTTCACCCTGCACTCGGGGTTCGCCATCAATCCTTCTGCCGGACAAGACACCTCCCACACCAACAGCCCCGGCGTCGTTCGCCCGGATTGCGTGGCCGGCGTCTCACAATCAGGCAGTGGAGATGTGGTTACGATTGGGGGCCAGACAGGAATCCAATTCCTGAATCCCGCCGCGGTCAGCTTGCCGGCTTCAGGATCCTTTGGGACCTGCGGCGAAGGCTCTTTCCGCGGGCCATCGCTCAAGACCGTGGATCTCAACGTCTCCAAACATTTCGCAGTAACAGAAAATTCGGCATTATTGCTGCGTGCGGAATTTATCAACCTCACCAACACGCCGATCTTCGGCGCACCAAACGCAACCCTTGGCCCTACCTTTGGATTTATCAGCTCTGCAAACCCGGGGCGGCAGATCCAATTGGCAGTGAAGTACAACTTCTAGCGGAAGCTCGTCAACTGCGGTTCTCGCGCATGGGCAGGGCTCTCAAGTGAGTTCTGCCCGGACCGCAGCTGCAAACGCCCCGCATCAGAATGTTCAGCTTCTGGCGACATAAATTCGTCAGAGCGGCGATGCGGAGCTATTACACCACGGGGTAAGTAGCTCCGCATTATGCCGTATGCACTCGATTTCATTGCACTCTGCCGGACATCTCTCAAAGACAGGATGACAATCGCTTTTTGCACCAGACTTCAGACAGATGTCCGCTTAAAACAAACTGGCTCAAACTGATTCATTTCACGTAAAGCAAACATTTTTATTCACAGAAACAAGTAACGTGAAATATGACTATGAGCAACGGAAAAAACGGCTTCGCGCATTACATGATCAAGGAAATCTACGATCAGCCAGAAGCTGTGCGCACTGTGATTGAAGACAACCTCGGTGGCGATGGAAGCATTTCATTGCCGCAGTTGGGATTTTCTTCAGAACTGTTGCGAAACATCAGCAAGATCACCATTGCCGCCAGCGGCTCCAGCAGGCACGCGGGAATTGTGGGCGAGTTTATGCTGGAGAGAATGGTTGGCTTGGATGTGGAAGTGGACTTCGCCAGCCAGTATTGCTATCGCGATCCTGTTGTTGCCTCCCATGAATTGACTATTTTCCCGTCACAATCCGGCACTACCATCGATACCATTACAGCGCTTCAGGTGGCGCGCAAAAAAGGTGCATGCTCATTGGCGATTTGCAACGTGCCGGAGACACCGCTCACACAGCTTGCAGACGCTACCTTGCTGACTCATGCCGGAGAAGAGGTGGCCATCGCTGCCACCAAAAGCTTTACCACGCAGCTTACGGCGTTGTTTCTTTTCTCCGCGCATCTGGCCCGGGAACGATCAACAATCAATGAAGCAACCGATGCTGCCCTGCAAACGCTGCCTCTGCTGCCGACGCTCATTGAAAAAGCCTTGGAAACCGACAAACGTTGCCAGGAGTTCGCGCAACGGTTATATGACTATAAAGACTTCATCTATATGGGGCGCGACATTGACTATCCAATTGCTCTGGAAGGCGCGCTCAAGCTCAAAGAGGTCTCCTATATTCATGCGGAAGGATATCCGACCGGCGAATTGAAGCACGGCCCGACTGCCCTGGTGAATGAACACCTGCCGATTGTAGTGCTGGCGGCACGAGACCCCAATGATGCCGACTCAGTGATGCGCTACGGCAAGACCCTGACCAGTATCCGTGAATTTGTTGAGCGTGGCATTCCTGTGCTCGCAATCGTAAGCGAGAGCGATACAGAGTTGGAAAAAATTACGCCTTCTATCCTGCGCGTGCCAGAAGCCCCGGTGCTTCTGCAGCCGATGGTTGAAGTGATACCACTCCAGTTTCTTGCCTATCACATAGCAGTCCTTTGCGGACGCAACGTTGACCGTCCCCGCCATCTTTCAAAGTCTGTGATGAGCGAGTGATTTAGCGATCGACAAAGGGTGTTCAGCGATCTAAAAAATACTTTTCCACAAGACCTAATACGTTTTTAAGGCGACCATCCGCCACTTCTCCTGGCGCCGAATCTCAGTAATTCCGCCTTTAGGCCCAAATATTGCAGAAATTGTTCAGATTTTAGGAACCTTTTTCGCTGGAACAAGTATATATCTCTCAAACGGCTATACAGCCCACAGGTAAGTGCCTTCATGGAGAATTGAATGCAGTTTCTGGAACACATTCGTTATGCGTTGCGGCAGTTCAGAAAAGCTCCCGGATTTACGATAACTGCTGTTTTAACGCTGTCGCTCGGTATTGGCGCGACCACCGCGATTTTTACGCTGGTACATGCAGTGCTGCTGAAGTCGCTTCCGGTCACCAAACCAGAAGAGCTTATACGAATCGGCAATGAGGAAAATTGCTGCGTCAACGGCGGCCTGCAGGACAATTGGTCCCTTTTCTCCTTTGAACAATACAAACAATTCAAAGAGCAGACCCCAGGATTTGAGGAACTAGCCGCGTTTCAAGCTGGCGGCAGCCTGGTGGGAGCACGCCGGGCCGGCAGCAATAAACCGGCAGAGTCGTTTCGCAGTGAGTTTGTCTCCGGAAATTACTTCTCGACCTTCGGAATCCCGGCCTACGCCGGCCGCATGTTGTCCCCTCTGGACGACAACAAAGGCTCCTCGCCCGTAGCGGTGATGAGTTTCCGCACCTGGCAGGAAAAATTTGGGGGAGACCGCTCGGTGATTGGCGCGGGATTTGTCATGAATTCGCAGCCGGTAACGGTGGTAGGCATTGCGCCGCCTGGGTTCTTTGGCGACCGGGTACAGAGCAATCCGCCTTCGTTTTGGATTCCTCTGGCCGTTGAGCCGGTGATTGAACCTGTCAACTCGCTGCTGGATGACCCTGCATTGGATTGGCTGGACCTAATTG
>DASRDW010000280.1:0-2488 GCA_035652415.1 Candidatus Angelobacter sp. | reverse complement strand
CACCCAAACAGCGAAAATGCATTTTGGAGTCACGATGCAGGCAACTAAGGACAGTTCTGGCGCGGTCGCACCTGCGGAACAACACTCGCCGTCTCGCGGCGTGCGCCCGCTCAATGAGCGCGCCCGGCGGCTTGAGCGAAGGGTCACGCTGACCACAGTGCTCCTCCCATATCTTGGGCTTGTCGGTGGCATCGCGCTGTTTTGGCGTCGGGGAATCAGTCCGCTTGACCTGATTATGTTTGCGGCCATGTACTCCGTGACCGTGCTCGGCATAGGCATGGGCTTTCATCGCCTGATTGCCCATCGCGCTTACCAGGCCAGGCCTATTCTGAAGATTGCGCTGGTTATTTCTGGTTCCATGGCGGCGCAAGGGCCGGTTATCTTCTGGACGGCCGTTCATCGCCGCCACCATTCTTATAGCGACCGTGATGGCGATCCCCACTCTCCGCACTTGCACGGTGAAGGGACTATGGAGATACTGAAAGGCCTTTGGCATTCGCACATGGGATGGCTTTTTAACCATGAGCTAACGGATTGGGGAACCTATGTTCGCGATCTGCTGCATGACCGCCTGATCTTCAAACTCAATCGCTTATATTTTTTGTGGATTGCGCTGGGCTTGTTGCTGCCTGCGGCTGCAGAAGGTTTGATTACCATGAGTTGGGGTGGCGCGGCACGTGGTTTTCTATGGGGCGGCTTGATTCGAGTGCTGGTGGTTCACCATACAACCTGGAGCATCAACTCTATTTGCCACGTTTTTGGCAGCCAGCCCTACCAGGTGAAAGACTACAGCACGAATAATTTGGCACTTGCTATTCCCACTTTTGGAGAGTCATGGCACAACAACCATCATGCATTCCCCAGTTCAGCGATCCATGGTCTGGAGTGGTGGCAGGTGGATATCACCGGATCCATGATCAAGCTGTGCGCCAAGCTGGGGCTTGCTTCTGCCGTGAAACTCCCCAAAAAGAAAGAGCCAGAGACCGAGTTCAATCAAAAATCAGCCTAGGAGCAGCCAAGGACCCTGAATGCTGAAAAAACGGAAAGCCGCGCCAGTTACCGAACCTCCTACAGAGGAGGGCATTCGCCGATGGCTGATTGCGAATATTGCCAGCGTCGTCAACATGGATCCCGCGCAAATCGATGTCCAACAGACGTTCGATAACTACGGTATGGACTCGCTGCAAGCGGTCTCTCTCTCTGGCGACCTTGAAAACTGGCTGAACCGTGAAATTTCGCCGACCGTGGTTTGGGATTATCCGACGGTGGAACAGTTGGCGCGGCATCTATCTGAGAATTATGCAAATGGTAACCGCCCGGCAATCTCCCAGGCTGAAAGCGGAACGGATTAATTTCTAATGACACCAGTCGACACCATGCAAAGCTCGCGCGAAACTTCCGCGGCCACTCAGAACACAACGACCAAGGTGGTTCTTGTCACCGGGGCGTCATCAGGAATTGGACGGAGCTGTTGCGAATATCTGGCCGGCAAAGGAATGACGGTCTATGGAGCAAGCCGCTCGCTCTCGGCAGGCAAAGTTGGCGCTTTCAATTCCTTACGCATGGACGTGACGGACGATGCCTCAGTAAATGAAGCTGTGCAACAGATTTATGGAAGCTGCGGACGCATCGACGCAGTGATTAATAATGCGGGCAATGGAATTGCGGGCGCTGTGGAAGAAACCAGCTCTCAAGAGGCAATGGCGCAGCTTGATACAAATTTTTTTGGTGTTCATCGCGTTTGTCGAGGAGTCCTTCCCATCATGCGACAACAACGAAGTGGCGTGATTATCAACATCAGTTCTTTAGCAGGGCTGCTGGCGGTACCGTTCCAGGCTTTTTACAGCGCCAGCAAGTTCGCTATGGAAGGCCTGACTGAGGCGCTCAGAATGGAGGTAAAGCCATTCGGCATTCGGGTGGTGCTGATTGAGCCGGGAGATTTTAAGACTGAGTTCCCCACGAATCGCAGAAACACGGCTGAGGCTGAAAAAAGCAGCATCTATCGCGAACAGGTGGACCGCTGCGTTGGCGTGATGCAGGAAGAAGAAAAGAACGGCCATGATCCTTTGGAAGTGGCGCGGTTGGCTGAACGCATTATTCATGATCCTTCTCCGCGCTTGCGTTATACCACGGGGCCGCTGGGAGAGAGGATAGGGCCAAAGCTGAAGAGCATTCTTCCCTATCGCCTGTACGAGTACTTATTCATGAAGCATTACAAACTTGCCTAGCCAACCACCTACCATGGCTTCTGCTCAAGAAGCGCCAAGGGCGCGAACGCTGTGGCCAATCGACAAGCTCTTTATTGCAAATTTCATCATTCTGATATGCCTATTGTATGCGGCTGCGCGGAATGACACGCGCGCTCTGCTTTATATAGCTGTGCATGTGGCTGCGATTGGTGTGCTTTTGGTGCTTGCGCGGGCTTCATCAGGGCCATGGCCTTTTTTGCACCACTGGTTTGTCCTGATCTATTTGCCGCTCTGCTACA
>DASRDW010000279.1:0-8693 GCA_035652415.1 Candidatus Angelobacter sp. | reverse complement strand
GCCCTGAATAAAAACGGCAACAAGGCCCAGGCGCTCACCACCATTGGCGAGCTGCGCCGAAGTTATCCCAAGAGCACTTGGCTGCGCGATGCCGGCGCTCTGGAGCAGGAGATGCGCGGCACCACCGTGGACCCGCAAAATATTTCCGACGAAGAGCTTAAGCTGCTCGCTATCCAAAGCTTGATGAACTCTGATCCGGAAAAGGCCGTTCCTCTGCTGGAAAAAATCATCATGGGCAACTATTCGCCCAAATTGAAAGACAGGGCGCTGTTCGTGCTTTCACAGAGCGACTCAGCAAAAGCGCAGCAGATCCTCATGGGGCTGGCCAAAGCCAATAATCAGCCGGACTTGCAGAAGCGCGCGATTCGTTACATTGGCATGAGCGGCAACCGCAATCGAGCTGTATTGAAAGAGATTTACAACTCCTCCAGCGACACCAGCGTGAAGAAGGCGGTGTTCCAGGCCTGGCTCATGTGCGGCTGCAAAGAGGATGTTGCGTCGCTGGCGCATACGGAGAAGAACCCTGAGCTTCGCAAAGAGGCCATTCGTTATCTGGGGATGATGGGCGGCCGCCAAGAGCTGCTTGATTTTTACAAGAACTCTCCTGATGTTGAGACGCGCGAGGCAGCCGTGGGTGCAATGCTGCTCTGCGGATGCTCCCATGAATTGGCTGAGATTGTGCAGACAGAGAAAGACCCGGCAGTTCTGGACAAGGCCATTAACACGCTCGGCCTGGTAGGCGGCGAAGAAAGCCTGACCGCCTTGACCAATCTGTACAGCACACGGACCGATGTCTCCATGAAGAAGAAGGTCATCAACGCGCTGTTTCTCCACGGCGCTGGCAAAGAGATGGTTGCGCTGGCCCGCAAAGAGACCAACCCGGAGCTGAAGAGAGCGCTGATTGCGAAGATGTCTCTGATGAACTCTCCGGAAATTTCGGACTACATGATGGAGATCCTGAATAAATAAGGAGGCCGCCGTGAAAGCCACAAAATCTCTGATTGCGATTGCAATGCTGGTTGTGAGCGCTGCGATTGCCGCCGCGCAAAAACCCAAAGTCTCCAACGCGAAACTGCAGGAGCTTTCTGCGGGGAGCAGCTTGAAAGCAGCAGTGGATGGCCTGGTGCAGAAGCAGGCTGGGCCGCTCTGGATCGGCTACCGCATTCCCACTGCGGCAAAAGAACGGACGCTGTGCTGCTTCGATTCGGTCGATCAGTTCAAGAACAGTGATAAGTGCTGCATGGGCTGCCGCATGGAATCAGAGAACGGCGGGTCGTTTAACGGGACGGTCTCCAATTGCTCACAGCCGGAGCCGCTGCCTTACGCTTTTGTGTTTCTGCGCGCCACCGGCGGACAGATTGGCAAAGTGCGCGTTTACAGCGCGGATTGCGCCCTGGAGTTTGCCAACCTTCCTCTCTATTGGCTGGAGGACGTGAAGCCGGAGCAAAGCGTTGATCTGCTCACCGGCCTTGCTCTGGCCCCGGATACCGGCGATTCTTATGAAAAAAAGACCACGCACCAGGCAGTCATGGCCATCGCCATGCATGACACGCCTGCAGCCGATGCGGCACTGGAGAAGCTGATCCAGCCCGGCCAGCGCGAATCCTTGCGGGAAAATGTTGCTTTCTGGCTGGGTGTGGAGCGGGGCAAGAAGGGCGTGGAGCTACTGCACAAGTACGTGAAAGAAGATCCCGATGACAGCATGCGAGCGAAGGGCACATTTGCTTTCTCACAGAGCAAAGATCCCGAGGCGCTGAAGGACCTCATTGATATGGCGCGCCACGACCAAAGCCCACATGTCCGCGGACAGGCCATTTTCTGGCTGGCGCAGATTGGCAGCAGGAAAGAAGCTGCGCAGATTACTGATGCCATTGAGAACGATCCTGATACAGAAGTAAAAAAGAAAGCAGTCTTCGCGCTGAGCCAGATGCATGATGACCAGGCTGTTCCGCGTCTCATCCAGCTTGCCAAGACCAATAAGAACCCTGCCGTGCGTAAGCAGGCGATTTTCTGGCTGGGCCAAAGCCATGATCCACGGGCGCTGGATTTTCTGGAAGAGCTGCTGACGAAGTAATATTTCTCTTCCGCAGCGGCTTCCATCTGCAATCTCGAGCGAAGCGAGAGATCCATACCATCGCGACGCTCTCCAGATATCTGAACAATATAAATAAACAAGGCTTCTCGGATCGCGAGAAGCCTTGAACTTTTTCGGTGATTGTAGGATTCCCTCGCTTTGCTCGGGACAAAGAAACTACTGCGGCAGAAACGTGCGCGTCAGGTAATCGCTGAGACTCATGGTGATCATAATCATCAGCCAGAAAATGCCGGCTGAGATGGTGATTTTGGTGAGTTTGCTGCTGTAGTAAATGTGCATGAAGAAAAGGACCACCAGGGTGGCTTTCGTCACCGCGATGGCGAGCGCAATCACGGGATTCCATACCCCCAAGTCAACAAAAGCGATGCCCCATGTGGCGACCGTGCCGATGACCAGCGCGATAAAAATCACCAAATAAAGCCCAGGCGTTGGGTGCGAATGTGAATGGTCAGACATGATCGATTCTCAAAGGTCCTCAGATCCCGCCTTTATGGCGGCTTATCAAATACAGCAACGGGAACAGGAAAATCCAGACAATATCGACAAAGTGCCAGTAGAGGCCACCCAGTTCCATGGGCGTATAGTACTGGCTGTCAAAGTGGCCGCGGGTTGCGCGTATTAGCAGCCATGTAAGCAAGCCCAAGCCAATGATCATGTGGAAGGCGTGCAACCCGGTCATGGCGAAGTAGAAGGAGAAGAAAATCTGGGTCTGGTCCGCCGTCTGGTTCGCCGATTCTTCCGAGACTTCTTCGTGATCATTCTGGGCGCGTTCCCTGATCTCCTTGGAAATGTTCCCCAGATCTTTATTGGTTGCGCTGCAGCCACCAGTGGTGTTGAAGGGCTTGCCAATTATTTGGTGGCCGAGGCCGGGGATGTGGCACTCATCATACTTGTCGTAATATTCCTTGCCCTTAATGCCCAAGAAGACTGTTCCCAGAATCATGGTGCCAATCAAGCACCAGATTTGTAATCTGCGCCTGCTGGTTTGGGCTGACCATACCGCCATCGCCATGGTGAAGCTGCTGCCGATGAGCACCAGCGTATTAGCAAAGCCCCAACTCACGCTGATGCTGGTGCTGCCCGCCACAAAGGCCGGGTAGTACTTGATGCGGTAAATCAGGTAAGCGGTAAACAACCCGCCAAACATCATGATTTCCGTAAGCAGGAAGACCCACATACCGAAGGTGGAAGCGTCCTGCTGCTGCTCCATTGAATCAAACTGGTGCGCCAGCGCCGGATGATGCTCGGTGGTGGTTGTCTGGCTAGTGGACAACGGGAACCTCCTCCTCTTCTTCTCCGTAGGCGTAAGGATCCTTGGTCACGATTGGAATCTCATGGAAATTATGCGTAGGTGGCGGTGAAGTTGTTTCCCACTCCAGGCCGGTGGCCTTCCACGGATTGTTGCCCGCGATCTCGCCATATTTCAATGACCAGAGGAAATAAAACAGCGGCAGAATGAATCCTACTGAAAGGATTGAAGCGCCTGCCGTTGAGAGCACATTCAGCACCTGGAATTCCGGGGGATACGCCCAATAACGGCGCGGCATGCCCATGTAACCCAAGATGAACTGCGGGAAGAACGTAAGGTTGAAACCAATAAAGGTAATCAGGGCAGCCAGCTTGGCCGGGACTTCCGGATACATTCGGCCTGTCATTTTAGGCCACCAGAAATGGAGTCCTCCCATATAGGCCGTAACCATGCCTCCCACCATCACGTAATGGAAGTGCGCCACGACAAAATAGGTGTCGTGAATATGAATATCAAGCCCAAGCGCAGCCAGGAAGAGTCCCGTCAAGCCGCCGATGGTAAACAGCCCGATGAACGCCATGGCATAAAGCATGGGCGTATCCATCTGGACTGATCCTTTGTACATGGTGGCTGTCCAGTTAAAGACCTTGACCGCTGATGGGATGGCCACCGCGTAGCTGAGCAGCGAAAAGACCAGCGCGGAATACACCGAAATCCCGGCCACAAACATGTGGTGCGCCCAAACCACAAAGCCGAAAACAGCGATGGCGATACTGGAAAACGCCACAAAAGCGTAGCCGAAAATGCGCTTGCGAGAGAAGCAAGGAACAATTTCGCTGATTACGCCCATGCCGGGCAGAATCATGATGTAAACCGCCGGGTGCGAGTAGAACCAGAACATGTGCTGGAAGAGCACAGGATCGCCGCCCAGCTTGGGATCGAAGATTCCGATATGGAAGCCGCGCTCCAGCGCCAGCAAGGTAAGCGTAATCGCAATGACCGGCGTGCCCAAAACCATGATCAGGCTGGCCGCATAGTTCGACCAAACAAAGAGCGGCAGGCGTCCCCAAGTCATGCCCGGAGCGCGCATCCGGTGCACGGTAACAATAAAATTAAGCCCGGTAAAAATAGAAGAGAAGCCGACGATCAGAATGCCGACCGCCATGAGGATCACATGGCCCCGCAGATAGCCGGAGCTTAGGGGCGCATAGAATGTCCAGCCGGTGTCAACGCCACCGCTGACCATGGCGAGCACGGAGAATGTTGCGCCGCCAATATACAGGTACCAACTGAGCAGGTTGATCTTGGGGAAGGCCAGGTCTTTGGTGCCGACCATGATCGGGAGCACGAAATTGCCAATCACCGCGGGCACAGACGGAATCAGGAAAAAGAAAATCATGTTCACGCCGTGCATCGTGAACAGGCGATTGTAGGTGTCAGCCGAGAACAGTTCGCCGTTCGGCGTGAGCAGGTGCAGGCGGATCAACGCGGCAAATATACCGCCGATAAAAAAGAAGACCGTAATAGAAAGCAGATACAGGATCGCGATCCGCTTATGGTCTTTCGTCAGCAGCCACGATCTGATTCCGTAATTGTCGTTCAGGAAATGTCTTGCCGGCATTACGGGGACCGGCGTTGTGGTCGCGGTACTCATGGTTTCTTCCCTGATGGGTTTGCAGGCCTGGTTCCCTGCGGGCTTTGTTGCTGTTGCTGCTCGTTCTGTTCCTTGTTTTGCTGTTGAATATTCGGCACTTCACTGTCACGGATCTGCGTGGGTGTGGTGCGGTTGTTCAACGGGTTCGATTCCTGCGGGGCCAGGTGTTTGATGTACTCGGTAATTGCCATGATCTCATCCTCGCTCACCACGCCGCGAAACGTTGGCATGATGGACTGGAAGCCGGATACGACCTTGGCGTTTGGTTCAAGGATTGACTCACGAATGTAATTATCATCGGCGAGCACCACGCGATTGTCCGTCAGCCGGACGGGACGGCCGTACAGTCCTTCAAGATTCGGCCCGCGCGCGCCGGAATCAGGGCGATGGCAGGTAGTGCAGCCATATTGCTGGAAGGCTTTTTCACCCAGTGAAGCCAGTGAACCTTCAGCTTTTCCGCTAGCCAGCCAATTGGCGTAATCTTCCGGCGTCATCACAATCACAGAGCCGACCATGCCGGAGTGCTTGGTGCCGCAGTATTGCGAGCAAAACAGGTGATATGTTCCAGGAACTGTCGGCCTGAACCAGGTAAAGACGTAGCGGTTCGGCAACACATCCTGCTTCACGCGGAAGGCCGGCACAAAGAAGCTGTGAATCACGTCCTGCGAGATCAGGGTGACTTTTACGTCGCGTCCGGTAGGAACGTGCAGCGTATTGATTTCACGCTGGCCGCCGGGATGTTGGAACTTCCACATCCACTGCTTGCCCACGCCATAGATTTCAAGCGCATTGGACGGCGGGCGCTCCATGTGGTAGTAAAGGGCGGCGCCCCATACAAAGATCACCATGGAAATGCCGAGCGGAATTACGGTCCAGACGATTTCGAGCAAAGTGGACCCGTGGATCTGCTGCGCGACGTGCCCCGGTCTCCGCCTGTACTTGATGGCAAAGTACAGGATGAGGACGGCAATGAGTACGGAGAAAAAGGTCGTGAGCAACACCAGAAAAAGGTAGAGCGCGTCCACATGCCACGCCATGCTCGAGGCCTGATCCGGGAAAATTGGGAAGTTCAATTTCATCTAGTGCGCTGTCCTGGTTATGCGACCCGCATTAGCACCACGCGAATCGCGGCGAAACATGAAGAACATAAAACCGCCCAGCGCCAGCACCGCAGTCAGCGCGGTCAGGCGCAAAACATTGAAAATCGTGGCCCCATATCTTCCCTGCCGGGGATCGTAGTGGTAACAAAAGAGCAATACCTCGTCCACCACGTTACCAATCTTTCCCTTGGAAGCCTCAACCAATCCCAGTTGAATATCACGCGGGGCGTATTCAATTCCGTAATAGTACTGGGCCACGCGGCCTTGCGGCGTGAGCAGTATGATGCCGCTGGCATGAGCATATTGCTTGATCTCCGGGTCCCACGCGTAGCGGAAACCTACAGCCTGGGCCAGTGCATCAATCTGGTCTTTTTTGCCGGTCAGGAAATGCCAGCCTGCATCGGCCTCCGGGCGGCGATAACGCTGCAAATATTTCTTCTTGGCATCCATGGCATCTTGCGGCGTTTCACGGGGATCAATGCTGACGGTCACAACGTTGAACTCGCGCCCGATATTAAAGCGGACAATTCCATTCATCGCGCCGGTAAAGCCGTTCAACACCTGCGTGCACAGCATGGGGCACGTGTAATATACCAGCATCATGATGACCGGCTTGGAGCCAAAATACTGTTGCAACTGAACTGGCTGGCCGTGCTCATCTACGAATGTTGCATCAAGCGGGATCTGCTGGTTCAGGCGTTGATCAAGCCCTACGTGGTCAAGGATCGAAGGCTTTTGATTGGGGATAACGTCTCCCGGCTGCACCTTGGGTGCAGCCTGAGCCCAGGCCCCAACCGTGGCACAAGCGCCTAGCGTTGCCAGAACCACGATTTTCCGAATTGTACTTCTACTGCTCACTTCTTTGCTCCTCCCGTACTGCTGGGCACAGGCTGCCCACCGCTTGAGCCGGTGGGATACGCTGCGCTGGGTGCGCCTACATTCGATGGCAGGAACGGGCCGCTTACCTGCGGCAGACCCTGCTTGGAAAGAATGTCCATGGCGCGATCGATCGGAATATGAATGCTCCCTGCCGCATCCTTACCCGTGCTGCTGAGCCACTGGTCTTCTGAGCCGCGGAAAATGCCCAGATCATGCTCGTCATCATATTGTAGGCGAGGCGCTGTAAACGTGCGGCTCAGGTGATCTTCCATTTTGCCGCGTCCATACCAGTCTGGCGCCGGCTTGATCTCCCCTTTATAGCTAGGAGTCGCCTTGCCCAAACCTTCTTTTGGAGTCTCACGCTCCTTCTGCAACTGCTGCTCCATGGGAGAGAGCTGGGCTTCGTGTGTTCTTTCCCAATGTTCCATCACCCGGATCATGGCAAAGATCAGCACAAACGAAAATATAGCGCCAACCACCAGCAAGACACCGGAAATGATGATGCCGCGAATACTAAGATCGGTGCCTTCGTGCCCTTCCTTCAGGTGGCCGCCGGACTGAGTCTCAAATTTATCTCTATCATCCATGTTTTGATTCCAGCATCTCAACAAAGCCGGGATCATTTACCGGCATCAATGACCGCTTGCTCAGGTGCAAATAAAAGAAGAACAGCCAGATTCCGCCCATGGCGATGGGGCAGACCACGTACATAACGCCATCTGTCAGGCCAAAATTGTTCAAGCCGCTCTGGGTTCCGGGGTAAAAGTTCGGCGCGATCTGCCAGAACAGATCCACCAAGCGCATAAACAACAGCAGGAATGCAACAAAAACAATGCGCCTGGCGTTCCGCTTGAGGCTGCGCGAAAGCAGCAGCGCAAACGGGAAGGCAAAATGCACAAAGATAAGCGCGGTCCCAAAGTATTGCCAGCCATGGTAAAGGCGCATCAGGTACCATCGGATTTCCGAGAGCATGTTGCCGTTCCAGATGATGAGCCACTGCGAGAACGATGTATAGGCCCACAGAATCACAAAGGCGAACATCAGCTTGCCAAAGTCGTGCAGGTAATCGATCTTGAACATGCGCGAGACCGGCTCTATGGCAGCCAGCCGCGTAAGCAGCCAGATTGTGAAGCAGAAGGCCGTGAGCACCTCACCCACCATGAAAATCATGCCAAAGACCGTGGACCACCACTGCGGGTAGAGCGACATGACAAAATCAATGGCGAAAAAGGTGATGCTGCTGGCATAAAACACAATGCCAAACCCACTCAGGTTCTGGATACCAACAAACTGCGCCGGAGTAGATTGCCCAGCCTCTTCTTTTTTCGACCAGGCATACAAGCGCCAAGCCAGGAATCCCCAAACGGCAAAGAAGATCAAGGCCCGAATAATGGTGAACGGTTGATTCAGGTATAAGTGAACTTTGTCGTGGCCGAGCGTGGCTGCTACCTCGGGATGAGTCCACGTATAAAGCTGCTTCATTCCAAAGGCAATCGGCAGCCAGAATAGGAACATCAGCCACAGATTGCATGATGCCGCTTCCCAAATCCTGCGCCCGACCCTGCCCCAGTTGCCGCCGCTGGTGTATTGCAGCATCAGCAGGACCAGCGAACCAAGGGTCAAGCCCAGCCAGAACATAAAGCCGAACAGCCAGCCGCGCAGGAACAACACCCAGCCGTTATGCAGAGTGAAGGCCAGCGCTAGAACGACCACGGC
>DASRDW010000278.1:0-4471 GCA_035652415.1 Candidatus Angelobacter sp. | reverse complement strand
TAGGTCCACGGCCTGAGGCGAATGGGTGAGCGCTCCTATGGAAATGTAATCCACACCGGTTTCGGCGTAATCGCGCACATTATCCAGACGTATTCCGCCAGAAGCTTCTACCGGCACTTGCCGTGTATGGTTGCGCACGCGAGCCACCGCTGCCCGCACATCCTCCACCTTCATGTTGTCCAGCAGAATGCTTTCCGCCCCATTAGCCAAAGCTTCTTCCAATTCGGTCATGGTGCGCACTTCAATCTCAATCGGCTGTTCCTCGCGCCGGTTATGCAGCGCTTTTTGCAGCGCAGAAGTAACGCCCCCGGCCAGAGCTATATGATTGTTCTTGAGCAGAATGCCATCAGAAAGATCTAAACGATGGTTCTGGCCGCCCCCGCAACGGACAGCATATTTATCCAGCACGCGCAGACCCGGGGCTGTCTTTCGCGTATCCAGAATGCGGACGTTGGTGCCCTGGATCGCATCCACATATTTCCGCGTGGTTGTGGCAATGCCGCACAGCCGCTGCAGGACGTTGAGGACCACGCGCTCAGATGAGAGCAAAGCTCTTGCGTTGTGGCGCACCACGGCTATGGACTGACCTTTGTGCAGGCGCACGCCGTCAAAAATCTCGCCGTGGCTAATGACCTCAGGATGCCCAATTACGTTGTGGTCCAGGTGTTCGTAGATCTCTAAAATGCGGGCAATCGCGCCCACGCCTGCAAGAATGCAATCCTGCTTGGCCAGAATAGTGGCCGTGGCACGCTGCTGCGGATCAATGCAGGCGCGCGAGGTTGCGTCACTGGTGGCGCGATCCTCCAGCAGAGCGTGCTCCAGAATCGCGCTGATTCTTCGGCTATGCCAATCCATAAAATTCTGTTATTAAGCTTAACTCAGTTCACCGCACGATGTTTGTTTTCTCACCGCGCAGGAGCCCTCGCATGGTCCCGGCACCATGATGTTCATCTCAGTGTGGCGCGTTCACTTGCGTTTTAAAAAAGCCGATGTTCGATATTACAGGCGCGACATGAAACTGGGCAAATGGGCTGGGTCGAGAACATAGCCGGACGAAATATGCTTGCGGGTGGCCGCCGTCTTCGTTGTATTGTATGCGCCTACTCTTCCCGATTATCGCCTAGTACTGATCCACGACGCCGACGTTCTGAGGCAAGGTGGCCCTGCGGCGATGTTTCGTAGAAATGCAACAAAAAATAAAAATGCGCGGCCGAAATATCCTAAGAGTACTTTCAGTCGCGCAAATTGAATTTGATTTTTGTTTATTTCGAGCACCTCAGATGCCCATCATCGTTGATGATGTCGCTCCGGCACTTCTGATAATCATCCAGCTTGGCGTGCCGCGTGTCGCCGCCGGTGGTCGTGCATTCGGCTTCCAGATCGTCACCATTCACGCGGACGCTCTGGCAGCTCTGCGTGTAGGAGCCAAAAGGAGCGTTGCCAAGGGCCGCGCCGGCAACTCCCGTCGCTACACAACGCAGCGCGCCATCCTGATTCACGATCTGCCCATGGCATTTCCGGTAATCGTGAACGCTCGTGTCCTGGTAGTCGCCGTTATTGTTCTTGCAGCGAGCTTCCAGTTCATCGCCGTGGCTCTTGATGTCCTTGCACGTCTGCGTGTACGGCGTTCCCACCACGCCAACCGGCCCACGATAACCGCCCGAATATGCCGGAGCGTACGCGCCGTTTACGCAGTGCAGCTTGCCGTTTTCATTCGCCACGTCGCCGTGGCATTTCTGGTAATCATCTAGCTTGGCATCGTGCCAGTCTCCGTCTGCTGTCTGGCAGCGGGCTTTCAGGTCATCACCACTCACGTGGATGTCTTGGCATGACTGCGTATAAGAGCCGTTGGGCACGCCCGCCTGGTAGCCGGGCCGATATCCCGCTACCGGCGCGGCTCCGTTTGCAGCGCAGCGCAACGCGCCATTGTCATTCATGATGTCGCCGCCGCAGCTCTCAAAATCGCGCAGCTGTGTGGCTTCCCATTTTCCGTCCGAATCCTGGCAGTTCGCCGCGAGCACTCCATCGCGCACATCCAGATTTTTGCAGCTCTGCTGATACGATCCTGACGGTACTGATTGTGCTTTGCCTATGCCCTGCATAGCAATACACACCAAAGCGACCGCCCAGGTTGTAAATAAACGTCGCATTTTGCCCCCTCGTTGCCTCAATCAGGCTCAATATTGGTATGTATTTAGATTCGCGGTCGTCTACTGGTGTTGTGAGCTGTTAAATTCGGCGAGCGCTTCGCGCTGAGGTCGGCCGCGCACCGAAGAGCGTCTATCAGCAAGAAAATGCGAAGCGGTCGTAGATCGCTAGCGGTTTGGAGCGAAGCGACAGAAAGTCTAGGCCCATCCTATTTATTCTTCATAAAATTCGAAAGGGGACGCCGTTTTAAGCGTCCCCTTCAAAGCCGTTCCACTGCTGTCAATTTACTTCTTCGATCTCAACTCCTTCATGATCTCTTCCACCAGCTCGGGCTTCAGCCGTTCCATTACGCGATGGACTGCTGCTGCAATCGTGTGGTGATGGTCGCCTGCCTCGGCTGCTACAGACGCTGCCGCTTCAGGCATTGCGGCTTCCACGCTTGCTGCAACGACCGTGGGATCAACGCTCATTGGAACTGGAGAAGGTGAAGGCGGCGCAGGCGCCTCAATCCGTGGAGCAATGTGTTCGTAGGCGCTTCCGGCATTGGCTGTGGCAGCGTTGGCAATTGGAGCCGGTTCCGTCGCTCTTACTGGCGGTTGATATTCAAATGAAGGCACTTGTTCTGAGACAGCGGGTGGTTCCTCCGGTTGCGGCTCAATGGCGTGAACTTCAGGAACCTCAGGCACAGCTATTGCCTGAGCATGATCTGCAATGACTTGCCCGAGTTCTGCGGCTGAAGGCGGCTTGCTCTCAGTTGCAGAAGCTGGATTATGCGCAGGTTCAGAAGCCTGGTTATATGCGGCCATTGCAGCCGCTACGCGCGCTTCAAAATCCGCATCTGTTACTTCTGTTGCAGCTTCGCTCACCGGCATAGGAGCAGGCGCGGAATAGCTTGCTTGGGGAGCGCTTGCCGTTGCGGCACTCGTCTCTATCGGAGGCGGCGGTGGAACTGCTGCCTCTAATGCTTGTGCAGGGAATGCCTCCACCTGCTGTCCAATCGTTGACATCAAGCCAGGCTCGACCTGGGTGACTTCAGTACTGCGCGTGGTTTCTTCAGCTGTTTCCTGCAAGGCTGGTTCGCGTGGAATTTCCAGGTCGCCAATCGGAGCCACCGAGGTTGGCATGAAAGCGTATTCCGCTTCAGGCTCACGCTGTGGTTCCGGATCTTTGAATACCGGTATGAATTGCGGATGAGCAGCCTCAGCCACTGGCGCAGGAGCAGGCACCATAGTTGGTTGCGTATCAGGTTCAATCAGCGCCGGCGCAGGAATTTCTTCTACTGGCGCTGATATAAAGTCAGGGACCGTCTCAATCGGTGCAGAGACTTCTTCAGGTATGACTTGCTCAGACACAGCAACCGGAGGCTCTGGCGCTTCCAAAGCGGGGCTGGGAACCTCATGCTCTGTGGGTACGGGTGGAGCGGGCACAATCACTGACGTTTCAAACGTCGCAGCCGGAGTATTGACGGCAAAGTGGCTTGTAGAATTGGCAGGCTCGCTGCCAAGCATGTCGCCAAAAGCCGCAGAACTGGCCATGTGATCCGGAACTTCCACCATCGGCTGGACACTCGCCCTGTTTCCGGTGGAATGCTGCTCTACTGCTGGTTCGGGCTGTACCGCGGCAGTTTCTTCCACAGGATCAGCTACTACTGTCTGCGCCACCATGAGCGGCGGCGGTGTATTGCCAATCCGCTCTTCAAGTTTCTTCACAATGGCCAGAAGATCAGTGGCCTCAAATGGCTTGATAATCACACCGTCGGCTTTTACGCGGTTGCCATCTTCCGACTTGAATGGCTCCATCTTGCCAACGGTCAGCAGTACTGGTGTTTTCAGCGTGTCCAGAGATCCGCGCACCTTCTCGCAGACCTCAAGGCCGGAGTAGCCCGGCATGTAAACATCAAGGATGATGATGTCAGGCTTCTGCTCAGCGATTTTCTTCACCGCAGCAGCGCCGTTGCTGACAGCAACCACGTCATAACCAGCTTCAGAAAGAATCTTCTTCCCCATGTTCTGCGCGGTCATGCTGTCGTCTGCAAATAGGATTCTTAGCGACACGTCAAATACACCTTTACTTAGGCGGGAAACGAGGCTAACTTACTGATAATTAGCTTGGAAGTCAATGGAAACACTACCTCAGAACCTAGTGAGGTATACCTCTTACCCCCTCAAAGGTACTAATCCCATTGGTAGTGGGTTGGATAAATTTACTTAAAAAGGAATCAGCTTGCGTCGTCCCTTTTTGTTTTTCTTTTTGCTACTCGATTCCTGCTTGGAATCTACTTTCTGCTGAGCTTTCTGCTCCTGTGCCGTAGCTGGAGCCTGGG
>DASRDW010000277.1:0-15198 GCA_035652415.1 Candidatus Angelobacter sp. | reverse complement strand
TCCTGCATATGCGTGCGGCCTGACTTCATGATGTTGTAAAACTCTTTGCCCTTGGCTTCCAGCGCATCGGCAAGCCCATCCAGTACGGGATAAAGTTTCTCCAATTCCAGCAGCGTGGCCACGCGCATCGACGTAGGAAATACGTCATTGGTGGACTGGCCATAATTCACATGATCGTTAGGATGGACTGTGTACTCACCCAGCTTGCCGCCCATCAGCTCAGTGGCGCGGTTGGCGATCACTTCATTGGAGTTCATATGGAAGCTCACGCCTGCGCCAGCCTGAAAAACATCCACAACAAATGACGCGTCCC
The DNA here is from genome assembly GCA_035652415.1 of Candidatus Angelobacter sp. Taxonomy (GTDB): domain Bacteria; phylum Acidobacteriota; class Terriglobia; order Terriglobales; family Acidobacteriaceae; genus Angelobacter. Next base: position 14,885 of record DASRDW010000277.1, on the reverse strand, counting down.
ACTTGCCGTCAATTACCTCTTTCGCGGCCTGCATGATGGCGTCCGCACGCTTGTCATCCACCAGGCCAAGCTCTTTGTTGGCTTGTGCGGCGGCATATTTCACCATGCCAATCGCGCGAATGAGCGTGGGATTGGCCCTCATGCCGGAGATGGGATAGTTCTCCACGGCGCGCGCCGTCTGAACGCCGTAATAAACGTCTGCGGGAATCTCTTTGATGCCGATGGAATCTTTTTCCTGGCGAAAGTTCTGGGTTGCCATCATGTCCTCTGTATTAGTGCGATATGCATGCCTCGCGGCGATGCGAAGCAAAACTAGAAATTATAACGTGCAGAGGATGGGTTTCAGTAATGGGCCACTGACCCCGGCGATTGGCGGCGTGCAAAATTTTGAAAGAAGCAGCGTTCCAGGGATATAAATTGGAAAGACTATGTTTGAAGGCATTTTCGCACTGCTGGGCCTTGGACCAAAGCGTTTTGAGGTCGATGAAAAGCTTGACCACGCGCTGGAGAATGCAGAGGCGCTGGACCATTACTTCTTCTTTCCCGACCAGACCGATCTTGATGCCGCCGCAAAGCGCTTAGAACAACGCGGCTGGGCTATTGTGTCGGTGACCCTCAATGAAAGTCAGCAGAAGTATTTGCTACATACACGTCAGCCAGGACGTGTGGAGAACCTTCAGGAACTGCAGACCGAGTTTGACCTCTTTGCGGACGAGCACCACGGCGAATACGACGGCTGGCAAGTGCCGGGCCAGACAGAACATCTTTAGTTTTTGTCGCTTCGCTCCAAACCGCTTGAGTTGATAGCTCGATCCAAATCCTCTGCCGCTTGTACAGGCAGCTCGCCGCGCAAGGTCGGGCTCGCTGCGAGTGCCATGGTTAGCCTTGTCGCTTCGCTCCAAACCGCTTGAGAGCTGCAAACGTGATTAGAGTAATTCAGCTCTTGATGCAGCGGGCTCGGCGCGTGGTCGGCCTCGCCCTTAAATGTCCTTGGAAACTTGTCGCTACGCTTTAAAACCGCTTGAGATTTTTCAATCTGGTTTAGAGTATTCAACTCCTGATATAGCGGGCTCGGCGTGTGGCCGGCCTCGCTCTTATGTTTCTCCGTTTAGAATTCTTCTCGCTTCACTCCCACAGGCTACAATTTATTTTATGTCCAACAAGAAAGATTGGAAGACCAAGCTGATCCATTCTGACGCGCAGGTTCCTGAGGGCTTTCGCTCGCTTGCCACGCCTGTTTATCGCGCTTCCACCGTGCTGTTTCCGCGTGCGGCTGCGGCCAGCGATCACTGGAACCAGCATGAGATCGGCTACACCTACGGCCTTTACGGCACGCCAACCACGCTGGAGCTGGCGGCCAAGGTATGCGAACTGGAAAAGGGTTTTCGCACCATCATTACTCCTGGCGGACAAGGAGCCATCTCGTTCATCCACCTTGCGCTGCTCAAAGCCGGCGACCACGTTTTGCTGCCGGAAAGCATTTACGGCCCGAACCGCATGTTTTCCAATCATGTGCTGCGGCGCTTTGGCGTTGAGGTGAGCTACTATCCGCCGGCGGCAGGAGCAGGCATCAGTTCAGAATTCAAGCCCAACACGCGGCTCGTATGGGTTGAAAGTCCCGGCTCCATCACCATGGAGGTGCAGGATGTCCCGGCCATTGCAGAGGCTGCGCATCGTCACGGCGCGCTGGTGGTAATGGACAACACCTGGGCCGCGGGAATTTATTTTGACGCCTTTGCCCACGGCGTTGATGTGACTATGCAAGCGCTGACCAAGTACGTGGGCGGCCACAGTGATCTTTTGCTGGGATCGGTGACCGTGCGCGATCCTAAAATTTATGAGCGCATGGGTGAGACGCAGCAGGGGCTTGGCTGCGCCGCTTCACCAGACGATTGCAGCCTGGCCCTGCGCGGAATGAAGACGATGGCTGTGCGCCTTAAGACGGTTGAGCAGTCTGCGCTTGAGTTGGCGCGATGGCTGAGCGGAAAGGCGGAAGTGGAGTTGGTTCTGCATCCGGCGTTGCCGTCCTGTCCCGGACACGAATTCTGGAAGCGCGACTTCACCGGCGCTACGGGGCTGTTCTCAATCGTCTTGCAGAAGCGTTACAGCAAGGAGCAGGTGCTCAGGTTTGTGGATGCGCTCAAATTATTCCAGATCGGCTACAGTTGGGGTGGCGTCAGCAGCCTGGTGATGACCTATGACCTGAACTCTCCCAAGCGCCCGGCTTATGAGCATCGTCTGGTGCGTCTTTACACCGGCCTGGAGTTGATTGATGACCTCAAAGCTGACGTGGAGCAGGCGCTGGCCACATTGCAATGACTTTCAAGCATCGCCCGATAACTGAAATTTCCGCGGGTAAGAGAATATGACCGGCGCGTACGAGTTTGTCTGCAAAGAGAGTTCAACAGAGCGGCTCTGCGCCAGCCTTAACGCGCTTCGTGGATGGCAATGGAGCCTGGGAGATAGCTATTGGTACGGCGATTACGTCAGGTGCAAGCCGTTTCCCGGCGTCAGGATTCGTATTATTGATTTTCCCAAGCAGGTGGACGATGAGTACAAGTATGAAGCTGATGTTCGCCTGAGCGCCGAATGCGTGACGCCCATGGAAGCGCTTGACGAGCTGTTCAGAAAAATTTTGGCGCAAATTGGTGCACATAACATCAGTGAAATCGAGCCATTTGATTGAAAAAAAATCTTTTTCCACAGAAAAGACCAACAGAACCGCAGCTTTTAAACATTTCTACTTACATATTCATGAAACGCTGCGGCGGCAAAACTCACTACTCACTGTGGAACGAATTTGTATGCGCAATCTTATTCTTTTAATCCCCGGCTTCTATGCGGATGCCCAGGGGCGTTTATATCTTGACATGGGAAGATTTCTCCGCGAGCATGGCATTCCCGATGCGCCTGAAATCCGTTGCCTGGTGTGGCATGAAATAGGCTGCATCTTTGGTGAACTGAAGGTCATAGAGATCACCAATTGAACGCCGTACCCATTCCCGTTAGCCAAATTTTCCTGTTAAAACAATCGAAGGATGTTGCACAAGTCCCGGTGCAGTGTGCAGCATTCATCTCCCGGTTTTGACATACTGGTGCAATGATTGGCATTCATTGGCGCTTTGAGAGGTCCTGCTTGCTGGCATACTCTCAGCGATAACCATGATGCAGCCGTTAAAATGCCCGGTGTGCGGCAATCTAAGCATTGAGCCAGTTCTGGAAGAAGTGAAAGTTACCGCCGAGTACGAGAGTTTTGCCGGCGATATAGGCGGATTGAAAGTTTACCGCTGCCAGGAACTGGGGCACATTTTCTTTGTCCGCATTACTGACCTGAACGATGCGCAGGATACACTCGCTTCCTAGCAGTGGCCGGCATTTGAGCAGGCGCATGGAATTGCCTGTGAAATCCATCTTAAAAAGAATTCATACGGGTAAGCCAAAATCGCTTGCGGGTTGCTAGCCTGCCAGGCTGTCACATTTGCCAATCGGCTTCAAAGTAATTAACTCGCCAGAGCCGCCTTTTTGATTGGCGGTTCCTCTTTGCGGGGGAGGGGTGATTTCACAAACTCCACCTGATTATTTTTGGCGCTTCGCTCTGCCTGAATGGCCATCAATTGAACGCCATATCGGACCTTGTCCCTGATTTCCTTCATGCGTTCGCAAAGCTCAGTTGAGCGAATCAACAACAGATGGGCTTTGGCAATTAATTGAGCGGTGTTGTCATGTAACTCGATTGTCGGCTTAGATTGGGCATGGGGCGATGGATGATGAGCGTTGCCCAATGAATGGTGATCGTCGGTAGCAATCTCGGTGGGCGTATGCTGGAGCCACTGGTCCAGTTCATTGCGGAAAGCCATCACAGCACTGCGGGTTTTGCCACGTGGCCGCCGCACCGGAAGCCCAAGCTCCTGCTCCCAGCGCTGAACGGTGCGCACGCCACGGCCCAGATAGGTTGCAACTTCTTTCCAGGAGTTGAGTATTTCAGGATTTGTTGCCATAGTCATCAGGATTTGTTGCCATAGTCATATAGATGCCTAAATCATAAAAAGCTGCCATATCGTGAAGTGACGCATCTTGACGCTTTCCATGCCCTGCCGTCTCATTACATAATTCTACTTGACTTGGTAAGCAAAAAGGCAAAGCTATAAATCTTTTCCTTTGTCCAGAGCCCCACGCACAGAACGCCATCTCCCCTCGGGTGGCGTTCTTTTTTGATTCTATGATTTTCTCCTGCCCGGTTTTCTAATTTTTTCCTAAGATTTCAATATGGTATTCGGCTCTGCACAAATCTCAACACTGATAAGAAAACCAATTGGCCAGTAATACATGGGCCGAAGCATTGATTTTGATGAGTGTTATCAGTGTGAATCGGTAAAAGGTAGTTTTGTGCAAGCAGAGACAATCTCTTAATTCCCTGGTTATTCTTTGCCGCGACTGTCGATGATTGGATTCGGCGAACCTTCACCGGCCAAGCCGTACTGGATGCGGCTGGAGCGTGCCAGAGTGAGCCTGGTCCGGTCTATGATCTCCTGCGACTGGGAAATGATGTGCTTTGAGCGTGAGACATGCTCCTTGGCCATGGAAATGTTGTTGTGCACAGATTCAAGGAGAGCATCATGGCTGTGCTGCTGGAGCGCTCCCAGAGGCGCTTGTTCCGGCCTGATCTTTCTGAGGGTCATACGTTGTTCTTACTGAAGTCATTGCCTGTAAAAGTCGATTATAGGCGCTCGGTAACCGTATTGAGCAGGCTTTGGTAATAATCGGTGCGCCGACATCGGCAATCTCCTACCCGGCATCCTAAGAACACAAAGGAAGGCCTGGTGTACCACTTTGGCAGAGCACAATATTGTTGTGATTGGGTGTTCCGTAGGCGGAGTGGAAGCCCTGCAGCGGCTGGTGGCCGGACTACCGAAAAATTTTCCAGCAGCTTTGTTTGTGGTGCTGCATCTGGCGCCGCAAAGCACCAGCGTGCTGCCGGACATTCTGAAGCGGGCAGGCAGCTTGCCTGCGGCCCACCCCAGGGATGGAGAGTCGATTCGAATGGGGCGCATCTACGTGGCGCCCCCAGATCATCATTTGCTCATTGAGAATGGCAAAGTGCGGACCGTGCACGGCCCTAAAGAGAACCGCCATCGTCCGGCAATCGATCCATTGTTTCGCAGCGCGGCCCGCTGGTACGGCCCAAGGGTCATTGGCATTGTGCTTACCGGATCACTGGATGACGGCACGGCTGGACTGCTGAGCATCAAGAAACGCGGCGGCATTGCCATTGTGCAGGACCCTGAGGACGCATTTTGCTCTGACATGCCGCGCAGTGCAATGGAAACCATGGCCGTGGACTTTGTGGAGCCGGTTGATCGCATTCCAGAGTTGCTCCAGGAAATTGTGCCGGTGAAGGTAGCGGAAAATGGATCAGGGAGCTCCTCGCGGCTGAAGAAAGAAACTGAGATCGCGGAGCTGGATGATATGGATGCTATTGAAGATGAAAACAGGCCTGGCATTCCTTCTCCATTCGCCTGTCCGGAATGCGGAGGTGTGCTGTGGGAGATGGACGGTGAAGAGATGTTGCGTTTCCGCTGCCGTGTTGGACACGCCTTTGCGGCCAACAGCCTGAGCGTGGAACAGGCGGAAGCAGTAGAGAGCGCGTTGTGGGCCGCCATGAGAGCTCTGGAAGAAGGCGCGTCACTGGCCAAACGCATGGCGGAGAAGGCGTCCAAACGCAAACGCGCCGGCTTGGCAAGCCGTTATCGGGACCGGGCTGAAGTCAAGATGAACCAGGCAGAGGTGCTGCGCAAGCTGATTGTTGAAGGCAAGGACGAGCCGTTTGAAGTGGAAGAAAACGCGTCGTAACTCTCCCAGAGACAACCGATAAGGCGGGCAACCACTCGAGTGTAAATGCGGCCTGATTGCGGTTTAAGGTCGAAGAAAAGAACCTGGTGGTTTGGGCTCTTCCTGCCATTCTCTGCTCAGGATCTTCAGAATCCATCCCTCCCACGTAACGCCATCCTGAACCTGAGCAGGGATTTGAGTATCAGGAATTATTAATGCCAGCGCGAAGGTGAAGGATCGGCTCCGCTGCGCATGAGTGGTAGAATTCCCGCCGCCTGATGAAGCAATTTTTTGTTTACATCATGTCGAACAAGTCGCGACGGCTTTACGTCGGCCTTTCCAGTGATCTGCGCTTCTCTGCTCGGGATCTTCAGAATCCATCCCTCCACGAAACGCCATCCTGAACCTGAGCAGGGATTTGAGTATTAGGAATTATTAATGCCAGCGCCGAAGGGGTAGTGGTGCAGTTTGAATTTTCCAGCCCTTGTGTTCCATCAAAAAATCAGCCATAAACAGTACGGGGCAATCCGTGGTTGCACACGGAAAGCCCCTAACCACAAATCACCTTCCATAGAAAGGCGAGAAATGGCTGACCGTAAGCGTACCCGTTCCCCTAAGCGTCGTTCAAGGCTTCTGCGCTTCCCAGAGGTCAAAGGCAAAACCCTTGAAGCTGTAGAACTTGATCCAGACGTAACCGCAATCACCATTTTGTTCGAGGACAAGACCGCGCTCAGTTTTGATCTTGACCCCGCGCTAGTTGTATTCCCTGAATTTGGCAGCCTAAAAACTGGCAATTGGCGAAGCCTCAAACACTGGCCTGCGATGCGGAGCAAGCTAAGCATGTTGAGATGGCCCTAAAAATAGCACGTTAAAATTGAGGGGCTGGACACAGCCTCTTTGGTATCCTGTGAATATGCCGAAAAAGAAAACGCCGAAGCCGAAGCCCAGAAAAGCCATCAAGAAAAAGACGACCCGCAAGCGGGAAGACTTCAGCCAAGCCGCCGCCCGTATCGTCAGGCAAGCTACCGAAGATCAATAAGTTTTTATTGGACTTCAAAAGGTGATATGGGTGTCTTGGGAATCCGTACCCCAAGCTGACCGAACACATCATTGAATTGGCCTGACATCACCATATTAGCGAATACGCGGTAAGGGTCATTAACATCTCCCTGCTTCCGTAGTGACTCAGAAATAAAAATAATGCAGATACGCCGCAGCCGCGAAGAAGCAACCCAGCATATCCGCATTCTCCCTTTTTTGACCCGATAAATATTTGACAGGTCTCCAGCTAGGGCATACCGCTTGTCTACCGGTGCAGCTGGAATTACAAATTTGATGGCTTCGTACACCATGCGAAAAGCCGTGCAATGTGCGCTTGTCGCGTCCCCACGTTCTTCGGCTTCTTTTGATTTTTTGTGCAAATCCAGATACACCGCCTTGGCAGTGGCAGTCATCTCCAGAGTGTAAGGCTGAGAAGAAGGCACAGGCTTAGGTTCTGGCAAACTACTATCCGGTGCCTTCTTTCGTTTTTGCTTACGATCAGCCAATTTATTTTTTCTCCAGCTCCGCTTCGATGTCAGCAAAGGGCTGAATCCTGCCAGCCCGTAGGTCGGCAAGACCCGCAACCAGTCCGTTGCGCTCCACATCGTCCGTCACAAGTTCCAGCGTGTTGAAAATGGCCATAAGCTGTCCTTGCATAATCATGAACTTCTCGTAACTCAGCAGGACGGCCACAGGGGTATCGTTGTCCTGAATTACCAGGGTTTCATCCTTGGTTTCTTTCAGCTTGGTGGCATTCAACTCGCGCAATTTACTGACGCCAACATGTCTTACGCTGGGGTCGATAACTGGAATCGCGCTGTTAGCCATTGCATCCTCCTTCAACTGAATAACTTCTCCTTTTAACTTAGACGCGGTTAACGGCAAAATGTTGCCTTTAACTTGCCAAGCATTGTCGCACATGTTGTCAAGTGCCATGACATTAGCGTACAAGATTATGCTATAAATGTCAACATTATATTGTCACTATATTGACAATATAACGGCAATATGTTAGCATTGACCTTGTTATGAATCGCTTAGCAGTTTCAAAACGCACCCAAGTAATAGCAGCTTTGGTTGAAGGCGTATCCATTAACGCAACATGCCGCCTAACTGGAGTTGCCAAACATACCGTCCTGAATCTGCTCCGCGATCTGGGCTGCGCTGCTGCTGAGTACCACAATCGCGCAGTGCGCAACCTGAGAGTGCGCCGCGTCCAGTGCGATGAAATTTGGGCTTTTGTTTATGCGAAGCAAAAGAACGTCACCGAAGAACAGATGGCAAAAGGTGCTGGCGATTGCTGGACGTGGACAGCGATTGATGCCGATACAAAACTAATCATCTCTTACGCTCTTGGAAATCGCGGCATTTCTACTGCTCAATTCTTCATGCGTGATCTGGCCAGCAGAATTTCACATCACTTTCAACTCACTACAGACGGTCACAGGGTTTATGTGGATGCCGTGGAAGATGCTTTTGGTGGTGATGTCGATTACAGCATGTTGGTCAAAATTTACGGGATGCCGTCAAGCCTAGATGAAAGCCGCTATAGCCCCGCAACCTGCATTGGATGCCGCACTGCTACCATCTCCGGCAATCCCGATCCAGCACATATCAGCACATCCTACGTGGAGCGCCAAAACTTAAGCATGAGGATGGGAATGCGTCGCTTTACTCGCCTCACCAATGGCTTCTCTAAAAAAATTGAGAATCATGGTCATGCTGTAGCCCTCTACTTTTTGCATTACAACTTTTGCCGGATTCACAAGACCCTGAGAGTCACGCCAGCAATGGAAGCTGGCCTTACAGATCACGTTTGGACAATGGAAGAATTGCTCAGTTTACTTGATTCCAAGTCTTCCACTGGAATGCACCAATCTGGGACATTGACCCGATAATGGTGCATGTTTCATTTTGGTATTGCTTTTATGCCGGAGTGGAAGCAGAATTGGCTATACGGTCAAAGAGCCGCAACCTGTTAGGGGTTAGCGGCTCTGGGTACTAGATGTTGTAGGTGCGCCAGCAAACCCACCTTAGCATCGCGTATCCCGTGAGTCAATAGAATTTTCAAGCTTGTATTCCGAATTGTCGGATGCGAGTCAGCCGCTTGGGGCTAGGTCTTGACCACCTGACCCCAAGAGCCAACCGTCCACCATTAGCCAAGGCTGTAAAGCCAGCCCAGAGGATGCAACAGTGGCAAAAACTATACCGACCAAACCAGTGGACCGCAGTTCGATCACTGGACGCTTTGTAACGGGGACTTATGCGGACAAGCACCCCAGAACAACGGAACATGAACGCGTTCCAATCAGCAACCCAAAGAAAAAGTAATTTAAAACCTTGGCCGCTCTCGCTCTAAACGGGAGCGGCCATGTTTGGCCCCTGTAGCTTAATTGGATAAAGCACCGGACTAGTAATCCGTTTCCCTCCGAAGGGGTAGATGTCGGTTCAAGTCCGACCAGGGGTTCCAATTTTATCGGGCGGCGTCGCGAGATGCCGTCCGAATATTTTTTTAAAGATCGTAAAAGGGAAACAAGTTCAGGACATCAGTGTTGCAGTGAAGACATTAGAACCGGATTAGCCTAACGTTAAAAATTCTAATGTCAAGAACTCATTTCCGTCAAAATCCCAAAAGGGCAGGGCATTCACTACTTAGTAAACAGTATATCAATGATCGCGTTACCAACGGAAGCGACTCGCATTTCAAACTGCACCACTACCGCCGAAGGTGAAGGATCGGCTCCGCTGCGCATGAGTGGTAGAATTCCCGCCGCCTGATGAAGCAATTTTTTGTTTACATCATGTCGAACAAGTCGCGACGGCTTTACGTCGGCCTGTCCAGTGATCTGCGCTCGCGCGTGATCAGGCACAAGCTCAAGCTTTACCCAGACAGCTTTACTGCGCGGTACTCTTTTGACATGTTGGTCTGGTATGAAGAATACCCGGACTTTATTAGTGCCAGGGAGCATGAGGTTGAGATCAAAGGCTGGAGACGAGAGAAGAAATTGGCACTGATCCTGGCAGAGAATCCTGATTGTGCTGACCTTAGCTTGGAATGGAAAGAAGATCCCGGCTGGAAGCTTGAGCCCGAAGCGCATTCAAGATTGAAACGTAAGAAGTGACCCTCAAGACCAGCAGAGCCGATCCTTCACCTTCGCGCAGGCGCTAACAATTGCTAATGCTTCAAATCCTGCTCAGGTTCAGGATGGCGTTACGTGGGAGGGATGGGTTCTGAAGATCGCAACAGCAAAGAATTGGCTGGAAGCTCAGGCTTGGGATTAGCGCAATCGTGGGTTCGACCCCTACTCAGGCCACTAGCAGAAGCGCATTACGAAACCTTTTTACAGTCCTGTTTACGATCAAGGATCGTCTCCATCATCTCTTTCGATTTTTTTACCAACTCCTGCGAACGGACTTCCGCAGACTTGGCAGTCTGTATTGACTTGCTACTGCGCTCAGCTCTCAGAGCGGCGTGTTCATCAAAGACGCGAGGCGATCTGGTCGGCTTGAGTTTGGTTACCCCATGATGAAAGCGCTCATCATATCTCTTGTTAGATGCCCGTGAATTGTGAATCGTAAAACATTGAAATAAATCCTTCATTGCCGCACGGTTCTACTATGCTTAAGGTATCGCTAAGAGATCCATTCCGATGCGTCAGGCAAAGCCGGTGGCTGAAGCCCGGCCGTACTCCCTGCGCAACTTTGATGTTGTGGCAATGGGGGCGTCAGCCGGCGGGCTGGGCGCCCTTACTCAAGTTTTGCGGGCCCTGCCGCGCACCTTCCCCAGCAGCATTGTGGTGGTGCAGCACCTGTCGCCGGGACACAAGAGCTGGATCGCAGATTTGTTGGGCCGGTCAACACCATTGAAAGTAAAGCAGGCGGAGCATGGTGAGATCCTTCTTCCCGGCATGGTCTATACTGCGCCGCCTGACGAGCATCTGCTGGTGGGGCCGGGAAAGATCCAACTGGCGCACACGCAGTTGGTGCATTTCTCGCGGCCTTCCATTGATCTGCTGTTTGAGTCAGTGGCCGGCACTTATGGATCGCGATCTATTGCCGTGGCGCTGAGCGGCTCAGGCAAGGACGGATCTGCGGGTATTCGCACTATCAAAGAAGCGGGCGGTGTCACCATGGCGCAACTGCCGGAGACAGCGGAATTCCGGCCCATGCCGGAAGCGGCCATTGAGACGGGTTGCGTGGATTTTGTACTTCGATTAGAAGAAATAGGGCAGAAGCTCACAGAGCTTTGCTGCGGGCTGATTAGAAGCAATGGCTGAGCCACAAACATTAAAGGACCTGGTGCGCCGCCTGGCGGAAGATCGCGGAGTTGATCTCTGCGGTTACAAGACAACAACACTGGAAAGACGCGTCCGCCGCAGGATGCAGCAGGTAGGCGCAGCTACGTATGAGGAGTACCTGCAGCATATTGGCCGCAACCAGGGTGAGACCGTCAAGCTGCTGGATACAGTCTTGATCAATGTCACGCGCTTTTTTCGTGACGTGGAGGCATGGGACTCACTGGCGGAGCACGTTCTGCCGATCATGTTTAAATCCAGGCCTCCGGGAAGCTCTTTTCGGGTATGGTGCGCGGGCTGCGCCAGCGGCGAAGAGCCCTATTCTGTGGCCATCCTGCTCTGCGAGCTGCTGGGGCCGCGGGTAAAAGACTACGAGATCAAGATCTATGCCACTGATAACGATGAAAGCGCGCTGAACACGGCACGGCGAGCGGAATACTCGCCCGAGGCGCTCCGCGGCATGAGGCCAGAGCTGAAGGCCAAATATTTTAAAGGTGACAAGGTCATGCGCGTAGCCCGGGACGTGAGGCGGATGATAATTTTTGGCCGGAGCAACCTGCTCACTGACGCGCCAATCTCGCACGTGGACCTCTTGCTCTGCCGCAACGTGCTGATTTATTTTGATGTTCCGGCGCAAATGCATATTCTGTGCCGGTTGAAGTATGCGCTGAATGACGGCGGCATCCTTTTTCTGGGGAAATCTGAATCACAGTTAAAGCGGAATTCTGAGTTGATGCCGATTGATCCGCGCTGGAGAATTTTCCAGCGCGGCTCAAATTCCGGCGGGCCGACGTGGCCGGAAATTTCGGGAGCACGAGACATGGATGAGGAATCGCGGGAACGAACTCGGCAGGAACTGGAAAAAATCAGGCTTTATTACGAGACCGTCCTCTCCACGCTGGAGCCGGGAGTGCTGGTGGTTGACTCAGGTGATCGGGTGATCACGGAGAATGACAAGATCCTGAAGCTGTGGGAGTTTTCCGGAAAGCTGACTGGGCACAAGCTGCAGGAGACAGAGCTGTGGCATCGCTGCCCGGAATTAAAAGAGCAGTTGGAAAAAAGCCGCAGTGACGGCCCTAAGACTGTCCAGTTTGATTGTTATGCGACCGCATCCACCATGGTGACGGTAACGATCAAGCCCATCTTGTCAGAGTCCGGCGCGGGACAGGTGGGAACGCTGATTTATATGGAGAATGTGACCTCGCGCATTACGCTGCAGAGCACCATTGAAGAGCTGGAGACCACGGCGGAAGAATTGCAGTCTGCCAACGAGGAACTGGAGACAACGAACGAAGAACTGCAGTCCACCAATGAAGAGTTGGAGACCACGAACGAAGAGCTGCAGTCCACCAATGAAGAGTTGGAGACCACCAACGAAGAATTGCAGTCACTGAATGAAGAGCTGGAGACCACCAACGAAGAATTGCAGTCACTGAATGAAGAGCTGGAGACGACCAACGAAGAGCTGTCATCGCGCACGCGGGAGTTGGATGAGGTAAACGCGCGCTACTCCGAGATGATGGAACGGATGCCGTGGCCGGTGCTGCTGGTGAACAATGACACGCTGATTTACATGTTCAATTCCGCAGCGCAAAAGCTCTTTGGGTTTGCTCATCCATCAGAAAAAGGCATGAAGCTGGCAGAGCTGCCGCTGAACAACACGTCACGCCAGTCCCTTTTGCGCCGCCATCGTGCTGTGATCCAGAGCGGCAAACAATCCAACATGCGCAATTGTCATCTGATTACCAATCGCTTTGACGGCGTGGCAGATGTGCATTTCACCCCGCTTTCCACTGATACCGGCCATGGCGTGATTGTGATGTTCCAGGTGGACCGCAACAGCAAGTCAGCACCTAAAAAGGACAATCCGGGCAAGAGCCGCCCAAAAACCAGCGGTGCAAAAAAGAAAAAATCCACACGCAAGAGCAGATAAACCAAAGCATTTGTTGGGATCGCGCGAGATTGTCGTAAATCAAAAAACTAAGCGCGACCAAGTCTTTGCTGTGCTGCCACACGATCATTGCGGAACTTGCGCCAAATTTCATCCGGCACCCCCTAAAATGGAGTTATGGAGCATAAGGGCAACAGCTTTGACGTGGCGGTGATCGGCGCGGGGCCAACCGGCATGGCTTCCGCCATTGAGGCCCAGCGCGCAGGCTTTAGGGTGGCATTGCTGGATAAAGGCTGCCTGGTGAACTCGCTATTTCACTATCCGGCGAACATGGTGTTTTTTACTACGCCGGAGCTTCTGGAGATCGGCGACATTCCTTTCACCACGGCAAACCAAAAACCCAACCGGCATGAAGCGCTGGAATATTACCGACAGGTCGCTCAGCACTACCAGCTTGACGTACGCCAGTATCAGCATGTGCTCAGCATTACTGGCTATGACGGCGCATTTCTGGTGCAGGCGCGCGACAGCCACGGCAAAGAACATGAATATCGGGCGCGGAAGATTGTTGTGGCCACCGGCTATTATGACCTGCCGAATTACCTGGGCATTCCCGGCGAAGAGCTAGGCAAGGTGCTGCACTATTATCGCGAGCCGCACCCGTATTTTGATATGGATGTGCTGATTATTGGGGCCAAGAATTCTGCGGCCATCGCTGCGCTGGAGTTGTGGCGGCGCGGTGCGCGCGTAACCATGGTGCATCGCGGGCCGGAAATTCACCGCAACGTGAAGTACTGGATCAAGCCGGACATTGAAAACCGGATCAAGAACGGCGAAGTTGCCGCCTTCTTCAACAGTTGCGTGCTGGAGATCAAGCCGGAAGCGGTGCGAATCAAAACGCCGGAAGGAGAGCGCACGCTGAAGAATGATTTTGTCTTCGCTCTGACCGGATACCATCCGGACTACGATTTTCTGACATCGCTGGGCATCAAGCTGACGCATCCAGAGATGAAGCCGGTGTGCGATCCAAAGACATTTGAGAGCAATGTGCCCGGCATCTACGTGGCAGGAGTAATTGTGTCCGGCTCCAGAACAAGCGAAATCTTTATTGAGAACGGCCGCTTCCACGGCAGGCAGATCGCGGAAGATTTGAAAGCTAAGTTGGCGGGAATTGAGCGGGCAAGGGTCAGCGCGGATTAGGGATCAATTGCAGGGATCAATTGGCAAAATCGCCGAATGCAAAGATTGAAATTGAAAAGCCGAGAAGGCAAGTTATCTCGACCGGTGAGTTTGCAGAACTAAGCGGTTCTTGGTTGCTGTATCCCGAATCACCGATGTTTTATCCTTATAAACCCGCCATCCTGAGCCAAGCACACCATGCTCTCATCCATGGCCATGCTCTGTATGCGAAAGGCGAAGGATCTGCTCTGCTGCTCTTTGGAACCGCAGATGCTCCAAGCAAGTCTTTGATAGCCCTACGGTGTGTAGCGGAGCCGGATCCTTCGGCTTCGCGGAACCCATATCGAAACACTTTGCAGTTTGCGTGGCTTGCCTCAGGATTGCGCGTCGCGGGTGAAATGGATCGCTAACCGCCACATGTGTAGTGGATACAGCAACTCAGGAAACACTCTAGTGACTTTAGTGATGAGATCTTTCAATTGTCACTGTTGGCAATTCCGGCGATTCTGGCACTTCCTAAATATCTTCTTCCATGTAATCCATCACCGCGTGAAGATTGTTTTCTTCAAGGAAGACGTTTTGCAGACGGATGCGGCTCTCCTTGGTCAGGCGTTGCGCAATGGATTCGGCGGTGGGTAACTCAACCCGCA
>DASRDW010000276.1:0-15344 GCA_035652415.1 Candidatus Angelobacter sp. | reverse complement strand
TATGCCTGCTGGAGAAAGTAGCTCAGATCGCGCTTTCACATCAAGCGCTAGCTCCTCACGTCTTCCGCGAAGCCTGCTGCAACCGGATAAAACAACCCCTTCCCGTGCTTAGCCAGTGTTCCGCAAGATACTGTCCTAATGAATCCAGAACACCACTCTTGCGCTTGGCAATTGTGTGAAATTCGCGTCATACTATTAATATGAATGCAAAACCCGCCGCTGCCCTGGAACCTGATTATGAAGAAATAATGGAATGGATTGAAGCCTTTGACGAGGTCGTGGAAGAAGAAGGACCTGGTCAAGGGACCCGGCTGCTTGATGCGCTGACCAAGCGCGCTCGCCAAGCTGGCGTGGATGTGCCGGTCCAGCTAAATACTCCTTATATCAACACGATACTGGTTGAGGAAGAAGTCCCCTATCCTGGCGACCGCGCCATGGAGCGTCGCATCAAGAGCCTGATCCGCTGGAACGCGATGGCGATGGTGCATCGGCAGAACAAGAAAGATCCCGGCATTGGCGGCCACATTTCGACATACTCTTCTTTGGCCACGCTGCTGGAAGTCGGCTACAACCATTTCTTCCACGCCAATCACGGCGAAGAGCCCGGCGATTTTGTTTATTTCCAGGGACACGCCTCACCCGGCGTTTATGCGCGGGCTTATCTTGAAGGACGCATCTCGCAGGCGCAGGTGGAGAACTTTCGGCACGAACTGCGAGATACGCCAGGTCTCTCTTCTTATCCACATCCATGGCTCATGCCGGAATTCTGGCGCTTTCCCACTGTCTCCATGGGGCTGGGTCCACTGAACTCCATCTACCAAGCGCGGTTCATGCGCTATCTGGAAAATCGCGGGCTGATTAAGCCGACGCCGCGCAAAGTTTGGGCATTCGTTGGCGATGGCGAAACTGACGAGCCTGAAGTACTGGGCTCACAGCTCACGCTGGCTTCACGCGAGAAGCTGGATAATCTGATTTTCGTTGTGAATTGCAATCTCCAGCGTCTGGATGGGCCCGTGCGCGGCAATGGCAAGATCATCAATGAACTTGAAGCGGCTTTCCGCGGCACCGGCTGGAACGTGATTAAAGTGATTTGGGGCTCCGGTTGGGATGATCTCCTGGCCCGCGACCACTCCGGCATGTTGCTTAAACGCATGGAAGAATGCGTGGATGGTGAGTACCAGGCGTTCAAAGCCAAAGACGGCGCATTCGTCCGCAAGGAATTTTTCGGCAAATATCCTGAGACAGCAGCGCTGGTGGCTGACTGGACGGACGATGAGATTTTCCGCCTTCAGCGTGGCGGCCATGATCCACAAAAGGTCTATAACGCGTACAAAAGAGCGGTGGAACATAAGGGCGGCCCCACAGTGATTCTCGTCAAAACCGTCAAAGGCTACGGCCTGGGTTCCGCCCAGGCACGCAATGCTACGCACCAGGAAAAGAAGATGAGCGATGAAGCGCTTGCAGCGTTCCGGTCGCGATTTGAAATTCCTATTCCAGATAAGGCAGCCCTGGAAGGCGCACTCTATCGTCCGCCGGAGAACAGCCCGGAAATCCAGTACATGCAGGAACGCCGCAAAGCTCTGGGTGGATACATGCCCAAGCGCGATGCCAGGAGAGGTGTTCGTGGCTTTGAGTCGCCTACACTTGAGGTCTTCAATGAATCGCTGGAAGGCTCAAAAGGCCGCGCAGTTTCGACGACGATGGGCTTTGTGAGCATGTTGCGCAACCTGATGAAAGATCCAAAAGTCGGCAAGCTGGTGGTGCCGATTATTCCTGACGAAGCACGCACGTTCGGCATGGAATCCATCATCCGGCAGGTTGGCATTTACGCCAGCCAAGGCCAGCTTTATAAACCGCACGATGTCGATATGCTGCTTTACTATCGTGAAGCCAAGGACGGCCAGATACTGGAAGAAGGAATCACTGAAGCCGGATCAATGGCCTCCATGACCGCAGCCGGCACCGCATATTCGAATTATCGCGTGCCAACGATTCCCTTTTTCACGTATTACTCAATGTTCGGCTTCCAGCGCGTTGGCGACCTGATCTGGGCATTTGCCGATGCACGTGGCAAAGGCTTCCTTATGGGTGGCACAGCCGGCCGCACAACGCTTTCCGGTGAAGGATTGCAACATCAGGATGGCCATAGCCCGCTGGTAGCCAGCAGCGTGCCAACCTGCGCCAGCTACGATCCAGCCTACGTCTATGAAATTGCCGTGATCGTGCAGGACGGCATTCGCCGGATGTACCAGGAAGGCGAAGACCGCTTCTACTACATCATGATTTATAACGAAGATTACCCGATGCCGGAGATGCCAAAGGGCGTTGAAGAAGGCATCGTCAAGGGCATTTACAAGTTCAAAGCGGCTGAAGGCAAGACTGCGGACGTGCATCTGTTTGGCAGCGGGCCATTGCTCAATGAAGCCGTGAAAGCCCAAGCCATCCTGGCAGAAAAATACAGCGTTCAATCCGATGTTTGGAGCGTGACTAGCTACAACGAGTTGCGCCGTGAAGCCCTGGCCGTGGAGCGCTGGAATCGCCTGCACCCAACCGAGAAGCCAAAGCAGCCTTACATTCTCTCTGCACTGGAAAAAGCAAAGGCCCAGGGCCCGATTATTGCTTCCTCAGACTATATGAAAGCCATTCCTGACCAGCTTGCTCCCTGGCTGGGCACACGCCTGATAACGCTTGGAACAGACGGCTTTGGCCGCAGCGACAATCGCACATACCTCCGCCGCCACTTTGAAACCAACGCTGAATCGATTGTCACCTCAGCGCTTTCACGCCTGGCCCGCGATGGAAAGTTCGACGCCAAAAAAGCGCAAAAAGCGTTTGAGGAACTGGGAGTGAACACTGAGAAGGGTGATCCAGCAAGAGCGTAAAGCTAACTCAAGGTTGTTGCAAGAAAAGGCATGAGCCACAATGACTCATGCCTTATATTTTTCACTCAAGACAAATTATTTATTTTCAACCTTTTATATAGCAACAAGCGCTTCTTGAGCGCAAGACACTCAACTTCGCTCTTGACATTCATAAGGCTTTGTTCCTATAATTGGCACTCAGAAGGAATGAGTGCTAGCAGCTAACATTCCTCTCAACCTCGGATATATAGCCTTAGTAAATCCCACATTCTTAAAGACAAGCTTTGAAAGGAGCAGTCGCATGGCACAGAAGTTGACCCCGTTGCACGATCGCGTTGTCATTCGTCGAGTTCAGGAGACGGAAACAATTCGTGGCGGCATTATCATCCCCGACACCGCAAAAGAGAAACCGCAGGAAGGCATTGTTGTTGCCGTTGGAACCGGCAAGTTTGACAAGGGCCAGACCGTCCCCCTAGCCGTAAAAGAAGGCGACCGGGTACTGTTCGGCAAATATTCCGGATCAGAAATCAAAATTGACGGCGAAGAGCTGCTGATCATGAAGGAAGACGAGATCCTTGGGATCCTCACTGGCGCAGCCAAAGGTTCAGAGAAGCCGGAAAAGGCCGGAGCCGCAAGGCGGTAATTGAACATCGGCAATCAGCAATAGCAATTAGCACCAGCCAAATAAAAACTAATTGCCAACTGATTGATTGCCAGCCAGCTAAAAAGAAAAGTTTCATAAACACATCACTACCGCAAACAGCGGAAGAATTTTGATAGGAGACAGAAACAAATGGCAAAATTAATCGTTCACGGTGCGGAATCCCGGCAGGCGATCCTGCGCGGAGTCAACGTACTGGCAGATGCTGTGAAGGTGACGCTGGGCCCACGGGGCCGCAACGTCGTTATCAATAAGAAATTCGGTTCCCCGGTCATCACCAAAGACGGCGTGACCGTGGCCAAAGAAATTGAGCTGGGTGACAACCTGGAGAACATGGGCGCGCAGATGGTGCGTGAAGTCGCCAGCAAGACCAGTGACGTGGCCGGTGACGGCACCACGACCGCAACCGTTCTGGCCCAGGCCATCTATCGCGATGGCGTAAAGACCGTAGCCGCCGGCGCCAATCCAATGGCCCTGAAGCGCGGCATTGAGCGCGCAGTCAACACGATTTGCGGCACCATCAACAAGGAAGGCGAGCGCACCAAGGGCTTTCTGGATTCTCTTTCCAAGCCGGTCAGCGGCGATATGATTGCCCAGGTTGGCACGATCTCCGCCAACAATGACGAAACCATCGGCCGCATCATTGCTGAAGCCATGAAGAAGGTCGGCAAAGATGGCGTAATCACCGTGGAAGAATCCCGCACCATGGAAACCAGCCTGGAAGTGGTAGAGGGAATGCAGTTTGACCGCGGCTATCTCTCCCCCTACTTCGTAACCGACCCCGAGCGCATGGAAGCCATCCTGGATGACTGCCTCATCCTCATCAACGAAAAGAAAATCAGCACCATGAAGGACCTGCTCCCGATTTTGGAACAGGTAGCCAAGCAGGGCCGCCCGCTGCTCATCATCGCAGAAGACGTTGACGGCGAAGCGCTGGCAACCCTGGTAGTCAACAAGCTCCGTGGTACGCTGCAGGTTTGCGCCGTAAAAGCGCCTGGCTTCGGTGATCGCCGCAAGGCCATGCTGCAGGACATCGCTATCCTGACTGGCGGCAAGGCGATCACGGAAGATCTTGGCATTAAGCTGGAAAACATCGAACTGACCGACCTGGGCCGCGCCAAGAAGATCACGGTGGACAAAGACAACACCACGATCGTTGAAGGCAAGGGCAAGGGCGCTGAGATTGAAGGCCGCGTGAAAGAGATTCGCGCTCAGTCCGAAAAAGCCACCAGCGACTATGACCGCGAAAAGCTGCAAGAGCGGTTGGCAAAACTGGTGGGTGGCGTTGCCGTGATCAAAGTCGGCGCTGCTACTGAAACGGAAATGAAGGAAAAGAAAGCCCGCGTTGAAGACGCGATGCACGCGACCCGCGCTGCCGTGGAAGAAGGCATTGTTCCTGGCGGTGGCGTTGCTCTGGTTCGCTGCGCGGCTGCACTTGACGACCTCAAGTTCAAGAATGACGATGAGGAAACCGGCGCAGAGATTGAAAAGCGTGCCCTGGAAGAGCCGCTGCGCCAGATCGTCTCCAACTCCGGCGAAGAAGGCGCAATCGTGGTGGGCAAGATCCGCGACTCCAAGGAAAATAACTTCGGCTACAACGCCCAGACCGATAAGTTTGAAGATCTGGTAAAGGCCGGCGTGATTGATCCTACCAAGGTGACCCGCACTGCCCTGCAGAACGCTGCTTCCATCGCAGCGCTCATGCTGACCACTGAAGCACTGGTTTCAGACGTGCCGGAAGAGAAGAAAGCTCCGGTCGGTGGCGGCGAGCACGGCGGCGGCTACCCCGGAATGTAAGATCAACTCTTAGCTTAAGACGCTCCAAGCCCCGCAGAAATGCGGGGCTTTTTTTGTTGAATGGATACAAATAGGGAGACCAATAATTTTCAGATTTGTTGTGATTTGGTTGCTGCGAGAAATGGCGGATTAACCATTGGCAGAGGATATGTTCTCAACCATAACGGTGGTCTTTCAGGAACTCTGACCCAACCCTGCTCCGATCTATGCAAGAATAGGGCTTGTGAATCTAGAGTTCTTGCTCATACAGCTTCTGCTCAAGATGGGCGTGGCCACAGCGGTGGCCAGCGCGCTTGGGCGTTCGCGCGAGTTCAAGAAGCTGCTCTTCGCTACCCGGCGATCGCGAGAACGCAATATCCTGTTCGTTTTGTTTACCTGCATCCCTTTTGCTCTGGGCGTTTACTTCAGGATTCGGGTCAAGAATTTTCAGTGCGCCGACCTTGGCTTTGAAGCAGCCATCCTTGTAGGCGTGCTTGGGGGCCGTGTTGCCGGAACTCTGGGCGGCACGATTATGGCTTTGCCCGCCTTGTTTTATGGCGAATGGCTAACGCTGCCGGTGAATGCCATCTCCGGATTTCTTGCTGGATCGTTACGCTATTTCTGTCCTAATGAAGAAGAGATATGGACGTTCTCTCCGTTTATTGACCTGAGCGTATATCGCTGGATCAAGCGCAACCTGCGCCATCCACGTATTGACTGGCAGACAGCGTTCTTCCTGATGATTATCGCCCTTGAGGCGGCGCGTCTTGAGCTGCACTATGCAGCACCACAGAAATGGCTATGGGCGCTGTACCTTCCCTCACCGGTTGCTTTGCTGGCGGTCTTTGCCACCGTGGTGGCAACCATTGCCATCCCCATCAAGATCTGGAACCTGACGCGCATTGAGATGAAGCTGGAAGAACAGGGGCGGCTGTTGTTAGAAGCCCGGCTGGACGCGCTACAAAGCCAGATCAACCCGCATTTCCTGTTCAATACGCTGAACTCCGTTTCATCGCTGGTACGGTTTGATCCTGATCGCGCGCGTGAGCTGATTGTGAAGCTCTCAAAAATCCTGCGCCGGTTGCTTGGCAAGCACGGCGAGTTTGTGCAGTTGCGCGAAGAGATTGAGTTTATAGACGATTATCTTGATATCGAGGTAGTGCGTTTTGGCCGGGACAAGCTGCGGGTTTACAAAAACCTTGATCCTGACACGCTGGACGTGGTGATTCCGGCCATCCTGTTGCAGCCGCTGGTCGAAAACAGCATTAAGCACGGTCTTGCCCCCAAAATTGGCGGCGGCAGCATTACGCTGCGAAGCCGGCTATCGGAAAGCAAGCTGATTATCCAGGTGGAAGATGATGGCGTAGGCATGAGCGCTCCTCCGGCCGTTGCTGCGGAACAAATGGGATCAGGACGCGGGATCGGCATGATGAACGTGGCAGAGCGCCTGCACGTGCTCTTTGGCGATGAAGGCCGGATGACGGTGCAAAGCCGTGATGGCCAGGGGACTTTGGTGCTGCTGGAAATGCCGGTGCTCTACTCCGAGCCAGGCGGGCCAACGCCGGCTATTTATGCGGTGCGCTCCAGCACCCGCTCATAAAAAGTTTCATATTCAGGGATGATTCGACTGGAGCAGAAGCGCGCTTGCGCTTCCCATCGCGCCACTTTGCCCATCTCACGTAGGCGCGTCTCGTCAGAAAGAATGTCGATAGCGCCTTTGGCCATGGCTTCCACATCTCCTACTTCAGCAAGAAAACCGCTACGGCCATGTTCAACCACCTCAGGAACGCCGCCCACAGATGTAGCTACGGTTGGGACCTCGCAAGCCATTGCCTCCAGCGCTGCAAGGCCAAAAGATTCCAACTCACTCGGCGCCAGCATCAGATCAGCAACGGAGAGCTTTTCATAGATGCGATCGACCTTACCCATGAATTCCACCTTCTTCCGCAAGCCCTTCTGGGTTACCAGCCATTCGGCGCGAGAGCGATCCGGCCCATCGCCCATGAGCAGGAGACGAGAAGGAATTTTCTTCTGCACGCGATCAAATATCTCAATCACATCACAAAGTCGCTTTACCGGGCGGAAATTGGAAACGTGAACAAGGATGCGCTCATCTTTATCGGCAAATTCCGCGCGACGCTCAGCCGCTTTAGGATCGCGCTGATACACGTCACAATTTACAAAGTTATAAATGACCTCAATAGGCTTGCGGATTTCGAACTCCTGCAACGTTCGCTGTTTCAGATACTCTGAGATTGTCGTCACGCCGTCGCTCTGTTCAATGGAGTAGCGCGTCACCGGCAGATAAGAACGGTCAGCGCCGACAATCGTAATGTCAGTTCCGTGCAGCGTGGTAACAAACGGGAGCCGGCGCGATTTGCCATTGTTCTGCGCGGCCAGCATCTGCCGGGCCAGCAACGCACTAACAGAATGCGGAATGGCATAGTGAACGTGCAGAATATCGAGGTTATAAATCTCAGCTACCTCAGCCATGCGCGTGGCCAGAGCCAGATCGTAAGGCGGATACTCAAACAAAGGGTACTGCGAGACAGTCACTTCATGAAAAAAAATCCGCGGCTGCTGGATATTCAGCCGGATAGGTTGCTGATAAGCTATGAAATGCACCTCATGGCCTCGCGCTGCCAGTTCAATGCCTAGCTCAGTGCCGACAACGCCGCTGCCGCCGTAGGTTGGGTAACATGTGATCCCTATCTTCATTTTCTGTCGCTTTTGCTCCGAACCGCTGAAGAGCCTTCCTTGAATCAGATTGTTCTGCGCTTTTTGCAGCCCGCTCGGCGGTCACACGAGCATCGTGCATGGAATTGATTTGATTCACCGAACCTAACAACCGATTCAAGCAAAATTGTTAAAGTTCTGCATAAGAAATCAGCTCTATCTTTTGACGTGCCAAAGCATCTTTCGTCTCATTCGAGATGAGCGCAGCCAGCTCGGTTTCACGCGATGTGGTTAACCGAGTGCCGGCAGCCTGAAGGTCAGCGTCAGAATAGCCAGGATGACAAACCAGTTCCCATGTCCCCTCCGGCAGCGCAGCAAGGATGCGCAGCAGCATTTTCTGGTCGAGCTTGCCGGTAGCGGCGATTCCTACAGTGCCATCGGTCGAGAGCATTCCTTCTTCCTTGATAGCACGGCGAAAGTCGCCGGCAAACATCTGGAACGCTGTTACGCCGGCTGAACGCAACCATAGCGCAGGTGTGCCCAGCACCGCGCTATGCGGCCAGGCCCGCAGCGGCTCAAAAGGATTTCTAACGGCCCTGATCCCGCAAGCTTTCGCGGCACGCAAAACCGGGCGCAAGACGTAGGGAAACATGTGAGTGTGTTTATGGCTATCAATATGGGTAAGAGTGATGCCCTGCGACTGGATCTTGCGGATTTGCGCCTCGGCTTCCTGCTGGATTTCGTCTACGGAGATTTGCCGGCGCACTGCTGCCACGGCAAACTGTTTCAAACTGGTGCGAAAGCGGGAAGAGCCATTGGTAAGGCTGGGCAGGTTTGCGGAAACTGGATCGCCATCGATGAGCACTACATGGCAACCAGTCTTTAGTCTTGGCTGCGACTTTGCCAGGACCGCCGCTTCTGCAAATGCGCGCGCATTCGCCATCATCGTGGCAGAGGTCAACACGCCACAGCGATTTGCCTCTGCAATGGCGCGATTCACTCCCGCGGTCAGGCCAAAATCATCAGCATTGATGATGAGACGACGCACTTGGTGAGTCTAACAGAGGGTTTTCTGAAATCCCGACACCGCAGGTGGAGGGATCCATATCGCCACAAAGCTTTTATAGGAGGAATTTACTGTAAGTGTGTACCAATGTGCATGTAAACAGTAATGTAAGAATATGGATCCCCTCGCTTCGCTTCGGGGTTTCAGAAAAGGCTACGCCGTCTTTACCACTTGAGGACGCGGTTCTCTTTCACCCAGAAACATCTTGATTTTTTCCAGCAGAGCGGGAAAGAGATCTTCTTTTTGCAGGCAGGCGGCCACATCTTTGCCGCCATCTACAGGGCCATATCCGGTAACGATAATGACCGGAACTTCAGGGTTCCGCTCATGGACCTTGCGAGCGAGTTCCACGCCGTTCATTCCGTCCATGCGAAAATCGGTGACCAGAATGTCGAAATCTTCTTCGTCGAATTTTTTGAGAGCATCGTGACCGCTATAAGCGCTCACGGCGCGATAACCCTGCATCTCCAAGATTTCGCAGCTCAGTCTTGCCAACACCTCATGGTCATCGACGAATAGGATCGCTCGCATGAAATGCCTCCTAGTCCTTATGGGAACCTGTGTGGCCGGAGTGGGCAAAGCCGCTCTTACGGGCTACAGCCTCAATTCTTTGTTTCATCATAGGCCAGAAAAGATGCCTATGAAAGTCAGTATTTTCAAATAAACATCTGGCACCTTACTTTGTAACCTTCAGCCAGATAATAAGTTATTCATGTTCTTGGGGCAAATACAGGGCCGGAATGTTAATCCCCTTCATAAATTCGTTAAAGGCAGGCACATCAGAAGCCATAATCTGCTTCCATGCCGCTAGTTGCTGATCCAGCTTGCCGCGTAGCATTTTATAAGCCTCATACTGCTGCTGCGTAGGAGCGCTATCACCGGCCTGCACCACACCGCTCAAGCTGTCAAATTGCTCGTTTAACATGTTGGGGAAGGCTAGGTTCGCCTCAGAACCCTTCATATTCACCTGGATAAGCTGCTCTTCCACCGGGGTCATTTTCTTATCCAGCTCAGCCGCATGGTCAAGCAGCGGCTTCATCTTGGGATCATTATCAAATCGCTCTTGCAGTGACTTGATCTCACCCCGCAGCGTGCGAATCTGGTTCACCGCCCCGTGCAGGTCGGCATTGGCATCATTCACCTGCACGGCCAGATCAAACTGCTTTTGCAGATCATCAGGTTTTACATTCTTCACCCTGGGATCAAGAATGATCTCAAACGGCTGTGTCTGGCTCTGCCCACCGACCGTCAACTTCGCCGTGTATTGACCCGGCTGCGCCAGCGGGCCTTGCGGACCTTGGTCACTGTAAAACGCTCCGGGGATTTTTACCGGAGGCTCCCAGCGCAGGTTCCAAGGATAGCGGTTCATGCCTGCCGATGCGGGGATCGTCGTGACTTCTTTCACCTGGTCCGGCCATTCCGGCGGCTGCTCTTCGCCTTTCTTCTCTTTGCTGGAAAGCGAGCGCACAAGCTTACCATTGGAATCAAAAATTTCCAGCTTTACTTCATCTTTCGGCGCATTCTTAAAGTAGTAGTCAAAGATCGCTCCTGGCGGCGGATCATCCCCCACCGGGCCGCGACGGTCAATATCAGTCGAGAGATGCAAGCGTACCGCCGTTTCCGGCTTGTAAAGCAGCATCTCGGTATTGGCCGTCGTCGTATTAACTTGGCGTAGCGGCGTTATGTCATCCAGTACCCAGAAAGAGCGCCCATGCGTAGCAGCAACCAAGTCATCGCCATGCACTTCCAGATCATGAATTGGTACCGTTGGCAAGTTGAGCTTTAGAGGCTGCCAGTGGCCGCCATCATCAATGGAGAAGTAAACACCAGTCTCCGTCCCGGCAAAAAGCAAGCCTTTACGCTTGGGATCTTCACGCACGGAGCGCACATAAGAACCCTCTGGAATTCCATTGGCGATGAGAATCCAAGTCTTTCCGGCATCACGGGTGCGGAAGATCATCGGGCGAATATCATTCAGCTTGTGCAGGTCCACCGCTATATAAGCCGTATTGGCATCATAATGTGATGGTTCAACTATACTCACCAAGCTCCACTCCGGCATGTCTTTGGGAGTAACGTTGTTCCAGTGAGCGCCGCCATCAGTAGTCAGTTGTACCAGGCCATCATCGGTGCCCACCCAGATCATATCTTTCTTCACCGGCGACTCAGCCACGGCAAAAATCGTGTCGTAATACTCAACGCTGGTAATGTCGAGCGTAATGGGCCCGCCCGAAGGTTTTTGCTTGGACTTGTCATTCCGCGTCAGGTCGCCGCTAATGGCTGTCCAGCTCTGGCCTTGGTCGGTGGATTTAAAGACCTCATCCATGGCCGTATAAAGCGTGTTGGGGTCATGCGGCGAAATCAGCAATGGTGAAGTCCAGTTGTAACGGTGCGGCAACTTCTCTGCCCCATTGCCTGAATAGTCCACCGGCCACACGGAGATATCCACAATCTGCTCTGTACGCTTGTCAAAGCGGCTGGCAAAGGCCTCTCCGTTGGCAAAGGTAATGTTGGGATCGGGAGGATACGGCGCAATATAGCCGCTCTCACCGCCACCCACCGCATACCAATCCTGCCGGCCAATCACGCCATCATCGTCATAACTCTTGATGGCGATGGTGGAGTTATCCTGCTGCGCGCCATAAATGTAATAAGGCCAGCGATTATCCGTAATCACGTGATAGAACTGCGCCGTTGGCTGGTTGTATTGCGTTGACCAGGTGTGCCCGCCGTCCAGCGAGACTGTCGCGCCGCCATCGTTTCCGTTAATCAGGTGGTCTGGATTATCAGGGTCAATCCACAGGCCGTGATGATCGCCATGCGGCGCTGGCAGCAGGTTAAAGGTGCGCCCGCCGTCCGTGGAGCGGAACATTCCGGTGTTAAGCACGTAAACCGTGTCAGCAGATTTAGGATCGGCAAAGATATGGCTGAAGTACCATGCGCGCTGGCGCAGGCGGCCATCGTCATTCATGCGTATCCAGTTTTCTCCGCCATCATCAGAGCGATAAAGCCCGCCCTCTTTTGACTCCACCATGGCATAAATCTTGTTTGAGTCAGCGCCGGAAACCGAGATGCCAATCCTCCCCATAATGCCCGGCGGCAAGCCGTGGCCTTCAAGTCGCGTCCACGTTGCGCCCTCATCTGTCGATTTATAAATCCCGCTGCCCGGCCCGCCGCTGTTCAGGCTCCACGGCGTGCGATAAACCTCCCACAGCGATGCAAAAACCGTATTGGGGTTATGAGGATCAAAGACCACGTCAATCGCGCCCGTCTTGTTGTCTTTGTAGAGAACTTTCTGCCACGTAGCGCCGCCATCTGTAGTGCGAAAGACGCCGCGCTCTTCATTCTGGCCATAAGCGTGGCCCAGCGCAGCCACCAGCACAATGTTCGGGTTCTTGGGATCGATAATGACTGCGCCAATGTGCCGCGTATCTTTCAATCCAAGGTTCTTCCAGGTCTTGCCGCCATCCACTGATTTGTAAACGCCATCGCCATAAGTAATGTTGCCGCGAATGCAAGCTTCGCCCGTACCCACATAGATCACGTTGTGGTCAGAAGGCGCAACCGCGATAGCGCCAATCGAGGCAATCGGCTCTTTATCAAAAATCGGCTGCCAGTTCACGCCGGAATCGGTGCTCTTCCACACTCCGCCAGCAACGGCACCAAAGTAGAAAACATTCGGCTCGCCCGGTACGCCGGTCACGGCCAGCACGCGTCCGCCTCGGAACGGACCCACCTGCCGCCAGCGCATCGCGCCAAAAGTTTTTTCGTCAATGGGGGCGTTTGGTGCGGCCCGCTGTGGCTGGGCTGCCTGCTTGGCAGAGGGTGGCTTGGCCGGCTTGCCGCTTGTGGATGTCTTTACCCGCTTATCTTCTGAGGTCTGCGGCTTGGTCTGCGTGGTTTGCGCGAACAAAGATTGCGTGAACAAAGACTGCGCGAACGAAAACGACGAAACAACGATGAGCAGAAAATAAACAATCCGGCTCCGGAAAATCATGCGATACGAACTCCTGTATGTGTACGAGCGAATCATCATACGCTTAAGTTCAACTCCATGTCTCGTGCACTATCTGCGTTGAAATGATCCTTCCCAATGCAAGGTTCCCGCTGGAAACCTCTACCACATTGCTCCATCCATTCCCCTACCTGGTCATGCCCGAAAATAACAGCCTTCCAGCGGTCCCGCTTACCACCATCGGGAAGGATCGTCTAAAGTTACATGCTTAACAAGCCATTGTTTAACCCACTTTTCGATGACGCGGTATTCCCTTTGCTCGCACGCCTGTTTATTAGCGCTATCTTCGTACAAGGAGCTTTGGGCAAAATTCTAGGGTGGAGCGGCCAGGCTGCTTACATGCAATCACACAACCTGCCGGGGCAATTGATACCCACGATGTTGGGAATTGCGTTGGCGATCGAGGCCCTCGGAGTGCTTTGCCTCATTGTGGGATGGCAAGCGCGCGCAGCAGCATTCGTCATGTGTGTTTACCTGGGCGTGGTGAGCGTGCTATTGCACAACTTTTGGGCCGCCCAAGGCATGGCCGCGGGCGGCATGCAGACACAGTTCTTAAAGAACATCGGCATCATGGGCGGATTGCTAATGATCGCGGCCCATGGTCCAGGCAAGTGGTCGGTGGACGAGGTGCGCGAACCGGCGATTCTGTCGCGTGTAAGCACAGGCTCCCCTTAGTGGGTGGTATGGCGATGTTAGGTCAATTGGCATGTCAATCCAGTTGTGAGTGTAATGGCGATGTTATGCCAGCATCCCCCTGCTCTCTGAGATGATTCGACCGCCAACCCTGCTTACAGTGCAGATTACTACGGATGGGCAGTCCTTCTATCCGCTTGAGTGAACCGGTTTGCCTGCGCCCACTCCAGAATTGCATTGGCCAATTCGGATCGCCGGTCCGAGTAACTGTGATCCGTATCCCAGTTCTGTTCGGCGACGTGAGCATCGCCGGATTTGCGCAGCGCTTCTGCAAGAAGGTGATCAGTTGGCGCAAGCCCGTCATTCGCGGTCAGAACCAGAACCGGGCGAGATGAGATCGCGGGCGCCAGGTTCAGGAAGTTCAAAGCCTGTTTGTGGTCGTAGATTTCGCGTGCCAGCGCTTCTCCGCTAGTGCCGGATAGCGGCAGAAGATTGTTGTCTTCTTCCAGCAAACTTGCTTCCTTATCGATGGTTGGAGGACCCGCCTTGGGTCCTGAATCGTAGTCGGCGCCGATGTTCCAGGCTGAGATCAGCACAGCCCCGGCGATCTCTGGATTGTGGGCCGCAGCCGAAGCTGCCATGTATCCGCCCATGCTGTGGCCGATCACGATCACGCGATGCGTGTCGACGTGATATTTCTGCGCGTTCGCGGGGTCGCGAACATAGCGGACTTCAGTATCGGCATCCTCGGCTGCATGTTGGAAAGAGAAGTCCCCTTTCACCCCCCAGGACCCGCGATAATGCATGGCGAGCACGTTCCAGCCACGTGCACGTAGAGTTTGCGCCAGATCGAGATTCTGCTCAAAACCGGGAAATCCGTGCAGGATGATCGCAGTCGGATGCGGGTCTGTGCCCGCCGCAAGATAAAACACGCCGAGTAACATGCTGTCCTGGCTGGGAAGGATCATCTGTCGCATCGATGCAGGCGCGGTGGCCGTTGCGCTCTTGCTTGCAGCAGTCTGCCCCGTGAGTTGGGCCGCGAGCAGGATTATAAGTGTGAGAGAAGGCACAGATTTCATCGCACCAGTATAGATACTGCTTGCTCATGCAGTCGAGATAGGCGCTGAACAGTCCCAGCTTTCAAGATCGTCACTAAGCACCTTGACTGTTGCAATCAGGCGTTTACACTCGGAATCGCTTACGAGTGTAATCGCGACTTACGGTTAACGATGCTCCGTACTTCCGCGGCAACCGATATACAGCCGCGATTTTACTGCTATCTTGGTCGAGCACTGGAGGCATACAAATGCGTGCACTAATCTTCGCGGTGGCAACCGCGACGATGTTGTTGCTCGCCGCGGCACCCGCACAGCAGAGTTACTGGGCGCCAGACAATGACAAGACCGCGAAATACATCGTTGACATGGAACGCAAGTGGGCTGAGGGGGTATGCGCAAATAACGGCGTGGTCGCCAGTCTGCTTGCCGACGATTTTCAAGGCACGTCAACGCAAGGTGCACGCTTCAAGAAGGCCGATGAACTCAAGGACGAGAAGAGTGCACGCACCGCTCATGATTGCGGACTCGATGAGGCCAAAGTACATTTCTTCGGAGACAATCTCGCCGTCGTCTATGGCCGCGAACACGCTGTCGGCAA
>DASRDW010000275.1:0-2202 GCA_035652415.1 Candidatus Angelobacter sp. | reverse complement strand
AGTCTGGTTGTTGCTCTTGAGGGCTTCGGCAGAGAGCGCCTGAAAGCTCTCGCGCAGTTCTTCGGTCATCTGGTTCAGCAAAGCAACTTTCTCTTCATGCGCCTTGCGCTCCAGGATGATAGTGGTTTCCAGTTTGTCCATCGCCGACTTCAGTTGCCCATTGATCTGAGTCGACTTTGCCGCTTCAGCGCGTGCGACGCTCAGCTCCTGTTGGACCATCATCAGCCGTGTATTCAGCACCGCAGAGCCGGAACGCTGGTGCAGCCATGCAATTACAAAGCCAAGCCCCGCGCCGATTGCCGCCAGGAAAACGTAGGTCAACACCGTCATCAAGCCACTCCGATCTCACATCTCACCTTCAACCACACAACATTTCGTCCATCTCTATCCATTTACGCCTGCGGCTTTCTTCCCGTTCTGCTGCTCCAGCGGCTGCACCGGCATAAATACGCGCTGCTCGGTTGCCGGGCACAGCTTGCGATAGTCGCACCAGCGGCAATGCTGCCCCGGCCTGGGGTCAAATGCGCCTCGGGCAATTCCTTCCGCCGCCTCTTCAATCTCCAGCCGTGCTGCTTCCAGTTGTTTCGCAGTGCGGCATGAAGCTGCCTGGCTGTTGTCTTGTACGTTCACCAAAACCAACTCGCGGGCTGACAAGTTCATCTGCGCGATGGCCATCGCATAAATGGAAAGTTGCAGGCTCTGGTCGGCTGCTTTCTGGTCTTTGGGCGTGCCGGTCTTGTAGTCGATCACACGCACCGAGCCATCTTCCAACCGGTCAATCCGGTCAATGCGGCCCCTGATCTCTCTTCCGTTGAGCTTGAACTTGAAGGTGTGTTCTGCCGCTATTACATCCGCCGAGCCTCGCGGCGCCGATTGCAGCAACGTACGCAACTGATCTTCGCCGCGTTCTTCATAAATCTGCCGCTGCACCGGATCATCAATGTAACCTTTGGCAAATTCTGTTTTGAATGCCGCAATCGCATCCTCAATGCTCATCTCCTGCGCGTGTGCCGAGGGATCGTAATACTTTTTAAGCACCGTGTGGACGGCGTAACCATACTGCATGGCCGCTGCGGCCTCACCGGGAATCTTCCAATCGCGCTCCAGCTTGAACCGCATTGGGCACGTTGAGTAACTCTGCACCGCGTTGGCGCTCAGCGCCATCTCGTGCTGATCAAAGATCGGAGGCAGACGCATCCAGCGGCCCACTGGGGAAGGCTCCAGCGGAAGCCGGACGGAGCTTGAGCCGTTGCTGTTATTGGCCACAAGCGCGCCGTGCAGCCGCCGATCGCTCATCAAAGCCCGCAGATACCCCGGGGGCGTTGGATCTTTCTTTCCTTTGCCCGGACGCGACCCCATGCTTAGCCGGTCGCGTGTGCGAGTGATGGCCACATAAAAAAGCCGGCGCTCTTCCTGGTCATGCACCACCTTGCTGTCACCTACTGCGATGGAGCTGCGCAATGCTGGCGGAAATTCAAACAGATTCTCCTTGAAGTACGTAGGGAAAGCCCCCGAAGTGACGCGCAGCAGCCACACGTGAGTAAACTCCAGTCCCTTGGCAGCGTGTACGCTCATGAGCTGCACGGCGTCAGGATGGCTGCGCTCCAGCTCCGCCATCTGCGCTTCAGTAAACAAAGGAATGATGCCCCGCCCTTGCTGGTAGAACTCCAGATACTCAAGAAACTCCTGCAACGATCCATCGCGCACCAGAGGCTTCTCTTTCCACTCTGCGGCAAAACGCAAAATGGCCCGAATCACCGCATCATCTTCCGGCAAGCCGAACTTTCGCACCAGATAGGTGAGCGCCCCTTCCGCGCCAAGCTTCTTTTGCGTGCTCGCGGGCTGCGCGATAAACCTACGCGCCTCTTTCAATTCAGCCAGCACGGGCAAGCCGGCTTCCAGCGTTTGCAGGACGGCCTTAAAACTCTTTTGCCCTTTTGCGGCACTCAGCTTTTCTCTAAGCTCATCGGGTGAAACCTTGAACTTTGGGAGGGCGCATACACGGAAAAGGCTGTCGGCGTCGTTATCATTGAGCGTGGCGCCGGCTACGGCAAGCAGGTCGCGCGCCATGGCCGTTTCCAGAACATTCAAGCCAGTCACGATGAACGGAATCTCACGCGCTGCCAGCTCCGCCATTACTTCTTCCCGCTGCATGTGCTGGCGATAGAGAACGGCCAGCGAGCACTCGCCCACGCCGCGTTG
>DASRDW010000274.1:0-6924 GCA_035652415.1 Candidatus Angelobacter sp. | reverse complement strand
CAACAGCGGCTTATTGTTGCGAATGCTCCTGCTGAGCCGGGAGACAAGGAATCGAGCTTGCAGACTGTGAAGGCTGAACAGCGTGCGCCGGTGATCGATGAGAAACTGGTTTCCGGGCCGCCGAAGCCGAATCAGCAGAAGCCTTGATCCTCATCTTCCTGGACCGTCTCTTGTGCGCTTGGGCCATCGCCACAGGTTTTACGGAATCGGCTTTCTTTACAGAACTAACGTTGTGCGCATGTGCCACATGATTCACCAGACTGGCATTCTTTAAGGTGCTGACACGGTGAACCGGTTTCACTGCCGGCTTGGGGCTTCGGCTAATCTTAGCCATAGTAGTGCTAACGGCCTTGCGCTGCGGATTCTTCTTTTTTAAGCCAGCAGAAGCTACCAGCTTACGATGCTGGTTTGTTTTAGTCGTTGCAGCAACGTGTACCTTACGAACCCTAGGTTTTCGAACCTTTGCACGCCTGGGATTCACGACCTGAGGAGTTGGCGGGCATAGAGGTTCCACTTTGTTTCTTACCACAGGCTGCACAGCGCGAGGTTCCACTTTGCTCGTCGCAACCGGCTGCGCCGCGCTGGCGATTGGCTTCACTTCTTTATCTGGCGTTACCGGCACGTTCGCGCTTGCAGCTGGATTCGCTTCAGCTCCTGCGATTGGCTGCTCGTCGCTTTCAGGTGTCTGTAGCGTCCCATTTTCCAATTCGGGCATCAGGTGCGCATTATTAAGCGCAAGAGCCGCACTATCGTTAAGAAGTCCCTCAGGCTTCACTGAAGCTTCTTTGGCTCCAACATTCAAGTCAAGATCGCGAACGTTGATGGGCGCGGAGGTGAGAATTACAGTCCGCGTGATTTCTTTTCCTTCGTACTCGGTGGAAACCGTGTAAGTCCCTGCCGGGAGATTACGGAAGATATAACCACCAGTGGGGCCGGTCTTTACCTCAAGCGAACGTTCCTTCAAGCGCACAACAGCGCCTGCAAGCGGAACTGTTTGCAGGGTGCTCTTGTCATACACCAGCACGCGCCCTGCAATGGAGCGCAACGCCCGCACCGTGAACTGCGTGCTGGCCGGCTTGCCCGGCTCAACGGTGACCTTCTGGAGGGAAAGGTCCTGCAATGAATATCCCGGCGGATAGGAGTCTGGCAGCGTGGCCACGGAATAATCGGCGGGCGGAAGACCGGTAAAAGCAAATTTGCCTGTGCTTCCGGTGGTTATGCGCCGGATGACCTTTTCATTCTTCAACTCAACGGTGATGCCCCCGATGCCGGCGCCGGAATCGTCAAGCACAAAACCAAAGACCTGGCCTTTGGCGAAGTTGACGCCAAAATCGACACTGGCGTTCATGTCAGTTGTGGCCGGAGAATCGGTTGTATAGAAGAAAGGCTCATCGCTCTGGAGATGCGCCTCAACGCGATGCACGCCAAAAGGCACGTGGTGAAAGGAGTAATAACCGCTGGAATCGCTGCGGGTCACGCGCTCATCATCAAGCCGCACTTCCACGCCTGCCATTGGCGGCGCCTGTGGATTATAGATGCCGGTGGAGTTGTCGTCGCGAAAAACGTGGCCTTCAATCAGGCCGTGGCGTCCGGGCATAAGCAGAGACGGCACAGAATAAAACTTGCGCTGCAAAGAGAGGCTGAAAATCGGATGCGTGTCTGTGACGCCGAGGTTTGTAGTACGCACCAGCGCTGCGGACCCTACGATGTTGGTGTTGGCCCCAAGCCGCTGGCCATAGCTTACGGTGGCCGTGGTGAGAATAAAGTTGTTGCCCTGAAGCAGCTCAGTATTGCTATGAAAGAAGTTTACATCCACCTTGCGGCGGCCCTGGCTGCGCGAGATCCAACTCATGGTGGCGCTGCTGTCATTGCGCGCAGGCGCAAGATTCACGGCGAAAGCATTGGTAAAGCCAAGAAGCTGAAGCAGAGCGGTGTTGCGCAGCAGGTCAGCCAGTTGCTCCGGGCTGCCGGCTACGATTCCTGCGCGGTCAAGCGCATCCTGCAGACCGGGTATCTGGGAAAAGATAGCGGCCAGCGTGGGCACCTGAACATCATGCCGGAAGAAGCCGCTCAACTGGAAGCTGCCCATAGAGCCGCGAGCGTTTATGGCGTAATCATTGCCGCCGCCACCGCCTGCAATGTTCACGGTGCGCTGGTACTGGAAGCCGGTGCCAAAATGGCGCGTGGAGTAATCGATTCCCAGAGGTAAATTGATGGTGGAGATGCGCGCGCCAAGAGGAATTTGCGATTGGAAAGTTGCAAAAGCGCCGCCGCCGCTCAAGGTGAAATTCCGATTCAGGCGATAGTTGAGCAATCCGCTGGTGGTGAACGTGCTTTGGCTCAGCGTGGGCAGCTTGAAATCTGACTGGTTCAGGTCAACGCTGGCGTAGAACTTGTCATTGAGCTTGCGGCTGGCGCTGAGGTCGGCAAAGGTCCCGTGCTGGTTGTTGACGGCGAGAGAAGCAAAATCGCGCGACTGGATACGGAAGTCGCCGATGATGTGGTTGCGCTGATCGTCATAATTGCCGCGCGCAGCAAAACCCACTCCGTGGCTTGCGCCTATTTCCGCCAGAAAATTTCCTTTGTCGGTCAGCTTGAGCCGATAAACAAGCGAGCCTACCGCGCCATTGGTGGCAAGAGCGCGCTGGCTGGAAGGGTTCTTGAAATAATAGGCATTGGCTTCAAGAGAGTTGGCGCTGTCAAGACGAAAGAGCCGGGAAACGCCAGCTGTGTATTCGCGATCAGTGGAAAGAAACAAGCCCTGGAACGTGGCCACCGAGGTAAAGCCGCCGTGGAACTCCCACGGTCCCTGGCGGAGATGAAAACCGCGAACGAGATAATTATCGAGCGTGAGCGGTGAATTGCTGACGCTCTTATCGAGAAAAGTTATGTCGGTATTTGGGCGGCCAATCTCATAGGCCAAAAACGGGAAGCCCACCGATGAGGTGGAGGAATTGGAAGAAAACAGGTTCGCATTCACCACCTGCATGCGCGTGAATGACTCGCCCTGCGTGCGCTTGAGCTCAAGCGAATTGGTGATCTGGTTGGGATCAGAGTTGTAACGAAACTCATAAGTGCCGACCTCTGCCGCGTTGCGGTTCTCAGGCGGCTCAAAACCCGGAGGCAATACTGGCGGCGGCACAGGGACAGTGACAGCAAGAGTTTGAACTCCTGCGGCGGTTACTACCACAATGCTGGCGGAGCCGGGGCCTTTGCCGACGATCTCTACCAAACCGTTGGTGGCAGAAGCTTCAACGATTTTGGAATCAAGCGAGTAGGCGGCAGTAGCGCCCGCAACAGGCAGTTCTACGGTCTTCTGGTATCCAACTGAGATCGGAGCATTTGCTCCAGCACTAGCAGAGGTGGCGCGCGCTGAAGATGCCGGAGCTTGTCCCTGGACCGCAAATGCAGTAGCGGCCCACAGGAAAAGAAGACTCCAGCAAAGTTTCATTTTTGCGGCACTTCAAAGGCGCCTTCACTGGTGAGCGTCTTGCCTTCAAATTGGTATGAGCACAGGACGCGATATTTGCCCGGAGCAAGGTCAGATGGATACTCGGCGGAAAATTCCAGGCGTTCGCCGGGAAGCAGACGCTGAGCGGCAAACGTGGCCTTCCCCACCAGAGATCCACCAGCATTGAGCACGGCCGCTGTGCCTTCAGGGAGCGCGGGCTCTGCGCCGGTGTTGGCAATCCACTGGGCAATGGTCATGTTGGCTGTGTCACTTGCAGGATTCACGCGCACAGCTTCCGGTTGCAGCTTGATGTTGTCTGTAAGGTTGAAGGTAAGCAGAGTGCCCAGAGAAGCCGTCATGCCAACAGAGCTGGTAGAGGTGGGCAGCTTGTCTGTACCGCGGAACATAGCGACCACGGCGCGAATATCAGTTTGCACAGGCAGCGTCAACCGGACATCTACCGAAGCAGAAGAAAATGATTTGACTACTACCGTCTTTTGAGAAAAAACAGCGGTCGCGGCGATGCTGTTCGGCGTTTCACCGGCAGGAACGTAGATGCGCTTTCCGTCCTTGATGATCACGTCTTCAGCAATCAGATCAAAGGCAAAATCGCGGCCAGTCTGGTTGGTGAGAGTGAGTGTCTGCGTGAGTCCCTGGCCAAAATTGCCTTTAGCCATGATGACAGCAGGACTTAAAGAAATAGATGGCTTGGTGGCTTCAGGAGCAGGGGCGACGGACGCCGGCGCAGGATTCTGGGCGGCAGCAGAAGGCACGGCCTGAGCCTGGATGAATCCCGAAAAACAAAGCGCGCTCAAGCCAAAGAAAAGTTGCACACGCAAAAATGCCTGTACCGCTTTAATTGGGGATAACTTGAAAAATAATCGCATTGTTCAACTGAGCATTCTTCTCCGTCAATGAAGTTGGAACATCAATCTCGAGACGGTGTATGAATGTTGGCCCAACCCGCACCTGGTTTTGTACCAGCTGAGGCAGGGTTTCCATGGTGATTCCGTCTAACCGGAAGGTGTAGGCGGAATCGGGTGCGGCCAGGGCAGCAAGGACAGTGGCGGTGGTGGCGTGCTGCGAACCATCCTGAATGCTCAGGCCGAATTTGGTTGAAACAACAAAACGCCCAGCAAACCTCTGCACCTGGACGTTGGCGGTTTGTGCTCCGGCGGCCTGGGAAACCGTTCCCAGATTCATGCCGCGCTGGCCGGAAGGCCCGCCTGCTAAGGCGATTCCATCCGGCGCGCTTACAAAACTCACTGAAATGGAACCTTCAGTGTCAGATCGCATGGAAACAGCGGTGGAGGCGCGCTTGCTCGTGCCTTTGCCTTGTGCCCATCCGTTAACGGAGAGGGAGGAAGCAAGAAGCAAAAACGGCAGGACAAAACGCATCAGCCCGATATAACACCTCCACCTGGATCTCGTTCTTACAACTATTCCCATGTATCCAAGCTCAGCCAATTCAGTAAATCCCTTAGTTGGCGGTAGCAGTGTAGTTAATGGTATTGCTGATCAAGGTTCCGCTGGCCGTGGTGAAAGGAACCGTAATCGCTACCGGGAAGTTGCTGTTTGCACCATAAGCGCCGGTGGCAGTGATCTGAGCAGCAGCAGCGCTGGTTACGGCAACGCCGCCCACGGCCCAGCTATTCACCGCATCAGCAGTACCGAGCTGGGCGGTCAACTTGTAATTGGCGCTGGCGGAGTTGGTCTCGCTCACCAGAACGTCAACCGCGGAGCTAACGGTAAAGCTGTTGGCAGCCGTGGTGCGAACCACGCCAGCGGCAACTGCGCCGAACGCGGAAACGTTACCGAACGCCAGAGTGGCAGCGTTGGTGCCTGCGCCGGATGAAAGGGCAACGCCAGCAGCGTCAGAGTTGAAAACAAGCTGGATGGAGCCGTTCACTGTGGCGGTCACGGTAAGTGTGCCGGATGCGGTTTGTGCGACGGCGCCAGACGAAATCATCATCAGAGCCGCGAAGATGGTAATGATCATTACTTTTTTCATTGTGGTGTTCCTCTCCTCTAGTTCTTGCAGAATTTATTACTGCAAAAATTTGTCCTTCTAAACTCAGTTGGCCGTAGCCGTAAAATTAATCGTGGTTGTTATTGGCGTATTCACTACCGGGCCGCCAGCTCCCTGCGCCGCAGTGGATACAACCAGATCAAGGTTATGCGCTACATCAATGTTGTAAGCACCGTTGGCCTGGATCGTCTGTGCCGCCGTGGTCAAAGTCACGGCATCAATCTTGTAGCTCAAGCCTGTAGGCGCAGCAGCAGCCAGGTTCGCGCTCAATGTGTACGTGGGGCTGGCTAATCCGCCCTGAAAAACCTGCACATCAAAAATCGTTCGGATGGTATAGTTCGCCGCCGTAATGCTTGGCCGTGTTACCCCAGCAGAAAGCGGACCAAATCCCGAGATCGTGCCAAAGCCTGCGGTAGCGGCCGAAGTTCCGGCAGCGCCCAGGGTCACGCCCGCTGGATCGCTATCAAACTGCAGCGCGATTCCGTTCTTGTTGACCAGGGTGGCGTTGATGACGCCGGTCGCCGTGGTCTGTGCCAGGCTCATGGCCGAGCCAGCCGCTAGTATCAGCGCCAGCATTGCCAGGTTCCGCATCGATTTGTATTTGCTCAACATCATTGCACCTAATTTGCCGTGGCCAGGAAATTGATTGTTTCCTGTAACACCTGTGCGGCCACGTTGTTCTTTACCTGTACCTGCAGGGTCTTGGTAATGCGCAAGGCATAACCGTCTGCTGCGTCCAACGCAGTAAAAGCAGTGTTGCTCAGAGTCACGTTATTAATCAGCCAAACCACATTGGCGGGAGGCGCGGTGGATATCTGCGCCGCCAGCCGGTAATTCGGGCTGTTGGAATTTGCTTTGCTCACCACCACGTCAAAGGCGCTGCTCACTTGATAAAAAGCGGCGCCGATATGCTGATAATTCACGCAAGCGGAGCTGTGAGAGTTTCCGGGAAAAGCCGCGGTGCCAAAACTCAGTCCGACGTTGTTTGTGCCGGCGTTGGTCAGCGGGCAGAAACCCGTAGTCCCGACTGCGGGATTGTCGTTGAATACCAGCCCGATTGAACCCTGAACACGTCCTGTAACAGTAAGTTTGCCGGTCACAGGGGCCTGTGCCCTGGCTTTGGATGCCATGAGGAAAAGAACTGCCAGCGCCAGCGCTACTGACTTTGCCCGCCCGATGCTGTAGTTCGTATTCACCATTTCCAAATTCCAGTTCCCAAAAAGCGTTCGCCCCCGGTTAGTTGGCCGTGGCCAAAAAAGTAATCGTCTCCAATAAAGTCTGTGCCGGCACGCTGTTCCTCACCTGCACCTGCAGGGTTTTGGTAACAATCGCGCCGTAATTGTCGGCTGCATCCAGGTTGGTAAACGCAGTGCTATTCAAAGTGACGTTATTCACCAGCCAAGCCACGTTGGCCGGCGGCGGCGTGGAAATCTCCGCCTGCAGG
>DASRDW010000273.1:0-28912 GCA_035652415.1 Candidatus Angelobacter sp. | reverse complement strand
TGGAGCGAACCAACTCGTGGCTGGGCCAGTTTCGTCGATTGCTGGTGCGTCATGAGTTCTTACTCTCCACCTATCGAGCGTTTTTCTATATTGCCTGCCTGTGGATTACACTCAGGAGGTATTTTTGAAACACGCTCTAGTTATTCGTTGGAGTAAATATCAATTACCTGGCCGGCGGAATTGGCAAAGGCCTCAAAATCAAATTCAGGAATGATGAAGTCCTCCTGTTTGGTAGCAAAGCTCAGCTTTGACGCAACCACGGAGTACAGCAGTACGGAGAACTGGTTGGTGTTGTAAGCCGTTTCCAGCAATACCTGGATGGTGGGGGCGAAGCCCATGAGCTGGTTGGCGATGTTGAGCTGCGTTCCGGCTGCTGCGGCA
Organism: Candidatus Angelobacter sp.; assembly: GCA_035652415.1. GTDB lineage: Bacteria > Acidobacteriota > Terriglobia > Terriglobales > Acidobacteriaceae > Angelobacter. The sequence goes on along the minus strand of DASRDW010000273.1, from coordinate 28,531 downwards.
ACAAAGGTGTATGAAATTTGAACATGTGCGCCAGTATCTGCTGAGGCAAAGGTATAAACGCCAGTGCTGGTGTTCACCGAATACTGTCCCTGTACCGGGCTGGCGGCAACACGGGTGAGAGGTAGTCCGGTTGCCGTATAGCGAACGCCCCAGTCTTGCTTGAAGGTAGCAGCGTTCACCACAGTGATTTGGAATGGCGTTGCAGGAATGGCGGAAATGTCTTCATCCAGAGAAGTTTTGATCATGCCGGCGCCCATAGTCTGGCCGAAGAACAGGTCGTTGAGCATCTTGCCGTTGATGGCGGCAAATTTGGATTTGCCGGTGATCTTGCATTTCCCGCGCGCCACAGCTTCAGGAAACTGTTTTTGACCGTAAAGCTGTTTGACGTCACCGGAGATATCCAGAGAAACGTCCTGCAGCGTGCCGAACTTCATAGGAGTGGGGTTGGGAGCAGTGTTGCCGCTGACCGGGAAGCCCCACAGGGTGCCTGAACCAAACTCAAACATTTATTCTTTCTCCTTTTGGGGAGCCCGCCCTGCACTCCCAGAAAATAAAGCGACGTAAAAGGCCGCTGACTTTGTGAAATTGATTTTTTAGGGACTAAAATCCTGATCTCCGATAAGCAGTTATGGCACGACTGAAAATCGTGCCCTGACACTTGTTTATTCGGAGAAAGACACTCGCAAGACAACTAAGCTGTCGTGAGGATTTCAATCGGCACTACTGCCATGGCCATAACGCCTAACACGTTTTCAACGATCTCAATCTTGCCTTCAATGCGGCAGTGCGAAACTTTACCGCCTAGAGATTGGGCTATTCCAGGCGTGGCGCTGCGAATGGCAGCTTCAACCAAGTCCAGAAGCGAATTGAGTTCGGTTGAAGGAACTGAGTTAGGTTCGCTATCGCCCACGGTGTACAAAACAAGATCGAGAGTCAGCTTGGCATGAATAGGAAGACCGTTGATGCCGGTGCCGACAAGCTCGTCTTTCTGCACCTGGTACAAAGATGGCCGATCCGCGGGCGAGACCTGTGACTGATCTTGCCAGCGCCGGCTGACGGTCTTAAAGGGGCCAGCCGGCGCCAGCAGGACGCCCTGCAAAGTGGCAAATAAGGCGGAATAAATTTGTTCACGAGGGAAAATCATTGTGCCACCTCCGCTTGCTGAATGGCCTGTTCCAAAAGTGCAGGGAGAGCCTGCTGTAAATCGTTGATCGCGGGGTGCAGATAAGGTCGAGCAGGCAAGTAAGGCCGCTTACCATCTTTCTTTTTGAAGGGACCACGACGGCCAGCAAATCCGCCATACTCGTGGATGGCGGCATAAGAAAGATCTGATCCGATGCTGACTTTCAGACCATCACCGTCAACCGTGGTCTGAATGGATTGCAGGACGGAGTTCATGAGCTTCCCGCTCCGCGAAGTGAGCACAGTGCTGTTGGAACCACCCGAGCCGGAAAAATATTTTGGAATTGCATTGGCCAATGACTGATAAACAAGCGGCTTAAGCGCCTGGTAAACAGCAGTAACCACGCGGGGACGCAGACCAGCCAACCGTTGCTTTATCTGCTGAATGGCAGCGTCATTCATCTGAACAGAGATCACAGGGCAAGCCTCCGATACTGGTTGAAGACCGACATGGAGCGTGGTGGAATATCACTCATATCGAATGCGATTGTGACTTGGCCGCTGAGGCTATTGGATTTCTCCCCGATGCGAACGCGCTGGCGATAAGCCAAAGCAAATGCTTCGATTGCCGCCTGGCGCAGATCGAGCGGCACGCTGGAATAACCCGCGGTATAAGAAAGCTGAACATTTTGCACACCGCAGTTGAAACGATAGCCACGAAGCAGGATGCGGCGTGAATCCCAGAGGAATCCTGCTGCCGTAGGAGTGGCGGCTTGCGGGATGGGAATTCCATCAATGCTCACGCTGATGACGGCGACGATAGGGAACTGGTGGGGAAGAAGCCGGTCAGAATCATTGCCATCATATGTTTCAGTGAGCGCGCCCAACACTGAAGCCAGAATGTGCGGGCGATCAATGAATTGCAAAACTTGCAGACTGCCGTTGGAGATCAGGTTTTGCAGTGTGACATCGTCATTGTTGCCTTGATTGGGCAGCCAAGCTTTGAGATCGGCCAGGGTGCAAAGATCGTCGGGTGCAGCAGCCATGAGGCCCCCCTAGAGGAATTTGGTAAATTGGTAAATTGGTAAATTGGTAAATTGAAAAACAAAGAATCGAAAGTTTTGTGGAGGCAAGTGTTGTCGACGATCACATAAAGAAGGCAGCTTGCGGCACTGGGATGCTAGACAAAGCTGCCTTCCTTCCCTTTGCCGAGGTTGCGGCAAAAGAATGTTGACCGCCAGATGGCGAATGGATTATCCGTTGGCGACGTTGGCAATCACGCCAAGGGAAAACGGTGCGCGGCAGACCAAGACCTCATCGGCATAGACGCCATAGACGTACTGACGCGAGACAACGGGCCACTCGATCTGGTAATAATCGCGGCGGCAACGGATGAAGGTGACGTTGTCCACGCCGGAAAGCGGATACGGTATCTCCGAGCTGTTGAAAAAGATGCTGCCCGGAGCCAGGTTGGGATGGATGCGAATATCGAGGAACTGTTGAGTGAACTTGTTCCAGTATTTTGCAATGCTTGCGCCGCCGAGAAGAGCGGGTTGATCGTCGCCGGAACCGGTGCCGCCAGGCAGGGTAAAGCGGAAGAGCGGAACGCCACCGGCAGCAACGATCTTCTTATTTATGGTTGCGCGCTTCTTGCGAGTTGACCCATATTTCCGTGGGGCTGAGACGCTTGTTGTCCCAGAACCATTGGAGAGCCGTGTCGATTTCCACGATCCCGTTGGATTGATCCGCGGTGAGCGTGTTGCCATCGAGCGAGGCGAAGTATCCTGCGTTCGATTTGAGAGCCTGAGTAAGGAAGCCGTCAAAGACCAGGGTGTTGGCCGAACCATCAGTGTTTGAGTTCGCAGCGTTGGCAAGCTGTGTGCCAGCGACCGGTGCGCTGATGGTGACTTTGTTGACGGTGGTGATCTGGTTCAGAGTAGCCGTGGCAGCGCTGGTGCCGATGTACCAGGCGTATCCGGCCGCTCCTTTTACAGCAGGCACAAGTACCTATTACTGTTTGCTGGCCGGCAGAGGTTGAGACAGCTGCTGAGGCCGAACTGATGGCGTTGGCACCGGCGCCGTATTGCGTGGTGGTGCCATCAATGTTGACACGCGTTACCTGGCCATACGGCACACCACTTGCAGAAACAGTGGCGTTGGCCAGCGCACGCGCGGTGAGGGCGGTAACAAAGATCACCAAGCTTAGGCCCGAGCCAAGTGAACCGCCGTTGGCAAGGGTGGCGGTCGGCTGAGCGGGCGTGCCGAGGGGCAGGGAAGCATTGCCGTTGAGAATGATGTTCTCTTCGCCGATCATCACGGCACGAAGCAGTGACTGAACGAGCGTGGCTTTGTTATCGAACTCCTGGCCGCCGGACCAGACAGCTTCCCAGTCGATGGAGGCTTCAAGGCCGATCCCGGCATATGAAGCGACATAATCCTGCTCCGTCACGCTCATTTCCGCTGAGCGCCGCCCGGGAGCAACACCAAGCTCAAAGCCCGACGTGTTGACCCCGGTAATGGCTTTCCAGCGCGTAGCCAGATCGCCGCTGGCGCTCAACTGACGCGGCAGACGGTTGCGCAACGGCGTGATGACCGGATAAAGCTGCAACGCCGGGCCGCGAAGATCAAATGCGTTCAAGTTGCCAGCCACACCGCTGATGAGCGACTGGCTGATAGTGGTTTTGTTCAGGGCGGAGAGGTCCGCCTTGTTCAGCAGATCAAACGTCTGCTGACTCAGATCGCCAAACATATTTTCTGGTTCCTTTTCTCCGCCCTGAGATTGTGCGGTTTTGAGATGAATTCATTTACCTCAGTTGCTAAAGGCAGCTGAGTAATTGCTCTACCGCAGGCCAAAGGCCTGCTCCACCCGTGCTTGGATACTGTACTGACCGGAATGGTTTTTGAATGCGAGGCTTAGCGCAGATATACAGAGGCAGGCTGCGGTTTCCGAAGAGTACGCTTGAGAAGGTCGTGGACGCTGGCGTCACCTGAGCCAGCAGATTTGGCCAGGGATGGCCGAGAATCGTCTTCTTTGGTGACGGTTTGAGTGGGCAGGCCGGTGCGGGCCACTCGTGCTCCAGCTTCGTGCGGAGCAACGAATTTTTCCACAAATGACAGGAGATTGCTCAGCGACTGCTGGATCTCCCGGTTATTGCTCTCCATTTCGCTGCGCAACCCGGCTACTTCCTGCTCCACTTCAGCCAGCTTGGCAAGCGCCGATGCGGAATTGGCATGCGCCTTTTCCAGTTGCGCTTTATCTTTTGCTTCCAGCATGTTGTTGTGTTCTCCCGTTCTGTGTCCAAAGCGTGAATCGCCCGGATTTTTTTTCATTTCTGATGTGGCCGATCTGGTGGCAGAGTCTTGATCGCCATCGCTGTCGTTCAGCAGAGTGTTCAGGTGATCTGCTGCTTCCTGGTGGTTCTGCGACATCTGGTCCAGACAGTCTTTGATCGCAGCGAGATGGGCCTTTGTTTCTTTTGAATGGCGTGCGCCGATCTTGAGTGCACGATCTGATTTACTACGCGTAAACTTACGAACTTCACAGGTACCATCAGTTTTGACGGCGGTGAAGTGCGCGCCGGGAACGCAAGGATTGTCCACGACGCTGATCTCTACTGGATTGGCAGTGAAGCGCAGACACTCGCCATCCTTCCAAGTGTTGACATACGATCCGCCGATACTGAAACCGGTGTAAACGCCGAGCAAGCATTTTTGCCAGGCAACACTATCGACGATGCGCGCGCCGACGTTGATTTGCTTGAGCTCGTCATCAAATCCAATAGCCACGAGCTTGCCGACGGCGCTAGGGACGTGCATCTCACGCACATTTCCAAGGCTTTTGCCGTCAGTGGCTTTGGCAATCTCGTCACTCCAATTCTGGAAGTAAGGCTTGGAAGATTCGTAGTCAAAGATTTCGCCTTCTTTGTCGACGACCTCAGCGGTGGCGACGCCCCAGACCTCGTGACGGGATTCGTCGATCTTGGCGATTTGGGCGAATAGCTTCAGGTTCTTCATGAATAGGCTCCAAATGAAAAGGCGGCTAGAGCCGCTCGGGAAATTTTGTATTGCCCCTGAAAGTGGTGTGCGAGGATGGAAAATCGATATCAGGAACTTTGAATATCGCCGTCTTTGATTTGAACGCCTGATCCAGAAAGCGGAGCAAAGCCCGTTGTTGTGATCACTGCGTTCTTGAAACCAAGCGGATGCTTGCCAAGGCTTTCGCGGACTTCGTCGATGGAGAGCACGCCGGCGCGGACATAAATATCATCGACTTTCGCTTGGTCGAGGGCGTTCAAAGTGCGGTCCTGTTCCCAGACGAACTCGATATCGCTGAAGCCGAAATAACGATTAACGATGAGGTTGATGATGTCAGCCAGGTATCCCAGGATCGGCAAAAGGCCTTCGGCGGCGGCCTGCTCAACGCTGGTTTCAGCGGTGGCGCGATTCATAACCGCAACGAATTGTTGCGGCGAAAGGCCGAAGGCATAGCAGACAATGCGGGTAATCCATTCATCAAGCTCGTCTTTGAGCGTGGGGTCGCGCGTGAACTGGAGGTTGCCGCATTCAGGAACAAAGGTGATGCGGCGACGGCGAGCAGAATTACCGGCTAGAGCGCTATCAAACCACTCCTGAAATTCGCTGATCTGGTCAGCAGACCACTCTTTTGGCGCCTGAGCAAGCGCTTCAGGCACATTGCCTTCAGTGTAGTAATTCAGCAGATGGATCTGCCGACGCAGACCGATGTTGATGGTAAGGATGATCTGCTCGACCGGTGAGAAGCCAAAAAACTTGTGAGCACGGACATTGCGCGGACGGTAGAGGAGCTGGTCTGAGGTGAAATCGACTGCCGGCAGCCCTTTGAGAATTTGCTGATAAGCCACGCTGGGCGGTGCGGGCGTGCGTCCCATAGCGTCAATTTTTCGAGCGATGGTGGCACCGTCGATGACCTCAAGCGCATAGAGTTGCTTGCCGGGAGACCACAAACCACCGGCTTGATCGATGATGGGAACCAGAACCGGCGCATCGAGTACGAGCAGGTCTTCCAGGAGAGACGAACCCACTGCTGCCAGGAGTGTTCGCGATCGGGATAAGAGAAGAACTCCGTCAGTTGTGAAAGACGAGGGTCTTGCTCTTCATTGTCTTCTCCGCTGATCGGGGTGTTGCCAAGGTTGTTGGCGCGCTGTAGCTGGCCCGGTTGATTCTTGAGTCGAAAAGCCCAAGGCATGCGGCTGACCTGGTCTTTGCGCGTCTCAATGCAGAGACGAACAAGATCGAAAGAATCAGCCAAAGCGCGCATCTGAGCGAATGAAATCGGCTCCAGGTTCCGAGGCTGGATGTTGATGTTGTAGCCAACCGGGTAATCGAGCGTTCGGGGCGGAGTACCCACGGGAGCGCTCGGCGGCATTGGGAGGTCGGGGCCAAACCAGACGTCGAGGGTGCTACGGAGTTTGCGTCCGACACGAGCCACAAAGCCAGGTTCGAGGACAGTTGCTTTTCCGCCATTGAGAGTTTCATTCATATGTCGCTTCGCTCCAAACCGCTGTGGCAGCGTTTATGTTGTGGTGTGTATTCAGCCTTGTTGCACGCGGCTCAGCGCGGCCGGCCTCGCCGCGTATGTCCTGGAATACCATCATGTCGCTCGCTCCAAACCGCTGTTGCGGCGTTGACCTTGCTGAGTAAATTGTGCGCTGCAACACGCAGCTCGGCGCGTGGTCGGCCTCCCACCCCATCACGCGAAAAACGCGCGTGCTGGGGACCCCGGCCTCGCTGCCATCTATGCAAGCCCAACTTTCACGCCCATGATGGCGGAGGTTTCAATGATGAATTCAATGAGAGCATTCCTGCGATAAGCCGCTTTCATCTGCTCATCCTGAATGCGCAAGCTTTCATGCCAGCAGCAAGCGCCGGAGTCGTCAACGATGTATTCCCCTATCCAGTTCATAATGTCGCTTTGCTCCAAACCGCTGTGGCAGTGTTTATGGTGTTGTGTGTATTCAGCCTTGTTGCAGGCGGCTCAGCGCGTGGTCGGCTTCGCCGCTTATGCCCTGGATCCCATAATGTCGCTCGCTCCACACGGCTAAAATGCCTCGTGCTTGCGATCGTGATTTCCACTCCCGAAACGCGCGGCTCGGCGCTAGCCGGCCTCGCCGCCTCATTTTTGTTGCTACGCCCCCACCTTTTTTGAAAGCTAATTTAGTAGCCGATGATCACGCGATCCGTGCAGGTGCCTGCGGTAGCGACGTCGTTCTTCTCAAAGAAAGAGACAGCCAACTGAGGAAGGCGACCCGGCGCGGCCAAGGTCCCGCTGGTGACGGTAGGAGCAAGCTCACTGGCGATGAAAGCCTGCTGCGATCCTGCTGCCATCGCGGTGGCGATGGTGTAATTGTTGTAAAGCGTGAAGTTCGGGCTGGTCTGGCCTTGATCGTCAGCGATGTAAACGCTCATGACCAGATCAAAATTCTGGGTGCAGTTAGCGAAGACGGTCATCTTGGTGGCGTTGCCGACGCGGATGATAGCCGTATTGGGCGTAGCTCCGCCGACAGAGGCGGGCAAAGCAACGCCGCTGTGTGCCAAGTCGGTAGGCGAGTACACCAGATGCTGCATAGGCCGGGGCAGGACCGGCTTGCCGTTTTTATCCAGCTCAGGCATCTGGCTGGAGGTTTGAGCAAACAGCACTAGAGTAGCGGCCAGCAGTGAAGCTGCCGCGCCCAACCATAAACTCTTCTTCACGAGTTACCTCCTAAAAATGATTTGTGTCCATCCATAAACAGCGCAGGTTCTGTAAAAGCATCAAGAATGAGGTCGCATTCCTGGCAGAAAGAGTGTTGGCCGATTGTGCCCAGGCGACGCTCGTCAGAAGTGAGCGGCGCGTTACACTCTTCACAACGTGGCGGGCCGACGCGGCCATTGTGGTCGTGAGCCATAGATACACCTCTTTGCGAATTGCGCCGGCTTAGCAGCGCAAAAGAAAAGGCACTGCCTATGGTGGCGAGTGCCGGGGAATTCAGCAGAATTTTTAAGAATCAGGCCATCCGGCGTGCGTGAGGAGAAACACTAATCCCCCAGTTCCGTTTAGGCATTGTGTGCGCTGACACCGCGAATGCCGCCGGCGCAGGCGCTCACCAGTATTTCCCGCTCGGCCAATGTGGTTACGGCGACCCTGGGCGCGCCCTGCAATCAATACAATGGCGTAGCGCCGTTTACGGTTTCCGGCGTGACCTACGGCGGAGCGACGGCCTTTAACGGAAACTTTACGCTCGCCACGGTCGCGCACGGCGCCAGCAGTTGTACGTTGACCTGGGCCCAGACTGGAGAGAATGGGACCGGCAGCGCGGGACTGATTGTTCGCCGCGGCAACCTGGCGTTGCTCTCGCGATCCGGCTTGAATCATTCCTTTACGGCCAACGTGGTGAACGGCAACAGCGCCGGCCAGCAAGGTTGCGAGATGGCCTGGGGCAATACCGGCGATAACGGACCACTCGATGAGAACGTAAATTTCGACGATGTATGCAACAACTCCGGCGGGGATGCATTCACCGTAGCGGCCGCGACATCAGGGCAAGTTACTCAGATCCTGCACAAGAGCAAGATTGTCGGCACCACCGGGAATGATTACGTAATCAGTTCATTTGCGCTTGGGTTAAGACTCCTTTCCAATGGATATATTTCTTCTGGCAATGCATTTGCAGGACTCAGCTTCAATCAAACAAATGACATAAATTTACGTGCTGGTACTGGCAGTTTCGTAAAGCTGATTTCGACTGCAGGGATCGGAATTGCAACAGCAGATTTCACTCCAGCAGCAATGGTGCATGTCAAAACAGGAGGCAACGCGAATGATCTGACTCTTGAAGCGACAGGAGCCTCAAATGAGGAAGTAAATATTAAAAACACTATCCAGAGCTGGGGTTTTGCACTACCCCGCCACCGACTGCGAATAGAACAATAAAAGGTTAGAGACTCATGAAAGCTATAACGCCACTGCAACTTCGTACACTTCCTTTTGAAGAAGCGGCCAAGTACTGGCTGGAAATAAAGAAGCTCTATAGCAAGAAGCCACGCACGATTGAAATGTATGAATGGTACATTCGCAACCTGGAAAAAGTCTTTGCCGGAGTGTTGCTTGCACAGATACATATCGGACATTTTATGGAGTAGCAGCGGCAAAGGCGCCTTACCGCGGGAACGTCATGCATTAATCACGAACTGAACACGCTGGCGCAGATACTTAAGGCAGCGGACCTTTGGGATTTAATAGAAAAACACTATAAGCTGCTGCCTGCGCCGAACTGGACGCCGCCGAAAGTGCTGACCGCGGAAGAAGAAGAAAAATTCTTTCGCGTAGCCGCCGGCAATCCGGATTGGAGCGTGGCTTATTGGGCGATATCGTTGACGAACAACACCTCAGCCATGGGGGTTTAGCTGCGATATCTGCAGCTAAAACATGTTTTTCTGGACCAGGAGCCGCCTACGATTCATATTCCTGATAGCAAGGTCAAAAATGAATTCAGAGCGCGGGTGGTTCCGCTGAACGCAGTCGCTGCAAAACAAGTAAGAAGGATTGTGGAAAGAGCACAGAAGCTGGGAGCATGGCATCCGGACCACTATATTTTTCCGTTTCGAGTTAAGAAGGGAAGCTATGACGTAACTAAACCAGCATCTCCTTTCTTCTTAAGGTCAGCTTTTAGATCGATGCGCAAGGTGACAGGATTAGAGTGGCTGCAGCCCAGGAACTTTCGCAATCAAGTAATTACTAAGCTATTTGAATCTGGGGCTCCTGACGAAACTATCATGTCAATAGCTGGACATCAGTCCATTAGGATGTCACGATACTATTCGCGAATTAGAATTACAGCTAAAGCAGAAGCGCTTAATGCTATTTGTCCGGGCGGAAATCATACTAATCTTAAGAGTTGACAAAAGACTTAAGTAATATATATTTAAAAATTGATATGCTTTTGATGGTCTTGAGAATTGTGGCCAACTGCTGAAAATTGTGACACTCTGCCTTCTAAGCAGAGGGCTTTATGTAGATTCTTTTCATTATATGTGGCTTAAGAGGCACTTGGGAGGGTCCGCGGCGTCGCTTGGGCAGCTTGGCAGCCTTGAGTCAGCGTTGATGGAGCGGATGTGGCGTCGCGGTGAGATCAGTGTGCGTGAGTTGCATGCCGAATTTGCGCCTCACTTGGCCTACACCACCGTGATGACCACAATGGACCGGTTGTATAAAAAAGGTCTACTGAAGAGACGCAAGGTCGGCAAAGCTTACATTTATGTTCCTGCCTTAACCGAGCAAGGATATCAGGAGCAACTCACGCAGCATCTGTTAGGAATGGTATTGAATGAAGACAGGAACAGCGAAGCTGTGCTGTCACATTTTGTTGATGCAGTGAGTGAGACCGACGAGCAGATGCTGGAGCGACTGGATCAGTTGGTTAAAGCTAAACGGCGAGCCCTGCGCCGGCGGGAGTGAGACATGTTTTATGCTCTTGCGATAGCCCTGTGCCTGGCAGTATTATTTTTGGCTCTTGCCTGCATCTCACTTCTTTTTTTTCCAGCTATGCTTTTTGTACGGCGGATGGCACAAACATCATCTCCCGAAAACAGCGCAATCTCGCTATTTATTGCGAGAGTTTTGCCGCCGGTGCTTGCTGCGATAATCGCGTTGGGACTTGCTCTTCCAGCGTTTCTTGAATTTGAACCCCACTCCACACATGAAGGCATAGGCTTGCGGCTGGATGCTCTGGCTCTTACAGGGGCATTGTTAGTTGTTGTCATAATAACGCGCAGTTGGCGCATGTTACTGGCGACACTTTATGCACAACGATCTTGGCGCAAGAATTCGGAAAGAATTTATCTTGAGGGCATCAATCTTCCTATCTACTGTGTAAAGAACAATTCGTCATTGCTGGCTGTAACGGGTATTTTTCGCGCTCGGATTTTTTTATCGCGCGATATCGTTGAAATCCTGTCTCCTGAAGAGCTAAGGGCTGCACTGGAGCATGAGATCGCGCACGTCTCTTCATTCGATAATCTAAAACAAATGTTGTTGAGGATAACGCGGCCACCGCGGTGGTTGAAGGCTTTCCACCAAGCCGACGCAGAATGGAGCGGCATGGCTGAGATCGCAGCAGACCAAGCTGCTTTGACTAGAGGCGCCTCAGTCCTGGACCTGTCATCGGCTTTAATCAAAGTTGGTCGCCTGAACCGGATTTCTGCAGCCACCAATGCAGTTGCGTCACACCTGGTACCGCAAACGTGCAATTCTTCACTGGAACAACGGGTCATGCGGCTAAGCGCACTTCTGCAAAGTAGCGGACAAACGACTATCCATTCTCAGGTTCGGCCTGGAAAGTTGATGCTTACAATACTTCTTGGCTCAGCGGCTTATATCGCCTGTATCCATGCCCTTTTGCCTGCGGTGCATGAAGCGTTGGAATTTCTTGTACGCTAGTCGCAGGCTGCTGGCACGATAAGCCTAGAGATGTTTTCACCCGGGCAACTTCTGCAATATACTTTTCTAAGCTGTGCCTAAACCACACATTATTATTTCTTTCTGCGCTTTAGCGCTCATAGTTCTGGGGCGACCGGTAGCATTTTCACAACCGGCCACCCAGGAGCAGTTGAAGACGCAGATTCAGCGCGCAAAGACTTTGCGCAAGACCCCTGAGGCCGGCTCCGCTGAAGAGGCACAGAAAATTTATGAATCGGTATTGCCGCAACTGCGGGGCCAGGCCGCAAGCCCAGAACTGGTAGAAACCCTGAACAATCTGAGCGACATGGCCACAATGGCGGGCGAATATGACCGCGCTGTCTCACTGTCTCGTGAGAGCGCAAGCGCATGCCAGCAAATGCATGACAAGCACTGTGAAGCCCTGGCCAGAGACGATGCGGGAATGGCATATTCCAATGCCGGTGATTATGCGGAGGCAGTTGGAGAATTGGGTCTCGCTCTGAAGTTAAACAGTGATACGGGCGATGCGGAAACGGCCGTGTTGATCCTGAATAATCTGGGCATCGTGTACTACTATCAGGCCAAATACTCTGAATCGTTGCGAACTTATGAATCCGCTTTGCAGTATGTGGAAAAAGCGCCGCCAGAATTGTGGACATCCACTTGGCGGCAACTCACTCTGCTTAATCTGGCTACGTTGTATCAGCGACTGGGAAACGATCAGCGCGCCATTGGAATTTACAACGTAGTTTTGGGTGATCCCAAAGGGCTTACGCGGCGCCAGATCGCTCAAATGTATGCCAAGCGGGGGCTTTCGCCGCGTGATCTGGCTCACATGTTTGCCAATCTCGGTGTGCTTTATCGTCATCTGGGCGATTCCAACAATGCTCTAATAAGTTACGGTCTTGCGAACGAATACTATGAGCAGGAAAAGGACATTGATGGCGAGTTGGGAATGCTCAAAAATACCGGTATTCTCCAGGCGCTTGATCTCGGCCAACTGAAGGCCGCACTCAAGACATTCGACCAAGTTTACTCTCTAGCAAGTAAGACCAAGAACCAACGCGAAGCCATGCAGGCTTTGTTGTACCGCGGAGAAACTCTTTTTCGCCTTAACCGGCTTGCAGACGCTGAAAAAGAATTTAAGGCCGCGCTGGCCTCAGCCGATCAATTGGGCACTGTGGAAGAGCAATGGAAAGCGATTTACGGCCTCGGCAAAATCGCCCTTGATAATAAGCAACCCGCTATTGCGGAAGAGAAGTTTCGTGAGTCAATCAAGCGGATTGAAAGCGTACGTTCCAAGCTGCAACTTTCGCGCTTAAAGCCTGATTTCTTTGCTGACAAGCGTGAGGTCTATGATGCCTTGATTAAACTCCTGCTGGAGCGCAATGATGCCGCTAGCGCATTTGAATTTATGGAGCGCAGCCGAGCCCGTGCCTTTCAGGACCGTTTTTACGGCAACAAACTTTCTCCTGACGCGCTCACGCTACATTCCATCCAGGCGCGTCTTAGTCCGCAGACCGCGCTGGTTGAATTTTGGGTCGGCGCCGATGCGTTGGCTGCGGTGTGGGTAACGCACGATTCTGCAGGAATTACGCAAAGCCATTTTTCTGATGCCGACATGATGCGCCTTGAGAATTTTGTTTCCGCGCTGCCGGATAATCTTGGCCATAACTGGCAAAAAGATTTTCAAAAGATTAGCGCCATGTTGCCCAGCGGCATTGTTCCTTTCTCGCAAGAGCGTTATTCGCACGTCTTGATTGTGCCGGACAGCTTTCTCAGCCTGGTCCCATTTGAACTGGTAAGCACGCCTGCAGGCAAACCGCTGCTTGAAAAGCGTGACGTCACTTATCTGCCCAGCGCGATCCTGCTTTTGCGTGGCGCGCAAGCCAACGCTTCTTCCATTCGATATCCATGGCAACCGCAGTTGGTCGGCTTTGGTGATCCGTCGATCGTCGGAAGCGGCGAAAGCTCACTCACAACAACGCGCGAAATCGGCGGCAGCGCTCTTCCTGGTTCAGGAGAAGAGCTTCGCATGATCGCCAAAATGAGCGCCGGAAAAACGCGCTTGTTTCTTGGGCCCCAAGACCGCAAGGACAGCTTTTTTCAATCCGCACATTCTGGCGAAGCGCTGTTGCACGTGAGTACGCACGCGGTTGCAGATATGGATGATCCTGAGCGGTCGCGCCTGCTCTTTTCGCCTGACGAAAACGGCCAGCCGAATAATTATTTATTTCTCAAAGAGCTGTACGACCTCGATCTTCGCGGCACGAGTTTGGCCACACTTTCCGCCTGTGACACCGAGCGCGGGCGCCTCATCCCCGGCGAAGGCGTTCAGGCGTTCAGCCGCGCACTGCTTGCTGCCGGCTCGCGCTCCACACTTACAACTTTATGGCGAGTTCCAGACCAGCCAACCTCGCAGTTCATGCAGCAGTTTTATTACTTCCTGCTGAAGAAGCATAAATCCAAGGCTGAAGCGTTGCGTCTGGCCAAGCTGGAATTTCTGCACTCAGGAACTGAATTAAGCCATCCTCGTTATTGGGCTGCGTTCGTCCTGAACGGAGATGGCTCAGAGCCCGTTCCCAGATTCATTCCCTGGCAGCTTCTTGTCATGCCAATTCCGATTCTCGCGCTTGCTGTGTTTCTCTTTTTCAGGTTGCGGCGCAAAAAACTGCGGCGCGAAAAACAAATAGCTGCTACCCAGCCCATTACGTCGTTTTAAATACAAACAGCCTGCTCGCGAACGCAGGGCTGCCTGTGGAATCTACTCACGCTTTCTATTTGATCTTGAAACTTCCACCGCTTGACTCTGCAATCGTTTTGCCTGACGCATTCAGCGCAGTCACTTTCCATTTAATCGGCATGCGAGCCTGCATGGCTGCCTTCATCTCCGGCGTTGTTTCTATCTGCGGTTGAGATGAGGTTGCGCTTGCCAGCGGTTTATCCAACGCGTCTGTCAGCTCAAGTTTATAGCTTGCTGCTCCCGGCACAGCTTCCCAGCGAAATTCGCTTGGGGGCTGAGCCAGATCGCTGGTTGTTGGGCTCACCAGTTTCACTTCACCTGACCGCAAAACACCAATGTTGCTTGGCCCACCCAGCCTGGGCTGTCCTGGTTCCGGATGATGCAGAGAAATCGCCAACACAAGCACTGCAGCCATCGCCGCCGCTCCAGCCATGTACGGTATTCGAAACAAATTCCGCCAGAATGAAACACGGGTCGCCGGCGTCGGCTTGGCCGATCCGCCTAGCTGCTGGCGCTGCAACTTTGCGGTAATCCATGCCACTGCTGCACCTTCATCGGCAGAAGGTGTTGCCGCCTCAAAATCTTTCAGCATTGAAAGTTCAGTCTGGCAGTGTGCACAGCTTGAAAGATGCGCTGCGGCTTTTGTATCCGCCGGAGCATCTTCCGTAAAGCGCTCCAAAACTTCCAGCGGGAGACAATCTTTAGTGGCAGCTGCTGCTTCCTGCCAGGTTTTCAAGTTGTTGGTGTCGGCCATGGTATTTTCCTCAATTCCCCTATGCTCTTGCTTTCCAACGTCTAACAGCCCGGTCAAGTTTTCTTTTAGCGCTGACCAGGTAAGCCTTTGCGCCGCTGGCATTTTCCAGTTTCAGCATTCGCGTGATCGCATCCAGAGGAAGCTCTTCTCCAAAATGCAGCGTAAAAACCGCTTTTTCTTTTTCATCGAGCGTTTCATTAATTAGTTGGCGCGCAATTTCCGCCTGTTGCTTCCGCTCCACCGTCGCCAGCGGGCTGTCCGATCCCATATCCGGCAGCGTCTCCATGACCATTTCGTCGGAGTCCATTTCCGGAGCACTCGATTTTGAACGAAGGGCGTTGAGGCAGTGGTTCCGGGTAATGGAGTAGAGCCAGGTGGAAAACTTTGACTGTCCTTTGAAATATGCAAGGTTCTGGTAAGCCTTAACGCAGATCTCCTGCGCCAGATCGGCTGCAGACTCGCGGTCTCCCGTCACGGAGAAGCACCAGCGCGCCACCTTTACATGGTGACGGCGGAAAAGCTCGTTCAGGTACTGCTCCGCTGCGCCTTTATCAGCCTCGGCCCGTGCCTGGGCGATAAGCGCTTCATCTGAAAGCTCTTCCCAATGCATTTCCGGGATTATAGCAACTGCCTGCTCCCGGCCAGCATCCTGGGAAGCCGTCTTGCTACGTGCCGGCCACTCTGCTACCTCAGCCATGCGGCACTGATTTGAGTGATCATGACTTGCGCGATCCTGATTTGCCGTGCGACCCTGTTCTGCCGCGCGCTTCCGTTCTGTTGCGCCAACCTGGGCGATAGATGTTTCTCTGCACGCTTCCTGCACCGCGTACATTGAAGGCACCGTACTGGGTTGTGCTGCCACTCTCAATATTCCTTTCCTTTACATAGGCTGAGACACGCTCCACCCGCCAGACGGAACATCTTTCTTGTTTTCCAGCATTTCCGCCCGCTTAACCCTGTTTCAGCGGTTCCATATCGGACCTTCCGATGTCCCGGTTAACCCTCTCTCGCTTCGGCTTTTTTTTAGCCATTCAAAACTCGTAAGAAATCATGGCGCAGTCGCCATCGCCTGCGGGATACTTTCCGCTACCCCGCTCCTATCAATAATTGAAAACAAAAGACTTAGCTGGGTCGAGCCCCCCGGCGGTCTCCCTTTACTCTGAAACCGCCACCGGCGCCATGCTTATGTGGCAAGCCGGGACTTCTGCCAAGCCGGGGCCCCTATGGTGCACCTTTCGTCTGACGGGGAGTCGGTTCTAGGATTGGCTTGCATTGGCACAACAGCTCTCGACTGTGCTGTCGTGACATTGCCTTTAGGGGTTCGGTGAGATCGCTTGCCCCCGATTTCTGGAGATGTCGAGGCACTTCCGGAAAGCCGGGATTGGCTTGCATGGTTAGAGCCTTCACTGTGCTGGTTCGGCTGCACCCCGTTAAGCCTTGTAATCAATTGCCACGATGGTCAAATCATCATGCGCTTCTTTTCCGCCGCGATTGCACCACGTTTCTATACGCTTGGTCAGAGCTTCGCAAAAGCTGCTTGCCGGCAGATTGGCGTTCCCCGCTAAAAAGCTCTGCAGACGCTCTATTCCAAATTCTTCTTCGGCTTCATTGGGCGCTTCAATCACTCCGTCTGTGTACATCAGGCAGCGGTCGCCCGGCCCGAACCCGGCCTTGACGTTCGCATACTCGCATTCTGGAAATGCGCCCAGAAAAAGCCCGTTCTCCTCAATGCTTTCAACTCTTCTCTCTTGCGCCCGCCATACTAGTAAGGGCGGATGCCCTGCCCCAGCGTAAGTCAACTCTCGCTTGGCCGCATTCAAAAACAAGTAGCCTGCGGTAACAAATTGCCCTTCCATGTTGCCGAACAGCACAGAGTTCAGCCCGCTCAATACCTCTGCTGGGCTTTCAGCCCGATCGGCTTGCGAGCGAATCGCAATCTTGACCATGGAAGCGGAAAGCGCTGCCGGCACGCCATGTCCGGAGACATCGGCCACAAGCGCTCCCAGACCACGATCATCGCGGATCAGAAAATCATAAAAATCTCCGGCCACTGAAGATGCAGGCACATACTTTGCGGCAATCTCCAGTCCCGGCACGTGAACATTGCCCTCAGGCAGCAGCCCTGACTGAATACGCTGCGCAATCTCCAGTTCTTTGTTGATTGAGAGGAGCCGTTCTTCATTGTGGAACATCTGGCTTGCCGCAACATAGCCCAGGCAGCACAGAAAAATCACAAACCCGATGTACTCAATGTTGGCGTTCCCGCGGACCATCCCCAGATCCACAGAGTTGGTGTAAAGCGCAAACAGAGCAAATACCACCGTACCTGTCCGCACACTCCACAGCGCGCGGTCCGCTTTTCTGCGCGGGACAAAAAGCATAAAAAGTAGCAGCGGCATCAACAGCAGGACGATTGTGCTGTTTACCTTGTCAGCCAGGTCTCTTTTTATATCCAGCAAGCGCCCGGCCAGCACCAGCATCTCCGCCACTAGTCCCACAATCACGATCCAGTGCGCAACTGTTCGCCATTGGGGCGAGACCGTCTCGATAAAAAATAAAATGAAAGGAAAAATAATCAGGCTGGTAATCACCCAATCCGTACGCTGCCAGAGCAGGGTGTGTTCCGGCGTCAAGTATCCGATTGTGGCCGAATTTGCAATCAGGCGTACGCCATACATGAAGGACGCAATACCGAAATAGAAGAGCGCCAATTCGCGGCGCTTGGAGCGAAGCAGCCACAATAGGCACGCCGCCGCTCCTGATACCGCTACCACCACGCCCAGGAACAACCGAAGCATATCTGCTTCCAACAACTTCACCGGCACAGAGTCATTCATTGCTCGAAATCATACCAACTAAATCACTGCGTCATCGGCAATCCGGCATTTGAATGCTCTGCCCTGAAGAATTGAACCTCGTTGAGCCGTCTAACGTCGGCGCTTGCGCAATTATGGTCGGCAGGGCTTCTTCCATATCCTGTGCGGCCGCGCATACATCTCAACTTTGTTGTAACGTATCAGTGGACGGAGAACTTACGGATGACTCAAAATGATTTGCCCGAGCCATGGTTGCGTGGCACTCTCGCTGACGTTCCGGCGTTACAACGCGCGGTGCTGCATGCACTGGAATTGGCCAAAGAAGACCTCGATAAGTGGTGTTACGGCCTGAGCGATGAGGAACTGAACGAGCGCCCAGGCGGCATTGCTCCAGTGGCATTTCATCTGCGCCACATCGCGCGCAGCATTGACCGGCTTTTGACCTATGCGGAAGGACGGCAGCTTTCAGCGGAGCAAATCGGCGAGATGAAGCAGGAAATGGATCCCGGCGCAACGCGCAACGAACTCACTGCGGAACTTGTGGTTGCCTTTGCCAAGAGCGGCAAAAGAATTCGCAGCTTCTCTCTCCAGCAAATGGAGGAAGAACGCAAGGTTGGCAAAAAGCAACTGCCCACATCGGTTGGCGGGCTTCTGGTCCATATTGCCGATCACACATTGCGGCACGTCGGGCAAGCCATTACTACAGCAAAAATCGTGGTGGCGCAGCGTTAGGCAGAGCCGAATCGCACTCCATCTCTGATGTGTATGCGTTGCTGCCGGTGAGGCATTTCAGTCCCTTCTCTCGACTTGGCTTAATGGAAAGGAAATTTATGGCCCATCAGAATGATCCGGCAACTTGCATTTCTTCTGTTCGGCGGATTTTGGCTGCTGCGCAATTTGCCGCTGCCAAACATTCTCAGCAAAAGCGCAAAGGCGCCGGTAGCGAACCTTACATCAACCATCTGATCGAAGTTGCAGAACTCGTTGCTTCCAGCAGTGATGCTTTGGATACCGAGCTGATCATGGCCGGGTTCCTGCATGACACGGTAGAAGACACAGGTGCAACGCTCACAGAGCTTACAGACCTCTTTGGCAGTGACGTTGCAACCTTGGTAACTGAAGTCACAGATGACAAATCTCTTCCTGACAAGACTCGGAAACGCCTGCAGGTGGAATCCGCTCCTTATAAATCGAAGCGTGCGCAAACGCTCAAGCTGGCTGACAAAATTTCCAATCTTCGCGCCATCGTTATCAGTCCGCCAGTGGGATGGAGCCTGGAGCGCAAGCGCCAATACTTTGAATGGGCCAAAGCGGTTGTTGACGGGTTCACCGCTCCTAATCCAACGCTTAAGTCAGAATTTGATAAGACCTACAACATGATTTCGCAACTCAAAGAAAGTTAGCCATCCCCGGCACTCTGTCCCGCATCTGTCAAAAAATTTCTCGATTAGCAGAAATCCAGCTCTGGATTGCGCATGGCTCGCATCGAAATTAGGAGTTATGCGGAAGTGCGCAAATATCCTGGTGCTGCTGTTCGGACTCGTTAGCGTTATCGGCGCTGGCCACCTCATGGCCCAGGATGAATCCGCTCCAGGAACCACGAAATTCATCTCCGCAAGCGATGCGCCAAGTGGTGCCATCTCGTCTTCCCGTTCGCTTAGCCCCAAAGAAATGATGTTGCGCATGGGTGAACAAATCCACACCACTGATCTCGATTGTTCGCATTTCGTCCAGTGGCTCTTTGAACGGGCAGGTCTCTATTACGGCTATGCACCTTCACGCGTCCTCTATGCCGGAATGATCGGGTTTGAGCGCGTTTTCCATCCTAAGCCGGGAGATTTGATTGTCTGGCCTGGGCATGTGGGGATTGTGGTGGATCCGGACGATGAGACTTTTCTCAGCGCATTGCGTTCCGGAGTAAAGACTTCGTCATACACATCGCACTACTGGAAGCGTCGCGGGAAAGCGCGTTTTTATCGCTACCTGGGGTGGCAATCGGCCTCTGCAGCAGGCCAACACTAAATCATCATTAGCTGCGAATTTTACTCCAGCAGCTCTTCCCTGTACTCCCAAATAATCCTAAATAATTTACCGTGCAGTCACCGCTGCTTCTGATGTTGTCTGCTGCTGGCGATACCACTCCACGGTTCGTCGCAAACCTTCTTCAAAGCTCACATCAGCGGAATATCCCAGATGCTTTTGCGCCAGGCTTATGTCCGCCAGTGAATGCTTCACGTCGCCGGTGCGCGCCTCTGCATATTTGGCAGGGCCGTTGAAACCAATGATCTCTTGCAGCATTGCAAATGTCTGGTTCAATGAAAAGCGTACCCCCGTTGCGATATTGAAAACGCGTCCGGAAACTTCTTCCGCTGGCGCAACGCACGCTTTCAGGTTGGCTTGTACCGCATTCGCCACAAAGGTAAAGTCGCGGCTCTGCTCGCCGTCGCCAAAGATCGTGGGCGATTCATTCTGTTGCATCTGCGTAATGAACTTGGCCAGCACGGCTGAGTATTGCGAATTTGCATCCTGTCGCGGACCAAAAATGTTGAAGTAGCGCAAGCAGACAGTCTCAAGACCATAAACAGAAGCAAATGCTTCCATGTAGTGTTCGCCTGTCAGCTTCTGCACTGCATAAGGAGAAATCGGGTGCGGCACCATTCCTTCATGCTTGGGTAAAGTTTCACTGTTACCGTATGCGGATGAAGATGCGGCATAGACCACGCGCTTCACCCCGCCATCGCGCGCAGCCAGAAGCAAGTTCAGCGTGCCGTTCACGTTCACGGCGTGCGTCAACTCCGGTTCTGCTACTGACTTCGGCACTGAAGGCAGCGCCGCCTGATGGATAACGTAGTCAATTCCTTCCACTGCGGAAGCAACGCCTTCTTTATCCAGAAGGCTCACGCCCCGGAAATCAATTTCATTTTGGATCTCAGCAATGTTCTCCCATTTGCCGGTAGAAAAATCATCCAGCCCGCGGACGCTCTCGCCCCGGCTTACCAACTCACGCGCAATCGACGATCCAATAAACCCGGCAATACCCGTTATAAGATGCTTCGCCATATAAATACCCTCAGTTGCAACCAACCAGCGCGGCTCACTTTGAGTGTACCGCGCTGTTCGATTACCTACCAATTACAACGAATGATTTATCAATTTGCCTTAGTTGACGGCGGCGCGCAGGGCAAACTCGCGGCTGCCGGCGGGGGAGAGCCCGTGCTGCTTGATTTTGTAGAGCAGCGCCTTATAGCTGATGTTCAGTTGCGCTGCTGCCAACTTACGGTTCCAGTTTGAGTCTTCAAGGGCCCGCTGGATTTCCTTGGCTTCAGCATCATCCTTCAGGCTGCGAACAAGGGCTTTAAGTCCGCCGCGAGACGAAGCCGGCGTTCCCGCTTCCTCGCCTTCTTTGGACCTCATCTGCATCTCTTCGATCAGCAGGTTTTCATCCTCAAGTACCAGGAACCGCTTCACCACATTGCACAGCTCGCGCAGGTTGCCGGGCCAGTGGTAGCGCAGGCATTCCTGCACCAGCCGGTCTGAAACGGGCAGTGGGTTCTTTTCAAACTGCCGCGCCAGGTTGTTCATGTAGTAGCGCAGCAGGACCGGAATTTCCTCGCGGCGCTCGCGCAACGGCGGCACGGTCAGGGTAAACGCGTTCAGACGATAGTAGAGGTCCTCACGCAGCTTGCGCTCAGCCATGGCTTTCTGCACATCAATGTTAGTTGCCGCAAGAACGCGGGCATCCGCCGTGATGTTGGCGCGGCCGCCCAGGCGTGAGAACGAACCATCCTGCAGGACATGCAGCAACTTTGCCTGCAATCCAGCGCTCATCTCGCCGATCTCATCCAGAAGAATGGTGCCTTTGTGCGCCAGTTCAAATTTTCCTGGCTTTGATTTGTTGGCTCCGGTAAAGGCGCCTGCTTCGTAGCCAAAAAGTTCGCTCTCCAACAGGTCAGCCGGCAGCGCTGCGCAGTTCACTTTCACCATGGAGCGGTGCGCGCGGACTGACATCTTATGAATCAATCGCGCCAGAATCTCTTTGCCCACGCCGCTCTCACCCAGCAGCAGCACCGGCACATCAACTTTGGCGATCAGCGCTGCCTGGGCGCGAATCTGCTTCATCGCCGGGCTGGCAGCCAGAAAGAAAAGATCATCGTCCAGATCATCCACCAGTTCCGTTCCCTTCGCAGCGTAATTAGGCTGCTGGACGGGTTGGGCTGCTGGAGTCAAGGCGCGGCGCACTGCGCCATGCAGTTGCGGCGCCAGGAATGGTTTGGTCAGGTAGTCTGAAGCTCCCAGCCTCATCGCCTGCACCACCTTTGTGGTGTCGCTTATGCAGGAGATCATGACCACTTTTTGATCAGGCCGGAGCCTTTTGCAGCTTTCCAGCGTTTGCAAGCCATCCATGCCGGGCATTACCAGATCCAGCACAATCAAGCTTGGCGCGGGGCCGCGATTCATCCGTTGCAGCGCTTCTTCCCCGCTGGCAGCGGTTTCAACGTTGTAATTTTCAATTTCGAGCAAAGTCTTGGTGTACCTAAGTACGCTCGGCTCGTCATCGACCAGAAGTATATTTGGCGCGCTCATCCGTTGCATCTCCCTACCTTGACTGCGATAACAGCAAGGAAAACTTGCTACCCTTGCCCAGTTCACTTTCCACCCAGATCACTCCGCTGTGGGCTTCCACCAGTCGCCGGGCAATGGCCAGTCCTAACCCGGTGCCGCGAGCAGATCCTCCGGGCAACTGGACAAAGTCCCCGAAGATTTCTTCATGGTGCTCAGGTGCAATGCCTGGCCCGGAATCCATTACATCAATGCGCACTGCGTTTTCTGTTTTGCGCTGTTCTTTCCGTTCCATGTTGAACAGAAATTCGGTTTGCGCTTTCCGCCGTTCCCAGAAGCACGGCGTTGCTGTTATCACAATCAACCCATGGGCTGGCGTGTGTTTTAAAGCGTTTTCAATAAGGCTGGAAACAATGTGTTGTAGTTTTAGCGGCTCAATCCGTACTCGCGGCATTCCTGGTGCGGGACGGAATTGATATTTCACCGGCTTTTGCTTCGCTGCAGCTGACCAGTAGTTAAAGATTTGGCCCACGTGCTCGTTGACGTCAGCAGAATCCATGCTCTCCACGGGACGTCCTGCTTTCAATTCCTGAAGCAGCAAAAGGTCCTGTATCAGCTTCTGCAAACGCTGGGCGCTCTCCTGGATCTCTTCCAAGACCTGTTTCTGCTTGCCGTTTACCGGGCCCAAATGCCCGCTGCGCAGCAAGTCCGTATAGCCGAGCATCACCACCAATGGAGTTTTGAACTCATGCGCCGCTGAGACCAGTGGAAAAGCCGTTGGATCCACTTCCTCATGGCCGCAACGCAACTGCCGTCGATGCCGCTCCGGTGGAACCACCTCCACCAGTTGCCGCGTCTCAATCACGCCGCATTGAGACACATGCTCATTGGAAAGGAGCGAGCTGTGGCACACAGGACACTCCACTGCCGAATTGCTGGTTTCCTTCTCCACGATTGAAAAATCCCACCCTCTAGGTTGCTTGTTCTCACGCTTGCACGTGATTCCTTGGGCCTAACAACTAGTGTCTTTGCCTGGCAAAACGTTTCTAGCACCAAAACAAAGGCTGGGACAAAACTGGTGAAGTGGAATGGAATCGGCGCTTCCCGGTGCACACAGCTCAATTGCTGCGACCGGTCGAAAGCGGATTGGAAGTCCTCGTTTTCGGCAAAGGATCTCAGCGATCCATTGCCACCACACCAACCGAGGAAAGCTGGTGCTGAATATTTGTACAACCCCTTCCAGGTGTCCGGTTCCGTCGAGTTACGCCATCAGTTCTCAAAAGGTAAGGCGCACGCTTAATCGCGGCCTTGGGGCTGAATTTGAGAGCCATCTAGCGAGTCGTCCACTTGGCCTGTATTACTGGTGTCCTTTGGTACAATGTACTATAGGACATTATGCAAATAGTTTGCAAGCAAATTCTTACCCTGTAAAGTTAAGTTTTATTGCCCAAATTATGAAAACCGTTGCATGGTTTATTGGCCAGGCAATACGCCCTGATTTCTATCAGTTCACTATAAGCCAAATGTTTACAATTACTTAAAGTCACATCATTAGCTTCTCCAGAGGCCTTCCATTTGCTCAGTTCTATCTTGGAACAGCCATGTCTGCCTTACAAAGTGAAATCTCTTTCCTTACCTCTGCGCCTTCTGCGGCGTCGTTGAGCATCCGCTTATGCCGGACTTGGCTGGAGTTGGAGCCGTTTCTTGAGGATTGGAATGCTCTGCTTGGTCTGCGTTCCAGCGCTTCTATCTTCCAGACGCCGGAATGGCTCAGCTCATGGTGGCAGGCTTATGGAGCAAAAAAAGACCTGCAAACGTTGATTTTTAGCGATGCGGAATGCAATGTCGTTGGAATAGCTCCAATGTATGTTGAGCCTGCAAGCGTTTTCGGATTGCCGGTCAAGTTTTTACGGATGGTTGGTGCTGGATCGGGTGATTCTGATGCTCTCGATTTCATTACTGCCCCTGGATATGAGCAGTTTTGCGCTGAAACCTTTCTCGCATGGCTTGTAGATGAATCCCAATGCGGTCTCTGCGCCCTTGAAACGCTGCCCCAGGATTCGTTGGTGGCGCAGCACATTGCCATAGCAGCGCGTGAAATGGGCATGCAGCTTTATTCAGAAACCTTGCCCAACTTCTTTGTCGACCTGCCTTCCACGTGGCAAGAATATCTTGGCGGGCTTCAATCCAGCTTCCGTCCGTTGCTTACCCGTTATCCCAAGCGTCTGCAATCACGCTATCGGGTTCGCATTGCTCGCTGTGAGCGTGAAGAAGATCTTGAGGCCAATTTGCAAACGCTCTTCGCTCTGCACCAGATGCGCTGGACCGGCCAGGGCGAACCGGGCGCATTCAGCAGCGCAGAGCGGCGCGATTTTTATTCCCGCATGTCACGCTCTTTTCTACGGCGTGGCTGGCTGGAGTTCTGGCTCCTCACCCTGGAAGACGAAATCGTAGCGGCGCAATTTTGTTTTCGCTATGGCAACACGGTCTATCTTTTGCAGGAAGGCTTTCATCCCAAGTATGCTGTGGAAAAAATAGGCTATGCCCTGCGAGCTCACGTGCTGGAAGATATGATCAAAGCCGGTGCCAGACGATACGACTTCCTTGGCGGGGCAGACGCATACAAATCGAAATACGGGTCACGCCAGGGCAGCTATCTTACTTTGCGCTTTGGTCTCACGCCGCGGGGAAGAATGCACCTGGGCTTACAGCAACGCAAACTGCAAATCAAACAATGGCTCAAGAGCAATCTGCCGGCGCCTGTGCTTGCCCTGCTCCGGCGTGAGAAACCACAAACTGCGGCAGGCAGCCGCAAGAATGAAGCGATGGAGTAACAATCAATGTCCACCACGTACCAGGCTGTTCCTGCAAATCAAGCGATGGCCCCGGCAGAGCGCATCCGGCTCATGGGCCAAAAAATGGGCCTCTGGAACCATGGTTTTGATTTCGCGCGCTTTGCTCGTCAGCTTTTTGTTGACATTAATTTTCACAATAAGACCATGCTTGAGATCGGTTGCGGCAAGGGGATGCTCTGCTTATGGGCCGCGCTTCACGGTGCTCGCCACGTCGTAGGTCTGGAGCCGCTGGCGGAAGGGGCCTATGACTCCAGCGAGTGCCACAACGCATTCCGGACCATGGCGAAGCAACTCGATTTGCCGCAAGCCAGAATTTTGCCCCAGACAGTGCAGGAATTTGATTGTCCAGATAATTATTTTGACGTTGTTCTCTCCGTAGCATCCATCAATCACCTGGATGAGAAAAGCTGTATTGCCCTAGGCCAGTCAGCAGACGCAGAGAAGGAATACCAGAATATTTTCAGCAATATTGCCCGGATGATGAAACCCGGTGGAAAGCTCATTGTGATTGACGCAGCGCAGCGCAATTTCTTTGGTGATCTTGGCCTGCGTAATCCCATGTCGCCGAATATCGAATGGTTCAAGCACCAGCAGCCGGAATACTGGGCAAAACTTATGGCCGATTGCGGGTTTGGTCAGCCTCGTGTCAATTGGAACGCTGGAAAACTTCTGCGCTATGCCGGTATCTCTCGCCTGCCCAAAGCGCTTTCTTATTTCGGACAAAGCATTTTTCGCCTGGAACTGACCCGTATTTCCTAGCCACGTCGCCAAGCAGTATGCAATTTATTGCATACTGCGCAAATCGTTACGTCAGATAAAACTCCGATCTCGAAATTACATTGCTATCCAGCCCTTACCGGAAGAATTTACACCTTTGATTCTTCCCTTCCCGTATTCGGCTTGCGAACCCCTGTATTTGCAACCTGCAGCTCTCTGGTCACATTCGTGCAATCGAATTCAACAAACCTGCTGTAGTCTCCACGAATTTTCTTCCGGGAACTTTGGTATTTCAACTGGCCGGCTTTTGACGCACGACGTGGAAAATTTCTCAGCTCACGTGCGTTGCTGAAAGTCAATGGACCATACGCGACCGAGGGCATGGTCGAACGAGACGCAAGCAACACAGTTAGTTCTTGCGGCGCGTTTAGCAAATTGATGAAGTAACCAAAGAAGCATTCAGCACCACCAAACGATCACCCTGAATGTTTTCTGTAGTGAGGAGTTCCCTTTGCAGAGCACTAGAATCGCGAGCAAATATTCGTGCGTTTTTCTTCTCTTTGTTCTTTCTCTGTTGTGCGCCATCGGTTGTGGCGGTGGTGGCGGCACGCAAAGATCCAGCGGTGGAACGCCTCCAGGACCATCGCCGACGCCGACACCAACGCCCGCCGCTCCTGGCGCGTTCAGCCTCGTAGCAACGCCGCTAAGCCTTGGCTTCGGCCAAAAAGTATTGAACACGTCATCGACATTGACAGTAAAAATCACTAATAACGGTTCGGCAGCTGCCAAGATTACTCAAGATTCCATCACTGGCTCCGGCTTTACCACCGGCATCACCACTCCCATCACTCTCAATCCGGCACAAAGCGTAAGCGTGCCCGTGGTGTTTACGCCTCTTGCCGCAGGAACAGTTTCCGGAAATCTTTCCCTGTTAGGTAATGGAGCGACTCTTATCGCAGTGCCGCTTTCTGGCGAGGGCCTTACTCCAGTTGCTCATTCGGTGGATATATCCTGGAGCGCAAGCACATCAACCTCATTGCAGGGTTATAACGTCTACCGCAGTGGGACCACCGGCGGCCCTTACACCAAGATCTCATCCGCGCTTTCCTCCACCACACTGCTGTTTACTGACATCACACCGCAATCCGGCCAGAAATATTTTTACGTGGTAACCGCCGTGGATGCCAGCGGCGCAGAAAGTGCGGCATCGACAGAAGTGGCTGTGACCATACCGACGCCCTAGGTTCTTTGGTGGAAACGACGAATTTCTTTCGAATCGGAGTTTTAATGCGGAAGTATTCTATTATCGGCTTGCTCTTATTCTTCTCGGCTGCGCTGGCATTTGCGCAGGCTACGCCGCCACGCATTTTCTTTTCTGACCTGGAGAGCGGCCCCAATACCGGAGGCCAGAATAACAACGGCGTCTGGGTCACTATATGGGGCAAGGGCTTTGGCGCTACGCAAGGCACCTCCACGGTCACAGTAGGTGGCGGGGCCGTAGACAATTACCCGCTCTGGTCTGACGGCAAAATCATCTTTCAGTTGGGCGCAGCTGCAAAGACCGGCAGCATTGTCGTAAATGTTCCTGGCGTGGGCGCCAGCAATGGCCTGGCGTTTACTGTGCGCGCTGGAAACATATTCTTTGTGGCCACTACAGGCAATGACGCCAATACCGGCAGCTTCACCGCGCCCTGGAAGACAATTCCCCATGCCAAGAACAGCATCGCTGCCGGCGATACTGCGTACCTCGAAGACGGCGTCTCCCAGACATCGGAAGACAACTTCACCGCATATCTGAGCATGGACAACAACGGCGCGGACAACTCTGGCACAGCAACTGCGCCCAAAGCTCTTATTGCGTATCCAAACGCGACCGTCACAGTTGGCGTGACTGGCGGATTGCACTACGGCATTCGCACACCCAACATTAGCGCGAATGAAGACTTCTGGGTGCTTTCTCAGTTGCACGTGATCGGCGGAACGCAGGCCATGGATCTGAGCGGCCAGGGCTGGCGAATCATCGGCAATGAAATGCAGTGCCCGGGCGCCGACGATCAGGTTGGCTGCTTTGAAATGAGCGAGGGCACCAGTGCCAAGTTTTACGGCAATGAGGTCCACAACGCCGGCATCAATCCAACGTCATCAAAGTTTTATCACGCGGTATATTTCAGCACTGACTCGAACCACATTGATGTGGGCTGGAACCATATTCACGATAATTTCACCTGCCGCGCGCTTCAGTTCCACTCTTCTCCGCTGTGCAGCCCATCATGTGGCGCAGCCGATACCACCGGCTTTAACCAGTTTGATCTCCATGTGCATGACAATCTTATCCACGGCGATAACTGCAACGGCATAAACATGGCAACGGTCGACCCTTCAAAAGGCCCCGTGGAGGTTTACAACAACGTGGTTTATAACGTGGGCCGCATGGACCCGCTGCAACTCGGCGCGGCATTCTCGTGCATCTACATTGCCGGCATTACCAATAACGGCGCAGCTGGCACTGGA
>DASRDW010000272.1:0-11737 GCA_035652415.1 Candidatus Angelobacter sp. | reverse complement strand
GCTTTTGCTCAGCTCACGTGTGGAAACCAGCCATGTCTGCTCAGAAAAGTCAGCATAGACGTTGGGCTTCATCATCAGGTAGTTCACATATTTAGTGAAGGGCCCCGCGCCACCGTGGAGCAGTACGAAGTTGGTCTTGCGCAATGAAGAATCATTTAATACCGATTCCAGCAGCGCCGGGTTAGATCCCAGGAGCACAAAGTAAGTGCCGCAGCCTCCGCCCGTGTGTATGTGCACCGCCAGACCAAGCCGGCCAGCCTCGCGGGCAATCGAACGAAAGAGAAAGTTTTGCAGGCGGGTATAGTCCTGCTTGGGAGGCACGCCGCCCTTAATGTAGTGCTGGTAAATCTGTTGCACTGCTTCCATCGGCTCTGCGGGACCAAAATCCAGCGATCGCAAGTATGCTGCTTCAAATTTAATGGCCACAGCGCCATTCTTTTTCTGCTGCTCCAGCACCGGCGTAATGACCTTAGCGATATATTCCTGCAAAGTAGCCGGCAGAGCCGTGCCGCCGATCTCTTTCAGGTAGCGTTGTAGCAGCATGGATTCACGTGGAAAAAAGAATTTTCGGTCTGGAGATTCACTGGCCAACGCAGAGGTTTCCAGCGGATACATCAGGGCATCGTCAAACGGCACCCAGCGGAAGCGCGGCGGCTGCAGGCCGCGTCCCAGGGCTATGCGGTTGGCTAGCTCAGTCTCAATGCCAAGCTTATCCAGCACCCAGTTTGGGAAGTTGTCTCCCTGTTCCTGCATAACTTTTTGCTTGGTGGCCATGAGTTCGCGCACGTGCTCAGGACTGCGGTCGTTGTACGGATAGTTGTAAAGCGCCTTCCACGCCGCCAGATACTGCGGGTTTTCCGGGCGCGAAATGGTGGTCGGCTCGCTTGGCTCCAGCGGATCACACGGCAGTGCGTCAAAATCGTCATCCTTTTCGCCGGGCGAGACCAGTTTGGGCGGATGGGAATGGTTATCAATCGCTTTGATCTTGTTGATCTCGGCCAGCAACTGGGGATCGGCGGTCTGGGCGCGAAGCAGGCCCGCAAGCACAAGAGGCAAAAGCAGAACAGCAGATTTTTTGAGCATAGGCGAGTGTTTCCTGAGTTCGCAAAAAGGGTAAACCGCGGCGGGCAAGATTGCAAAAGAGATCGACTGAGCATTGCAAAGAGATCGAGTGAGCGTTTTTTCTGTCAATCCCGAGCGGAGCGAGGAAGCCCTATAATTGCGAGAATTTTGCAGGATCGCAAGAAGGAGCTAACCATTAGCAGCCTGGAAGAGGGTAGTGATCCCTCACGCGCAAAAATGTCGTGTTCGGGATTGCAGAAAAAACCGAATAATCCGATGAACCGGATTCTTCCAATGACTTGATTCCCCGGAACTGGACAGAACTGGTTTGCGTTAATACCCTAAGACAAACCTCATGAGCACAGCGCCCGTTATCCAGGTACAGTCGTTGCAAAAGAGCTACGGCAAGGTGGAAGCCGTTAAGGGGATTGATTTCCAGGTAGGCCGGGGAGAAGTTTTTGGCCTGCTGGGCCCGAATGGCGCCGGCAAGACCAGCACCATTGAGATCCTTGAGGGACTGCGGCCGCGGACCGGCGGCGAAGCCACCGTGCTTGGCTTTGATCCTGACCGGCAGAAGCAGCAGTTGAAAGACCGCATTGGCGTTTGCCTGCAAGCCACAAATTTGCCGGCGAAGATCCGGGTGCAGGAAGCGCTGGAGCTTTTTGGCTCTTTTTACTCGCGCAGCCTCAGCTCTGAGCAACTGCTGAATCGCCTGCAGTTGTGGGAGAAGCGCGCGGCCTATTATGAAACCCTGTCAGGAGGTCAAAAGCAAAGGCTGGCGCTTGCCCTGGCTCTGGTGAACGATCCGCAATTGCTCTTTCTTGACGAGCCGACCACAGGGCTTGACCCGCAGATCAGGCTTGAGATCCACAAGCTGATTGAAGAGATGAAGGGCGAGAATCGCACCGTGGTGTTGACCACACATTACATTGAAGAAGCGGAGCGGCTGTGTGATCGCGTGGCCATTATTGACGAAGGCAAAATCGTGGCTATGGGCACGCCGCGCGAACTTCAGCAGAAGAGCCGCATGCAATCGCGGATTGATATTGTGACGGCGCAGGTGCTCAACGGCAACGCGCTTCCACAATGGCCGGATGCGCTCGAGACATTGCTGGCAGAGGATGGCTGCTCATTGACGGTCTATTCATCGCGGCCGGCGCGAACTCTCTTTGAGATCATGAAGTGGCTGGACCACCAGGGTCTGCAACTGGAAGACGTCCACCTGAAGAGACCGACGCTGGAAGATGTATTTGTGGAGCTGACGGGAAAGAAGCTGCGGGACTGAGGCCATGAAAACATATCTTGCAATCATCGCCATGGATATTAAGCTGGCCCTGCGCCTGCGTGCGGTGATCTTCTTTAACTATCTGTTTCCGCTGATTTTCTTTTTTACGTTCGCCACGTTGCTGCATCGGACGCCGAAAGAGCTGGCCTTTGTGGTTACCATGTCCATCACGCTGGGAGTGCTGGGCAGCGGCTTCTTTGGCTCCGGTATCCGCGCCATCCAGGAACGCGAGCTGAATATCTTACGCCGGTACAAAGTCACCCCCATCACGCCCGTGCCAATCCTGGTCGGCTCCATGTTTACCGGCTGGATCATTTTTATTCCGTACATTCTGGTGCTGCTGTTGCTGGCCCACTTTCTTTATCAAATGCAGTTGCCGGCGCACATGGTGCAGCTACTGGTGTTTATCTCTCTGGGGCTGATTGCGTTCCGCGCGCTGGGCCTGGTGATTGCGTCAGTGGCCAATACCATGCAAGAGGGAACCATCATCGTCCAGTTATTTTATTTCCCCATGCTGCTCCTGAGCGGAGCCACCATACCTGAAGATCAATTCAAAGGGATAATGCAAATCGTTCACAACTTTGTTCCCGCCACATACCTGGTAAAGGGCATGAATAGCATGATGCTTGGCCATGGAAGCCTATTCCAGAAAGATAACTGGCTTGCCGCGTTGGCCCTCATCATTACCACCGTAGTTAGCGGAACGGTGGCCACCAAGCTTTTCCGCTGGGAAAAAGAAGAAAAGATCCGCAGCTCAGCCAAATGGTGGGTGGTTGTGGCACTACTGCCATTCCTGGTAATGGGGCTGTGGATGTGGCTTCGTCATTAAAGCTTAAAAGCAGGAACTCTGGTTGCTTTAGCGGTGTCTGAAGCAACCAGACATGTCACGCTACAGCGATAAAACTCCATGGATAACAGTTTTTGCCGTGATCTTGACGACTGCCGCTGTTCTCGCCGCGCAGGCCCATCACCAGCCTTTCCGTGCGGACTTGCACAAGGAATTTCTGGGCAAGTTCGTTGCGGCTGCGGTTGAGCGGACGCACCATGCCGTTCGCTACGATCCAAAGTATGTCCGCCTTGCATATCCGGGAGGCGACGTCCCGCCAGACACTGGAGTTTGCACAGACGAGGTGATTCGTGCGTACCGGGCTGTGGGCGTGGATCTGCAAAAAGAAGTGCATGAAGATATGGTCCAGAACTTCAGCGCGTATCCAAGCCGGTCAATCTGGCGCTTTCAGCATCCAGACTCCAATATCGACCATCGCCGCGTTCCAAACTTAATGGTATTCTTCAGCCGCAAAGGAAAGGTTCTTCCCATCAGCACGAGGGCAGAGGACTATCAGCCCGGTGGTCTGGTCATGTGGGACCTTGGACGCGGGGTAACTCACATTGGTATGGTCGTGGACCAGAGGGCGCCGCTCAGCCGCCGCTACATGATCGTGCATAACATTGGCCAGGGGCCAAAGCTGGAAGACGTGCTCTTCGATTGGAAGATCATTGGGCACTACAGATATTTTGGGCCGGAGAGCACCCAAGGCGCTGTCACGCCGGCACGCAACGTTCATCGCTGAGAGGCACTTAAATTCTCGTTTGGCAAATTACATGAGCAAGCTCATGTTTTGCCCATACAGCCCATTTCCCTGGTCAAAAAACAATATCTTCCGCACTGTAAAAATGAGGCTCTCGTCCATCTTGCACCACTCGTCCGAGTTGTTACTATGGTTTTCCGGTGGTTGGAAAGTCTGAGATAATTGGAGTATAAAGAAATGTTGCGCATCCGTTTGCTTTCCAAGTAGTAGAGCAGGCGAAAAATCGGCGGCAGGGAAATCATGTCTACCAGCACACTTACAAAAGGTCTTGAAGGCGTAGTAGCGGCTACTTCCGGAATTTGTTATATCGATGGCGATGCCGGGGTGCTCGCCTATCGCGGCGTTGACATTCACGAACTGGCGGAGAAATCCACGTTTGAGGAGACTTGCTATCTCCTGTGGTTTGGCCGGCTGCCCAGGAAAGCCGAATTGGCTGACCTGAAACAAAAGCTGGGGGCCGAGCGCAAGATCGATCCAGCCATTTACAACATGATGCGCGGCCTGCCTAAGACGGCCACACCCATGGAAGTTCTGCGCACGGCGGTTTCAGCGCTTTCTTTCTACGATTCTGAAGCGGAAAAGATTGACCATGACGCCAACGTGCGCAAGTCTATCCGGCTGACCTCACAGATTGCCATGATCGTGGCCGGATATGATCGCATCCGCAAAGGCAAGGATGTTGTAAATCCTGATCCTTCACTTTCTCACGCTGCAAATTTCTTGCTCCAGTTGAATGGCCAGAAGCCGACTCCAACCGCTGAAAAGGCCTTGGATGTTGCTCTGATCTTACATGCTGACCACGAATTGAACGCCTCAACCTTTGCGGCGCGAGTCACGGCAGCCACGCTCTCTGATATGCATTCAGCGATTACCAGCGCTATTGGCGCGTTGAAAGGCCCGTTGCACGGCGGCGCCAATGAGGCTGTAATGCGCATGTTGTTTGAGATCGATAAAAATGGCGAGGACCCGGTGGAGCATGTGAAGAACATGCTGACCAATAAGAAGAAAATCTCAGGTTTCGGTCACCGCGTCTATCACACGGAAGACCCGCGGGCCACGCACCTGCGCACCATGTCGCGCGACCTGGGTCGCTCGGCCAATCCGCGCTGGTATGACATGTCTTCCAGGATTGAGCAGTACATCAAAAATGAAAGACATCTCAATGCCAACGTGGATTTCTACTCCGCTTCCACCTACACCACGCTTGGCCTGGATGTTGACCTGTTTACACCGGTTTTTGCCCTCTCACGCATCAGCGGCTGGGCAGCGCACGTGATTGAGCAACTGGATGACAATCGGCTGATCCGTCCGCGCGCCGATTATGTTGGGCCAGCGTATCCGAATAAATATATTGCGATAGAGAACAGGTAACTTTCAGAAATCAGCAATCGGCATTCAGCCCTTGAGCGTCCTTCATGAAAAAGGAAGCGTTCATGGGCTGAATTTTTTTGATGAACATTTCTTCAAAAACAAAACGAGGGCGGCAGTATTTACTGCCGCCCTCTGGCTGAATTGAAGTTTTCTCAACTGTTATGCACCCAAAAAGAGAACGTGCACGTATGTGCCCAGCCTGACGTTATAAGCCAGGTAATAGCCCGGATCGTCAGGATCATCGTAAAGAATGATGTCATCGCTGTTCCAGAGCCAATCACCGCAATAAGCAATGTCGGGCTCTGCCACCTCAAAGAAGTATCCGCCAAAACCAAAGCGGTGTGGATCGCCTCCAGACAAGCGCCAGACATGATGAGCACCAATGGGCCCTGCAAAGTGCCCGTGTTCCCAAGGATGATCAAGATGGTAGCGTTGATCGTGCGCTGGAGGCCCGACCCAACGATCGTTTTCCGCGTGGACATGCGGCGCTTCCGGATGGCCTTCCTGATCACGGAACGTGCGATGATCTGGCTGGCTCGGCGCCGGACGCCCTACCGGGTGGTTTGGCAACGGGCCATGCGAAGGTATGTGTCCGTTTCCTACGCCATGTTCGCCGCCATGCTGTGGCGCTTGTGCGTGTGGTTGCGGAGTGTGTTGTTGTGGAGCGCGCGGTTGCGGAGCGTGTTGTTGATTGCCGTGTTCCTGGGCCAGAGCAACGGAGCAAGCCAGGAGAAGTATGCCGAATAATCCGAGGACCCTCAAAAGACCTTTCATGCGAAGTCCCTCCAAGAATGAATTTAGGTTGTACATGTTTTTCTCCGGTAAAAAAACTACCTTGTGAGATGCACAATTCTAAACGCTTTTAATCTGCGAGCGTTTTCTTCTGAACGAAATGACGCAGAAACGATCTGGCGAGAAGGCGTAAAATAGACTCATGCGCCGCGTATATCTTGACAACAATGCCACCACCCCAGTCTTGCCGGAGGTGTTTGAGGCAATGCGGCCGTTCTATCTGGAGCAATTTGGCAATGCGTCGTCAATCCACCATTACGGGCAGCACGCCCGCGCAGCGGTGGAGAAGGCGCGCGGCTCGGTGGCGGTGTTGTTAAACGCGCGTCCAACTGAAATCGTATTTACCAGCGGCGGAACTGAGGCTGACAATCTGGGCATTTTTGGCCTGGTGCAGCGCGGCGATCACCTGATCACCTCCACCATTGAACACAGCGCGGTCATGAACACCTGCAAGCGCCTGGAGCAGATGGGATGCGAAGTCACGTTTGTTCCAGTGAATGGCCGGGGAGAGATTGATCCGGCGGATGTGCGCAATACGTTGCGCCCGAATACGCGGCTGATCAGCACGATGATGGCGAACAATGAGACCGGCGTAATCCAGCCAGTGGAGGAGATCGGCAAGATCGCTGAAGAGGCGGACGTTTTCTTTCATACCGATGCAGTTCAAGCCGCAGGCAAGATTCCGATTGACGTGCAGAAAATTCGCTGCGATGCGCTTTCCATTTCCGGCCATAAAATCCATGCGCCGCAGGGAACGGGCGCGATTTACATCAAGAAGGGAACGCTCATCCAGCCGCAAATTTATGGCGGCAGCCATGAGCGGCAGCGTCGCGCGGGAACAGAGAACCTGCCAGGAATCGTCGGCCTGGGCAAAGCAGCAGAACTGGCGAAGCATTGGTTGGCGAGCAGCGAATCTGCCGAAATGACGGCAATGCGCGATCATCTCCAGCAAACCGTCTTGAGCGCCATGGACGATGTGGGAGTAAACGGACAGGGCGCGCCGCGCGTCCCCAACACCACAAATTTCTGGTTCGATCATGTTGAAGGCGAGGCGCTGGTGATTGCGCTTGACCTGAAGGGTCTTGCGGTTTCAAGCGGCGCGGCTTGTTCTTCCGGCGCTATCGAGCCTTCACACGTGCTGCTGGCCATGGGGCTTCCGCATCAGCGCGCGCGTGCCAGCATCCGCGTAAGCCTGGGCAAGCAGACCACGCAGGAAGACATTGATTTTGCCGCTAAGGTAATTCCTGATACCGTCGCGCGTCTGCGCGAAA
Source organism: Candidatus Angelobacter sp. (assembly GCA_035652415.1). GTDB lineage: Bacteria > Acidobacteriota > Terriglobia > Terriglobales > Acidobacteriaceae > Angelobacter. The sequence goes on along the minus strand of DASRDW010000272.1, from coordinate 4,367 downwards.
TTTCTCCGGCCTATCAAAAGCAAACGGTCGGCTGACGATGAATGCTCCGTCCTATTTTGAAATTCAGGTCGATGATCCAGGACGCGCTGTTCTCTTTTACCGCGACGCGTTTGGCTGGAAAGACAACACCACTGGAGCACGAAACCAACGCGTTTGTCTGCTCCATGGAGGTCGCCAGCTTTGACGCAACAGCGGCAAAGATCCTGAGCACAGGCGGACAGATCGCCCTGCTAAAGTTTGCGATGCCAGGCGTGTGCTGGCAGGGATACTTCATACAGAAAGAAACACGTTTGGGATATTCGAAGCCGATTCCAGGGCGAAGTAAGCGCGTCTTTTTCCCAGTTTACTCATCTATAATCGATCTAGTCCCATGAGCACTAAGACCATTGCCGTAGCCATGTCGGGTGGTGTCGATTCATCGACCGTTGCGGCTATGCTGCGCGCAGAGGGGCATAATGTGGTCGGCTTGACCATGCAGCTCTGGAACCAGCGGCGTCTCGCCGGTCGCGAAGGTATGCCCGAGCAAGTGCAGGGCCGCTGCTGCTCGATTGATGATGTTTATGACGCTCGTCGCGTCGCTGAAGACCTCGGCATCCCGTATTACGTGGTGAACCATGAAGAGCGTTTTGAGCGCGACGTGGTGCGCCCGTTCATCGACGAGTATCTTTCCGGACGCACGCCGATCCCGTGCAGCCTGTGCAATAACCATCTGAAGTTTGACCAGTTGCTGATTACAGCGCGGCAGATTGGCGCTGACCTGCTGGCGACAGGGCATTATGCACGCTGCGAGTTTTCGCCGGGGCGCAATCGCTGGCTGCTGCGCCGCGCCGCTGACGAACGCAAGGATCAAACATACTTCCTCTTTGGTCTTACCCAAGACCAGTTGAGCCGCACACTGTTTCCGCTGGGACACATGAACAAGCCGCAGGTGCGCGAGCTGGCGCGGGAGCATCATCTGGCGTTGGCGGAGAAGCCAGACTCGCAAGAAATTTGTTTTGTCCCCGGCGGCGATTACAAGCGTTTTATCGATGCTTACCTGGCTGAGCAGAGTGAGCAATTGCCTGATACTTCTGGCGAACTGGTCACCACCGATGGCAAGGTGCTGGGGCAGCATGAGGGCGTGCACAACTTTACCGTTGGCCAACGTAAGGGACTGGGTGTGGCTACCGGTTCGCCTCTCTATGTGATTAACATCAACGGCGCTGAGGGCAAGGTAACAGTTGGGGGAAATGATGATTTGTTGTCGCGTACGCTGATCGCCCGCGACCTGAATTGGATCGCGATTGACGGCCTGCAGGAGTCAAGCCTTGATGCTCACCCGCCACTGCGTGTGCAAGCAAAGATCCGTCATCGCCACGAGCCTGCGCCTGCTCTGATTGAGCCGGCGCCAAATAATGAAGTGCGCGTCACCTTCGACGAGCCGCAGCGCGCCATCACTCCTGGGCAGGCGGTGGTGTTCTATGACGGTGATTTAGTTATCGGCGGTGGATGGATTGCCGAAACGCTGAAGAACTAAACCAAAGGTTGCCTGCCACTCACTACGAATACCTCTCGCCAGAAACTCTGCTTCATGTCACGTTCACATTGAAGCAGAGACCTCCTTTGCTTCTCATTCAGCTTCAAACAAACAGAGCGACTGGTTCTCCTGCTGAATAGTTGCCGATGTTAGATCCAAGACCGAGCCTGGAGTTCGTATGCGGCAATTTCAAGCCAGATGGTTTGCAGTTATAGCTTTATCGTGGATGCTAATAGGATGTGCCGGTATCTCTACGCATCAATCTGTAAGCGACAATCAACCGGGTAACCCACCAGGCAGCAACGCGCCGCCACCCAGCACCCATCCGCAGGGTAAGACATTTATTGCAGCCAACTTTCCCGGCGCTGATTGCGGGGCCAAGATCCAGGCTGCAGATAAAGCTGCCACCCAGAATGGCGTGATTGAGGTGACCCCGGCTTGCGGCACCAGCTGGAAAACACCAGTTGCTGTGGGGCAGACGCACACACTTCTTGTCGAAAACGGCACATACCAACTCGCCCACACTATTTTGCTCCACGATAACGCGTGTGTTGAAGGACAAAATGCCACGCTGGTGATGACCGTGGGAGCTGACATCATCAGCAATGCCGATGCCGCCAACAGTAATCTTTGTGTGAATGCCATTACTCTTTCAGCGGCGACAGTTACCACCGGAAGATCGCGAGGTATTTACTTCAAGAATGTTCAAGGTTTCACTATCAGCGGCGTTGACCTGGAAGCCATGCGGACCCACGGCATATTTATTGACGATGGGAGCGATAACGGCCAGATTTTGAACAATGCCTGTAATGGAGTGACTCTGGGCTCCTGCTTTCTCGTCGGTAATGGACCCGGCCTTGCCATGGTTTCTAACATAACCATTAGCAACAACACGGCGTCAAATGTTAAGGCCGGCGATGGCATCTTTGTGATTGGCAGTAAAAATGGCCAGCCCACAAACCACATCACTATCAGCAATAATGTTTTGCAATGCATTCGTGATACAAGCATTGAGATTGGCGAGGGAGTGCAATTCGCTACCGCTTCAAATAACCAGGTTACGCTGTGCGCCACTGGTTCAACCGGCATCAGCGTACGGTCTGCCCAGCACATTGTGGTGGAAAACAATACCGGCGGCCCGATGGCGCCAGATACAAATATGATTGGGATATTTATCTGGAACAACCAAGGCGATCCGCAGCCATTCCAGGATGTATCTGTTAACCAGAACACAATGAACGGATTCGCAGGCCAGTCTTCCAGCGGAGTTTCATGGTCGTCATTTTCGCCTTCTTCCAGCGACCTGTCTATTACCAACAATACAGCTACAGGGAATGCGAGTGATTTTTTTGCCCGCACAAACAACATCGTCAACCTTGTGTTCACTGGAAATAGTGATCCAGTATTTCAGCAGCAGTAGATTGCAATGCAAATCGACAATACCATGTTTAAACTATGCTTCTAAGCAGGTTAGAGTTGGCAAAGAGCCGCTAATTCGAACTGAGAAAGATGTGAGAACTGCCGGTGGAGCGGACCGGTCTCTCGGGTCCTCATGAATGTCCGTCAGATGAGACCCTGGTTCGGGGAGCTGCGCTATTCAGTCTTGCTGGGTTTTTCTGTTGCAGCATTTTGGATTGAAACTGTCTTGGTGTTCACAAACTCGCGAATGCCAAAGTGGCTTAGCTCACGTCCGTAACCTGATTGCTTGACGCCGCCGAACGGAATACGCGGATCGGAAGCCACCATGGCATTGATAAATGCCAAGCCGGACTCAATGCGATGGATAAACAGCTCCTGCTCGGCCTGATCATTGGTCCAAGCACATGCGCCTAATCCAAATTTGGAGTCGTTGGCTATATTGATGGCATCTTCCATACTCTTGACACGGAAGATGGAAGCTACTGGACCAAAAAGCTCATCATCAATTGCTGGCGAGCCTTTGGGGATATTGGCCAAGACAGTGGGAGCAAAGAAATTCCCTGGGCGATCTAATTTCTTTCCGCCCAAAAGAACTTTAGCGCCCATCTGCACGGTTTGGTTTACTTGCTCTTCCAGCCCGCGCAGAACGTCTTGTGTGGCCAGCGGGCCAACATCGGTCACGGGATCCATGGGATCGCCGACTTTGAGAGCGGCCATATTCTCAACAAACTTGCGCGTGAAAGAGTCGTAGATTTTGTCATCGACAATAAAGCGCTTAGCGGCAATACAGGACTGTCCGTTGTTGATGACCCGTGCCTGGACCGCTGTGGTTACAGCCCGGTCAAGATCCGCGCTGGGCATGACGATGAAAGGATCACTGCCGCCAAGCTCAAGCACAGTCTTCTTGATTTCCTTACCAGCAGTAGCAGCAACGCTGCTACCTGCGCCAACGCTGCCGGTAAGAGTTACCGCAGCAACGCGGGGATCGGCAATTACACGGTTCACACGGTCAGAGCCGATGAGCAGAGTCTGGAAAACACCTTCAGGAAAGCCAGCACGACGGAAAATATCTTCAATGGCCAGTGCGCACTGCGGAACATTCGACGCATGTTTGAGCAAGCCAACGTTGCCGGCCATGAGCGCCGGCGCAGCAAAGCGGAACACCTGCCAGAACGGAAAGTTCCAGGGCATGACCGCGAGGACGACGCCCAGCGGCTGGAAGGCTACGAAGCTATCGGAGAGGTCCATCTGCACGTGCTCGTCCGAGAGAAACTTCGGCGCGTGCTCGGCGTAGAAATCGCAGTTCCAGGCACACTTCTCGATCTCGGCCTCGGCCTCGGCGATCGGCTTGCCCATCTCGACCGTGGCCAACTCGCCGTAGCGGGCTCTGCGTTCGCGCAGCAGCGCGGCGACCCGTCGCAGCGCCGCGCTA
>DASRDW010000271.1:0-28898 GCA_035652415.1 Candidatus Angelobacter sp. | reverse complement strand
CACCTTCATGTGACAGAGTCGCCTCCACGGGATCAGGGAATCCGATTCTTCGCGTCCACGAATCCGGCAATTCGGCTGTCTTGATCGCGGGAACGCGTTCAATGTTTTGCCAAACCAACTCCGGTGGCGCTTGTATATCGATCACATTTTCTACCTGCTGAAAATCCATCTGGTAGAAGACCTGCTTCTCCCAACTTGCCGTAAAGAGAGGCAGAACCATGACGCAAGCGACCGTAAAATTCTTAGCCTGGCGAGACCGGATCATGCGTCCCGCAACCCCGCCGGCAATGCCGCCGAAAGTGGCAAGAAACAGGGCCAGCGGAGTAAATATCACCACACAAATCAGCCCTTCCAACAACGCCAGCATGGTTGCTGCCAGCGCGGCAGCCACCGGCAACCAGGGCAATACCAGCCATACCCACACCCGCTGCGGTCCCTTCAACTCAGCCGCATAAACGGTAATCACTCCCATGGCAAATGGCATGAAGCAGGTAAAAGACATGGTCATGACTTCAAAGCCTGCCGGATGCAGGCTGGCCAGCAGGCGCAAGCCGAATCCATAAAGAGCGCCCACTACTGCTCCAAAGATCAGCAAGTTGGACTTTTTCAATAGCCCGGATTTCCCTGACTCTTCAGTCATGCCATCTCCTTAATTGAACGCGTTCAATTAAGCGAAGGACACCGCCCAGAGTCAAGGAAAAAATTGAACATGTTCATTTAACCAAAGGAATGGCGTTTTCTACAAGAATGACGCAGGCGAGATCTTCCACACCTATTCAACCTACACGCGTGGACTCGATATTCTGCTGGGAGCGTACAACTTCATCGACATGACTCCCAAGGGCCGCGACGAAGATGCGCTTTCCTTCCCCATGGCGTGGGTGCGGCACCACGACCGCTACAGCCCGGCAGCCAAGGCTAATGAAACTCGGAAGGCCGGCTGCTGCGCGGAGGAGCACAGGCCGTGAGCAGTCATCTCTGTTGTGAAATCAGGCAGGGTGGGCTAGAGAGCAAGAGGGCTAGAGTGCGCAAGGAAGATCGTAGTCCCAGGCAGTCACACAAATTCTTTGAGCGTCTTCGCGAGTTTGCAGGATGGCTGCTTCCGGGCGCGACGCTGATTCTCTTGCCCAAGTGCCCACTTTGTCTCGCCGGATACATTGCGCTCGGAACCGGAATTGGACTCTCGGTTTCAGGCGCAACCTATCTGCGTCTGCTGCTGATTGTGCTATGCGTGACCACGCTCTTGTATGTCGCTATTAGGCAGGTAAGCCGTCTCACGACGAAATTCCGTTAGGTTGCTGGCAGGACTTTACTTAAGTTCCATTTCATCTTCATATCCATATGGTGAACGCGGCCACTGCTTTTGCCGAGCAGTGGCCGTTCACTTTGGAGCTTAACTCGCCAAGCGCGTGAGGATTGGCCTACTTCCCCGCAGCTAGAAACGCCCCGATCTTGTCATTCAGGAACTTCAAGTCAGCCGGGTTCGGCCCGGCGCCGGCGGTGTGCCCCCACAGTGATGGAATTGGCGTGAGCGTCACAGTGGACATGAACTGTGCTTCGTAGCGTGCGTCGCCGATAGGAAAATAAAGATCGGTCTCTGAAGGCATATAAAGGAACGGAACTTTGATTGAGCGGAGGGCCTTCTCCTCGTCGCCGTTGAATCCCGGCGTCATGCCAACATCATTCTTCTCCCAGGTGCGGCACTGCAGAATAAGGTTGTTGGCATCTGCGCCAGGGATAAAGTTTGTGCGGAACTCATGCAGCACTGATTCAAAAGTCGTTCCTGGAGGCGCGCCTTCACGCCACAGCTCTTTGCGCCACCATTCCTGGGAAAAGAGCCACGCCGCCCAGACCGTGCCAAAAGCTTCCAGGCCTTTCTGCGGTTGCGTTTTGTAATCGCCGTTTTCAAACGCAGCGTCAGCAGTAATCGCGGCAATCTGGCCTTCCAACCGCACTATGCCATGACCGTAAGTTTTAGCAGTGCCTGCGGTGGCCGCAATCCTGTCAGCAAATGTCGGATAGCTCACCGCCCATTGGAACGCCTGTTGCGTACCCATGGAAAAACCGATGATCGCCCTTAGGTGCGTGACCTTTAACTCTTCCGTCAATAATTTGTGCACTGCTTCCACGTTGTCGCGAATCGTTGTAACCGGAAATCGCGGACCGTGAAACGGCTCAGGCGTGTTGCTGGGAGAAGAAGAATGCCCGTTGCCGAACATCTCCGTCGCCACCAGGAAGAGCTTTGAAGTATCAAGCGCGCGATCTTTCCCGATCAGCCATTCGTAGCCGTGGCAATCCGCCATGTAGTGCGAAGGCAGCAGCACCACGTTATCGTGCGCGGCATTGATGTGCCCGTAGGTGCAATACTCGACTTTCGCCTGCGGCAGCGTCACGCCACTTTCTGTCTTGAAGTTATTGATGACGAATTCATGGATTTCCGGCTGCTCGGCTTTCGGCACCGCCGCTTCTTTATTCTGCGTGTCCTGCGGTTTGGGAGCATCTTTATCTTGGGAATTTTGCGCAATAGTGACAGGTACAGCGGTCAGCAATACCAACAGCGCAATCACCAGCCTCTTCTTCATAACCATTCGTCTCCTCAGCTCAGGTGGGTGGCGCCGCCTATGCTATCACTTTTAAACTTTTGCGCGTCTCAGCACTTGCAGATGAAACCCTGCGCGATCATTTAGAATCTTTCCTTCGTTATGCTGCGTCCACTCGTTCTGATCATTCTCGATGGCTGGGGCTACGCTCCGCCTTCCAAGGCCAATGCTATTTCTCTTGCACGCAAGCCGAACTACGACCGCCTGCTGCATGAGTATCCCAACACGCTTATCCATACCAGCGGCCGCTATGTCGGCCTGCCCAATGGGCAGATGGGAAACAGCGAGGTTGGCCATCTCAACATTGGCGCCGGGCGCGTTGTTTATATGGACATTACCAAGATCGATCTTATGATCGAAAAAGGAGATCTCTTCAGCAATACTGTGCTGCTGGACGCGATGAAAAACGCCCGCAGCGGCGGACGACAGCTACATCTTTGCGGACTGCTCTCCGATGGCGGGGTTCACTCGCATCAGAATCATCTCTATGCTCTGCTCCGCATGGCGAAGCAGAACGGCGTTGACCGTACCTATGTTCACTGCTTTATGGATGGCCGCGACACTTTGCCGACCAACGGCACGGGATATATCCAGCAACTGCAACAGAAGATGCGCGAGCTTGGCGTAGGAAAAATTGCCACTGTGAACGGGCGCTACTACGCCATGGATCGCGACAAGAAATGGGACCGCGAGCTGAAGACCTTTGATGCAATGGTCGCAGGCAAGGCTGAAGGTGGCGAGTACGTTGATCCAGCGCAGGGCGTGAAAGATTCCTACAACCGCGACGTGACGGACGAATTCATCATTCCCTTCACCTGTGTGGACAATCGCGGCGCGGCTCTGGCAACGGTACGAGATGACGATTCGGTAATCAATTTTAATTTCCGCGCCGACCGCGCCCGCCAGATCACGCGCTGTCTTACGCGCGAGAGCGGATTGACCTCGCAGGGTGGCCGTGACCTGCCTGACGCTGAAGCGCTGGATGCTGCCATTCCGCGCAGCCGTGTCCCCAAAAACCTGAAATATGTTTGTATGACGCGGTATGACAAGCAATTCGCATTGCCCTTTGTCGTGCAGCCGGATTCGCTCAAAAACATATTGGCCAACGTGATGGCGGAACATAATCTTCGCAATCTGCGCGTCGCCGAGACGGAAAAGTATGCGCATGTGACTTACTTCTTTAATGGCGGTGTGGAGAAAGCTTTTCCTGGTGAAGATCGCACGCTGGTTCCCTCACCCAAGGTGGCAACTTATGATCTGAAACCGGAGATGTCCGCCGCCGGAATTGCAGAAAACGTGATTAAGGCCGCAAACGACTCAGCCTTCGACGTGGTGATAGTCAACTTTGCCAATGCCGACATGGTTGGCCACTCCGGCAAGATTCCGCCGACGGTTCAGGCTGTGGAAACTGTGGACGCCTGTCTGGGCGAGATTTACAAAGCTGTGCGCGCCCGCGCCGGCGCGATGCTGATCACTGCCGACCACGGCAATGCCGAACAGATGATCGATCCGGCTACCGGCGGTCCGCATACTGCGCACACCACGAATCCTGTGCCGTTCATTGTGGTAAGCGATAACGCGCAAAAGTTTGCTCTGCGGCAGGATGGTTCATTGCAGGATATTTCGCCGACGGTGTTGGGAATGCTGGGATTTGAGCAGCCAAAGGAAATGACTGGTAAAGATCTGCGCGTAGTAAAGGCCTGAAACCAAATTGCTGTCTGCTGGCTCTATCTGATCTGATGAAAACTTTGATCGTCCACTATCATCCCTTTGAACTTTGGCACGCGCCAGCATGGATTCGCGAGCGCCTGCAGCAGGAATTTCCCCAACACAGCTTTACGCAACTGCAGAACTATGACCGCGTGCCGGAAGAGATACCTGATACCGATGTATTCATCGGCTGGTCTCTGCGGCCGCCGCAGTTCGTCGCTGCTAAAAAACTGCGCTGGATTCACTCTCCCGCAGCCGCCGTCCATCAACTGATGTTTCCTGAGCTGATCCAGAGCAGCGTGATTGTGACCAACTCCACTGGAATCCACGGGCCAGTCGTCGCTGAACATGCAATTGCTGTTCTGCTTGCGCTGGCCAAGCGCCTGCCGCAAGCCATGCAGTACCAGGCAAAGCACACGTGGTCCCAGGACCAGCTTTGGCATGAGCGGCCCCGACCACGTGAGGTTGCCGATGCCACAGTTTTGGTGATCGGCATGGGGAGTATTGGGCGCGAGTTCACGTCGCGCGCAAAAGCCCTGGGCATGAAGGTGCTTGCGATACGTGAAAACCCCGCCAAAGGAACTGACGGCGCTGACGCGGTCTATGGCCTCGCGGAAATCGATAATCTCCTGCCACAGTCTGACTACGTTCTGCTCTGCACACCGGTCACTCCTGCCACAACCGGCCTGATCAATGCCGCGCGATTAAATAAGATGAAGCCCGACGCCTACCTGATCAACGTGGGCCGTGGACCACTGATCGACGAAGGATCGGTCTTTCAGGCTTTGAAAGACCGGCGCATTGGCGGCGCTGCGCTCGACGTTTTCAATGAAGAGCCGCTGCCTGTTGATTCGCCTTTCTGGTTGCTCGACAATCTGCTGATCACGCCACATACTGCCGCTGTCACAGAGCGTCTTTGGGAACGCCACTACCGGCTGATTGTCGAAAACATGCAAAGATTTCTAGATGATAAGCCACTGTTAAACACTGTCGACAAAACGCGAGGATATTAAGCGGCGATGACTCTTCAGATCAACGGCGAACAGCGCGACTTCCCTGACGGCCTGACTGTAGCTGCGCTTGTGGCGCAGCTTGGCATGAAGCCAGATCGCGTAGCCGTGGAACTGAACCTGGAGATTGTTCCTCGTAGCAACTGGGATACCACAGCGCTTAACAGTGGCGACAAACTTGAGGTCGTGCACTTTGTAGGCGGCGGCGTTTAACTGAGGTATTTGCAAGCCGCGACAGAAAATTCCTGAGCGCCTGTTTCTTCCCTGCTTCATCCTCTCTCTCATCCATGTTTTCGCTTCTCAATCTTACTTGCCTTTGCGATTTCCTATTGACTTTCTCGATACTGCCCCTAAAATGAGTCAAACATTGTAGTGAGGAAATGTTTTAAACATTTCCTAGCAAAGATGGAACAGCGGTTTACATCGGCGCAAGTAGTAAAGCTTACGGGCATTACGCCACGGCAGCTCCAGTGGTGGGATGAGCGCGGCATTGTGCGGCCACAGCGCGATGGCCGGCGAAGGTTGTACACCTTTGACGACGTCACTGAGATCGCTGTGATTTGCGCCCTGCGGCGCAAGGGCTTTCCGCTGCAGCGGGTCCGGCGCATTATGAAGTTCCTGCAAAAGGAACTGGGGCGACGGCTGGCTGAAGCGGTAAGCAACGGCTCTGAATACCACTTGTTGACCGATGGAAAACGCGTTTACCTGGAGAACTCTGAGCGTCAGGTGATTGATGTGCTCAAAAACTCGCGCCAGCCTTTGCTGGGCGTGTGCCTGAGTGACGCGGTGAAGGAGATCCGGGCAGAAATTTTCAATCGGCGTCCAGCGCAAAAGCAGTCAACGCGTGGCGCAGGCAAACGCCGGAGTTCTTAAAGCTCTGGTGGCGCGCGCCGGTTGTTATGGGAGAACTGACGGAGGTGACCATGGTGGCGGAACTGAACATCGTGACGGAGTGGCTTCCTGAGCAGATGGAGCCGGGAAGTATTTTTGTTCTGGAAAATGCGGGCGAGGTCGGTGACCAGGACGATCCTTACTGGGCTGTGCTTTCCTGCCCGGAGTGCGGCACGCTGGGGCTCATTACTCGCCGGCAAATGCACGGCCTGATTCCCATTATCTGCGGCTCCAGCACCTGTCCGGCTCAGTTTGTGATTGAAGATGAGCAGGTGGTGCCGCGGCGGCCAAACTAGCCGAGTTGGCATTTCCTGCTGGCACGATCACATCAGCGCGGCATACGCTTGCGCCTTGGGCGAGAAACAAGCTGTCTACTTCTATAGATAGCCCCATACCTGCTGCACCGATTACAATCTAAGCAGATGATCAAGACTGTTGAATGGACGAGCCAGGGTGTGCGTTTTATTGACCAAACGCGGCTCCCGATTGAAGAAGTTTATGTGACCTGCGGCACCTATCAGGAAGTGGCGACGGCCATTCGGGACATGGTGGTTCGCGGCGCTCCGGCTATTGGCGTGTCTGCAGCCATGGGGATCGCTCTGGGCGTCAAGCAATCGCGGGCACAGGACGTTGCGTCACTCCGCACTGAGTTCGGCCAGATCTGCCGCGCTATAGGAGAGACACGTCCTACGGCAGTAAATCTGTTCTGGGCGATTCGACGCATGCAGCAGAAGTTTGAGTTTGTGGCGCCGCAAGGCGTTCACCAGATCAGAGTCACGCTCGTGGAAGAAGCGCAGCAGATGCTGGTGGAAGATATCGCCGCCAATCAAGCCATGGGACGACATGGCGCCACGCTCATGCCCAGTTCAGGCGGCGTGCTCACGCACTGCAACGCCGGCGCACTGGCAACTTGTGGATACGGAACTGCGCTTGGCGTTGTCCGATCGGCAATCGCTTCCGGCAAAAAGCTCCACGTCTTTGCCGATGAAACACGCCCATTCCTGCAAGGCTCTCGTTTGACCGCGTGGGAATTGATGAAAGATAAAATCCAGACCACGGTTATTGCCGACAATATGGCCGGCTCGATGATGCGGCAGGGCAAGATCAATGCCGTGATTGTCGGCGCGGACCGGATTGCAGCGAATGGAGATGTCGCCAACAAGATCGGCACATACACGGTTGCGGTCTTGGCCAAAGAACACGGAATTCCTTTTTATGTAGCTGCGCCTTGGTCCACGGTAGATATGAACACGCCTACCGGCGAGAAAATTCCGATCGAGCAGCGATCACCGAAAGAAGTTACGCACCATGCGGGCAAACAGGTAGCGCCGGATGGCGTGCTGGTGGAGAACCCGGCGTTTGACGTTACGCCGAACAGCTATGTTGCCGCCATCATCACTGAGCGAGGAATTGCGCGGCCGCCATTGATCGATTCACTAAAAGAGCTGGCTGCCACTTCACCGGTTTTGGTGTAACCCTGGATCATCCAAAAACAGTTGCCGCCGCAGCTTGCCTCATTTCAGCATGGCGCGCCGTGAATGTGGATCCCATCGCAGCGCTCAGAAGCGAATAGTCAGAAAGCCTTCTGCCTTGCTCACTTATGCTGCTTGTGCGTTCTCGATTGTTATCGCTACGCCTGCAGGCTCAAAGCCTTCGTCTTTTAGTGTTTTCTGCGCGGCTGCGCGAAGGTCATTTTCTCCCGCGCTCTGAGGAAGATCGCAATACCGCCGGATCACTTCCTCGCCAACGGAGATTCTTACCACCCACTTCGATTTGCTGGAGTCCCAGGATATTTCAGCGCGATCTGCTTGCATCTTTCCCTCCCTAGCAACCTACTCTCTCTTCCGATTGCTCAAAAGGGATTTTGGTTGTTTCGCAAATTTCTTACGGCTCCATGGTCTTCAAATTGGGGCTGATAATCAGCTTTGCTCCGGTAGCTTTTTGCACATCTTCCGCGGTCAGTCCCGGCGCAACCTCCTCCAGCACCAGGCCTTCCGGCGTAACGTTGATGAATGCCATTTCGGAAACAATCGTGTCCACCACTTTCATCCCCGTCAGAGGCAGCGTGCATTTTTTCAGGATTTTGGGAGCGCCATCTTTTGTAGTGTGTTCCATGGCGATGATCACCCGCCGCGCACCCGCAACCAGGTCCATGGCCCCGCCCATGCCTTTCACCATCTTGCCCGGGATCATCCAGTTGGCCAGGTTACCCTGCTCATCCACTTCCATTGCGCCAAGCACGCTCAGGTCAATGTGGCCGCCGCGAATCATGGCAAACGATTCTGCGCTGGAGAAATAAGCCGTGCCGGGAACTTCTGTCACCGTCTCTTTGCTGGCATTAATCAAGTCCGGGTCTTCGTCGCCTTCAAATGGAAACGGGCCTACGCCGAGCATTCCGTTTTCGCTTTGCAGGATTACTTCAACACCCGGAGCAATGTAGTTGGCCACCAGTGTCGGCAGGCCGATTCCCAGATTGACGTAGAAACCGTCTTTCATCTCGCGCGCAATCCGCTTGACGATGCGCTCGCGCTTCTCCATATCTTTTTGCTTGTCGGCTTTGACCGGTGTAGTTGCCATAAGCTAGACCCTCTTCCTGAGTGTCCGTTTTTCAATCCGTTTGGCCGCTTTGCTCAGCACAATTCTCTTCACGTAAACGCTGGGCAGGTGCACGCGGTCAGGATCAAGTTGGCCAGGCTCCACAAGTTCTTCCACTTCTACAATGGTAACGCGCGCCGCGGTAGCCATCACCGGATTGAAATTCCGCGCTGTTTTGCGAAACATAAGATTGCCCCAGCGGTCGGCCTTCCAGGCTTTAATCAATGCGAAATCAGCTTTAAGGCCGCGCTCCATGACATAAGGACGGCCATCAAACTCGCGCATCTCTTTGCCTTCTGAAACCACTGTGCCCGCGCCCGTTGGCGTGAAAAATGCCGGGATACCTGCGCCGCCGGCGCGTATACGCTCCGCCAGCGTGCCTTGCGGATTGAGTTCAAGCACAACTTTGCCGGTAAGCACCATCTGCTCAAACAGCTTGTTTTCGCCGACGTAAGATCCAATGTGCTTTTTGATCTGGCCGGAATAAAGCAGCTTGCCCAGACCAAAATCATCCACGCCTGCATTGTTGGAAACCGTGGTCAGGTCCTTTACGCCCTTGCGGACCAGGGCATCGATCAAATCGGCTGGAATGCCGCACAGCCCGAACCCACCCACCATAATCATGGAGCCGTCAGTTACATCGTGGACGGCCTCATCAGCGCTGGAAATGACCTTATTCATAAACAGATAATTTTAAATACCAATTCAACGCCTCGCAAACTCAAGCTTCTGAGCCGACTTTTCTGCGAGCAACCAATCCAGAGCCACTTTGGAATTGGCGGTTCGCATTCGACAATATCGCCAGCCTTAAACATCCAGTTTTCATCCTCAGGCTCAGAGCTTTCGATTTTGAAACGTCCCAGCTCAAGCTCACATGCTTCTACTGGCCGCCAGCAAGTTGTTCCTTCGCCGAGTAGCTCAACGTATATTGTCATGCGAACTCACTCACCTTCTATCAAATGCCTCAACAACCGCTTCCCTTCCGGCCAATCACCCAAGCCTGACTCGCCGTTGATGTGCCCTGCTGCTCCAATATCGACAAAGCGGCTTCCCCAGGCGCGGGCAAATTCGTGTCCGCGCTCAAGCTTTAGATATGGATCATTGCTGCTGGCCACCAAGATTGAAGGAAATGGCAGCGGATCGCGCGGGACCGGCGCAAAATCTTTTGTCGGTTTGGGAGCGTCTTTGCCGTCAACATCGGCGGGAGCAACCAGCAGCGCTCCCTTGATCTTGCCCACCTCGCCCGACGCGGCCTTGCACCAGTGCGCCAGGGCAATGCAGCCCAGGCTGTGCGCGGCAAAAACGATTGGCGCCGGCGCCTGCTTTACCTCCGCCGTAATGCGTTCCAGCCACCACTCGCGGTGCGGGAACTCCCAGTCACGCTGCTGCACGCGCAGAAAGATCGGGTTCTGCTGCTCCCACAAAGTCTGCCAGTGGCGCGGACCGGAATTTTGCCATCCCGGCAGCACCAGCACGGTTGCGGCAACTTCTTTGGTGCCGAGCTCAAAATGGTTGGCATGGTCAAACTCTTCCCGCAGCACCGGCGTGCGCAGGTTCTCACGAATATGGGCCAGCCGCTGCTCCAGCCGCGCCAGGGCATGTTCAATGTTCGCGGTATTGGTATGCGCAATGTCGCGCCACATGGAATAAGGGCTGGAAGCGATGCGCGTCATCTCCCGCAGCGCCCGCCCGCCAACTGCGTGCAAGTCAGGATTGTCTCCCAACTCATCCACCAGCGTCGCCGCCAGTCCGGTTGCGATCATCTGCGGCAGATGGCTGACCCAGGCGCACATCTGATCGTGGCGCTCCGCCTCCAACTTCAGCAGTCGCGCACCAATACTCTCCAGCAGGTCGCAATAATCTTTGATTTTGCCCCGGTCAAAAACCTGCTGCGCCTGCGGAACCAGCAGCCATACAGCATTCAGAAATAGCTTTGCTTCGGCATTTTCCAGCCCGCTGTGCTCTTTACCGGCCATTGGATGCCCAGCCAGAAAACGCTGCGGCGCCCTATCACCAAAAACCGAGCGCGCGCGATCAAGAATTTCTTTCTTGGTACTGCCAACATCTGTAATCAGCGCTTCCGGTGGCGCAATGGGGCCAATGCGCTCAATGAGATCGATAATTCCTCCCACTGGCGTGGCCAGCACAATGAGATCACTACCAGCAACAGCTTCCACGGGGTCTTCTGTGCCAAGATCAATGGCGCGCATGCCCCGCGCCCGATCCAGAACCGGAGCGCGGTCACAGCCAACGATCCTTCCGGAAAATCCGGCTGCCTTCAGCGCCAGCGCCAACGATCCTCCGATCAGGCCGGTGCCTATGATTGTGATTTGCCTGAACGCCATAGCTTCCGATCACTTCTGTGGCACAGGTACTCTTGCCTGTGCCCCTTCCCCTGCTGTCAATTAAGATTCCACGGCACTTATACGATTCATCCCCGGGGATACGCCTTCCAATCCTCAGCCTCAGTTGTGCTCAACCCAGGAGTTTACAAGCTATTCCTGGAGAATAGAGGGACACCCTGCATACCGACATAAATAGATGAAAATAAAAGGTTTAAGTTAGCATGATTGACATGCGGAGTCAAGAAATTTCCGCCATTGAACCGCTATTTCTGCGCCCTCTCTACAACGTTCAGGATGCGATTCTACTATTCCATTTGGTTGTGCCTTCGATCTTTTGCGGAACTCCCGCAAGTATCTTTGGATATTTTTCTGTAACGCTGCTCTTCGCGTGAACACTATCTCTGCGAACCGAAAGGAGCGTTCACATGAAACGTCCGGCCTCCGTCAGCATTAAGCAACTCTCAAGCGCAGTTGAGAAGGCAGTCAGTGCAGTTAAGCAACAACAAGGACTGCAGTTGGGCCAAGGACTTCACTTCGGGCCCATCATCATGGGAATCATTCTGCAACCTGCTCAGCTTCCAGCGGAGAAGCTGGAGAAGATCGCGGCTGATCTTACTGGGCACTTAAAGCCTGCTTTGGGCAGCGCCACACTTGAACCCGGAGTGCTCATTGCTAATGGGCGGATCATTTGCGGGTTTATCGCGCCTGAACTTGAACTCAGCGAGTAGCTTGGCAGGAACGCGCCATCGTGCGGTGGCGCGTTCACACTCAAGGGACGATATGAACTCCAGCAACAATAAGCCGCTCTTGTGTCCCAGCGCACAGCCGGATATGGAAGAAGCCCGTGTTCTCGGTGTAGTTGGCGGTGCGCCGGGTGAACCGGCCCTCGCCTATTTGAATGAGCATCTTGGGGTGAGCGACGAACTGCTGGCCAGCACGGCGCCCGCCAAACCCACGCAGGTCTTCCGCTTCGCGGCTCGCTGCCAGGAGAAAGCATGTTGCCACTTCGATGGCAAAAATTGCAACTTGGCATCACGCATCGTGCAGATCCTTCCCGCAGTCACTGAAGCTCTGCCCGCCTGCCTCATCCGTGCAGAGTGCCGCTGGTACCAGCAGGAAGGCGGGGCAGCCTGCATGCGCTGCCCGCAAGTTGTCACGGAGACCTATAATCCGCCGCAGGATTACCGGCATGCGGCTCTGGGTGATCTGCGGAACAAATTAGCGGACGGACAGCAAGACAAAGCGACTCTGTAGGATCGAAGATTCCGGAAATCCGGTATAAGATCGCTAACCAAGCCTTCTTCCCACTGCCGGAGCAATCACGCGAAGCTCACCCATGAGCTGCGCAAACTGCTCAGGATACAGTGACTGTGCGCCGTCAGAAAGCGCTTTGTCAGGGCAATTGTGGACTTCAATCAGCAGGCCATCAGCGCCGGCAGCGATCGCGGCGCGGCCCATGGGCGCAACCTTGTCGCGCCGGCCTGTGCCGTGCGAGGGATCGGCAACAATCGGCAGGTGAGAAAGCTTTTTGACAATAGGAATGGCCGAGATATCCAGAGTATTGCGGGTGTAGGTTTCAAAGGTGCGGATACCGCGCTCGCACACAATCACTTCATAATTGCCGCCTGCCAACAGATATTCAGCGGAGAGCAAAAGCTCTTCAATGGTGGCTGCAATCCCGCGTTTCAGCAGCACAGGCTTGCGCACTTTGCCCAGTTCGCGCAGCAGGTTGAAGTTTTGCATGTTGCGCGCGCCTACCTGGAGCAGGTCAACATATTTCAGCATGAGCGGAATCTGCGAAATCTCCATTACCTCGCTCACCACCAGCATATGGAACTTATCTGCCGCTTCGCGTAGAAGTTTAAGCGCTTCTTCACCCAGACCCTGGAATGTGTAAGGTGAGCTGCGCGGTTTGAACGCGCCTCCGCGCAGGAACTTGGCGCCGGAGCGCGAGACTGATTCTGCCACGGCAAAAATCTGATCGCGAGACTCCACCGAGCACGGCCCGGCCATGAGCACTACTTCATCGCCGCCAACAGATACGCCGTGAGGAAATTTAACAATCGTGCCGTCAGGCTTAAAGCTGCGCGCCACCAGCTTGTATGGCGAACTGATGCGATGCACCTCACCTACGCCCGACAGCACCTCGATATCGCGAATGTCAAACTCAAAGCGCGCACCCACCGCTCCCAGCACCGTCTGCCGCGCGCCGGTAGACCGGTGTATCTCAAATCCCATGTTGATCAGACGCTCGATCACCTGTTGGATTTGCTCTTCCGTGGCTTGTTCCTGCATGGCTACTATCATTACTTTTGTCGCTCCGCTCCAAAACCGCTTTTTCTGAAATCCCGAATCCCGCGCTTTTTGCGGGTGAGGGACCCCTATTCCCTTAAAATCTGTTGAACCAATTAAAAATTATTCCTCTACTCCACACACATTTACGTTGCGATAGGGCTCCCTCGCTACGCTTCGGGACTGCGGAAAAAATCAGTCATTTCACTCCACATCAAACTCCGTATGCTTGTCGCCCGCTTCCATATTTTTTCTGAAATCCCGAACCCGCGCCTTTTGCGGGTGAGGGATCCCTATTTCCCTTAATTAAATTATTTCTTCATACCCTTACGTTCTACGTTGCGATAGGGCTCCCTCGCTACGCTCGGGACTTCGGAAAAAGTCAGTCGTTCACTTCCACATCAAATTCCGTATGCTTGTCGCCCGCTTCCATGTTGGGGGCAATCTCATTTTTTTGTATGTTGCGCATCACGTCGATGATCCGCTCATACACCTGGCGCAACTCGCTATCTGGCAGCGGACCATGATTGGCATGGCTAACGTTTTCAAAAATCGTCTTCTCACGCACCGGTTCGTAGATCGGCATGGCGGTGTTGCGCTTCAGCTTGCCAATCTCCCGCGCCGCCTGGGCCCGCGCGTTGATTAAGTCCACAATCTGGCGATCCAGTTCATCGATCTTTTTGCGCCACTCAGCAATATCCATAGCTTGTTGTCAGTCCCTATAAATAGCATAGCAGGAACACCTAAAACTTAACAAAATCAGAATCAATCCAAAGTAACTTAATGATATTCGGGAATTAAGTACTTAGCTTCCGACGAGCCTAATAGCTCTTTGAAGATGCAGCAGCCGCATTGCCCTTCATGGCAGTAATCAGCTCCGCTACGGCCTGCGCTTCCCTGCCCGGATTCTGCTCGATTGCCTGAACAATCGCGCTGCCAACCGCCGCCGCGTCAGCAAACTCGCCGACTTGCGCAAACTGTTCCGCGTTGGAAATGCCGAATCCCACCGCAATCGGAAGCTTGGTAAATTTGCGAATTCGTTTCACCAGATCACTCGCATCCGTCGCCAGTTGTTTTTGCGTTCCGGTGATGCCGGTCCGGGAAACGGCGTAAACAAATCCTCTGCACGCTTCAGCAATGGCCTTGAGTCTGCGATCAGGACTTGTGGGCGCTGCCAGAAAAATCGGGCTGAGGTGGTGCGCGTCCATTTGCTTTCGATACTCACCGGCTTCTTCCACAGTCAGATCAGTGATGAGAGCACCATCAACGCCTGCCTTCACCGCTTCCGCACAAAAACGTTCCGGCCCAAAACGCAGCACTGGATTCAGATAAGTGAACACGATCAGCCCAACGTTCGACTCCTGACGGATCTCCTGGGCCAGCTTGAGCACATTTTCCAGTGAGGTCCCATGCCGCAAAGCGCGCTCGCTGGCCCGTTGAATTACCGGCCCATCAGCAACGGGATCGCTAAACGGCACGCCCAACTCGATCACGTCAGCGCCAGCGTGGCTTGCCGCGAGAATGATCTCGCGCGTAGCGGCTAGACTGGGGTCGCCACATGTCACATAGGCAACCAAGCCCGGTTTATGTCGAAACGAAAGTCGGCTCATAGCTTTAAACTTTCTCGAAGGATTCCCATATCTTTATCGCCGCGACCGGAGATATTAACAACCAATATGTCTGATTTTTTCATTTTCGGCGCGCGCTTCAAACATTCGGCAACAGCATGTGACGACTCAAGCGCAGGAATGATTCCTTCAGTCCGCGCCAGCCTTGTGCAAGCTTCCAGCGCTTCCTCATCGGAAGCAGCAACATATTCGGCCCGGCCAGAATCGGCAAGAGCGGCGTGCTCTGGCCCAATCGAGGGATAATCCAGGCCGGCGGAAATAGAATGCGTTAACGCGATCTGCCCATTCATATCCTGCAGAACATAAGAGTAAGTCCCTTGCAGCACTCCGGGCAGTCCACCACGGAAGCGCGCTGCATGCTCACCCAACTCATTCCCTCGTCCGCCCGCTTCAACGCCGATCAGCTTTATCCGCTTTTCTTTGATGAACTCATGGAAAATGCCGATGGAGTTTGATCCGCCGCCAACACAAGCGATGATCGCTGTGGGCAGTTTGCCTTCAGCCTTCATGATTTGCGTGCGCGTTTCGCGCCCGATCACAGAATGAAAGTCGCGCACCATGGTGGGATATGGATGCGCTCCCAGCACGCTGCCAAGCAGATAATGTGTAGTGCGGACATTCGTCACCCAATCACGCATGGCTTCATTGATGGCGTCTTTGAGCGTGCGCGAGCCAGAGTCCACGCCTCGAACCTCAGCGCCCAGCAATCTCATGCGGAAGACGTTCAGCTCTTGGCGGCGCATATCTTCGGTGCCCATGTAAACGACGCACTCCAGGCCGAAAAGCGCGCAGACCGTCGCCGTGGCCACGCCGTGTTGTCCGGCGCCAGTCTCCGCGATGATGCGGCGCTTGCCCATTCTCAGCGCCAGCAACGCCTGGCCAATACAGTTGTTGATCTTGTGCGCGCCGGTGTGCAGAAGGTCTTCACGTTTGAGATAGATCTTCGCCCCGCCAAGCTCTTTGCTCAGACGGCGGGCGTGAAACAACGCCGTGGGACGCCCGGCATACGCTTTCAGCAGGCGCTCAAACTCAGCGCGAAACTTTTTATCGCGCCGTGCCTTTTCATACTCGCGCTCCAGCTCTTCCAGCGCCGCCATCAACGTCTCTGGAACGTAACGCCCACCGTACGGGCCAAAACGCCCTGCCGCGATTTTTTCTTTTCTCACTGCGCTTGTTCTCATCCTTGTTTCGCCCTCCGTACCGCTGCTACAAATGCCTTCAACTTTTCCGGATCTTTTTGCCCCGGCTGACGCTCCACGCCGCTCACCACGTCGACCCCCCAGGGATTGAAAGCGGATATTGCATCACTCACGTTATCTGGCTTCAAGCCGCCGGCGATCACGAATTGCCCTTGCCGTTGGCCGAGTTCCGCCCGCGCTGCCTGCCAATCGAAAGCTTGGCCGCTGCCAGCGCCGGAATCAAACAGCCAGGTGTTTACTACGTCCGGCACAGCGGCTAAAAAATCAAACATCCCTTCAAAGGCCCTCTGCACGATCACGGTTTTGATTTTGCGCAAACCGTCACGCCGGTCTTTGGGCAGAGAGCTATACACTTCCGACGGAATATCGCCTTCACCATGCATCTGTATTCCCGTCAGATCCACTTCCTTCACCACGCGGCCGATCTCCTTCGCTCCGGCATTCATAAAAACGCCGATCTTCTCCACCCCGGACGGTAGCTCGCGGATGATCGCCTGCGCCTGTTCCGGCGTGACCCGGCGTTTGCTGGGCGCAAAGATAAAGCCCAGGGCGTCCGCGCCGGCCTCAATTGACTTGAGCGCGTCTTCCACGCAGGTGGTCCCGCAGATTTTGATCCAGGTATGCATATATTTTTGGAGATTTGCTTTGGCTGCTTACTGGACTGTGCCACGCCAATGAGAAGAAGTTGAGGTGGAAGGAGAATACCATCCTGCATCCTGTAAGAGCTGCTGCAACTTTTTTCCGGGATCTTCAGCGCGCATGAGCGCCTCACCAATAAGAAACGCCTGATATCCCGCCGCGTGAAGCTCGCGAATCTCCGCGCCGCCATCAATGCCGCTCTCAGCCACACGCAGCACGTGGTTGGGAATGCTGCTGGCCATGTCTGCCAATGTATCCAGGCTGACTTGAAAAGTCTTGAGATTGCGGCTGTTCACGCCGATGATATCTGCTCCGCCTTCCAACGCACGCCTCAACTCGTCTTCATCATGGACTTCACACAAGGCGTCAAGGTCGAGCGCGCGAGCATAGTCCAGCAGACGGCGGAAAGTTGCATCATCCAGCGCGGCCATGATCAGCAGTATGGCATCGGCATGGTGGGCACGGGCTTCAGCAATCTGAAATTCCTCGATGATGAAATCCTTGCGCAGGCAAGGCAGCTCAGTAGCCGCGGATGCTTCCATTAAATTGGCCAGCGATCCCTGAAAGAACTGTTCATCAGTAAGCACAGAAAGAGCTGATGCGCCTGCACGAGCCAATTGGTTGGCCAGGGCAGCTACGGGAAAAGACCCACGAATCATGCCTTTTGACGGCGAGGCTTTCTTCAACTCTCCGATCACTGCCGGCCCTAACTGTGACATGGCAGCCAGCCGCTTGCGAAAACCGCGCGGCGTATGCGCTGCAGCAGCCTGCTCCAGCAGGCGCACCGGCGTCTTCTCTTTGGCGCGGGCAACGCGATCACGAGTGGCAACGAGGATTTCATCCAGGGTAGTCATGCGGCTGGTAGATTCAAGTATATGGGTTTGGCAGGAAAAACCGAAATGGAAAAAGCCGCAAATGGGCACGAAATCTGCGAATCTGTCCTTTTTGGGGACTGCGAATCGCGACCTTCGCACTCATTTGCGGCCATCCCTGAGGAGGATGCACAAGAAAAACAACAGTCTTATAGTTCGCCGTGAGAGTGGCCACGCTCTTCAATCACAATGCCGCCATTCTCTGTCTGCGCCCTAACCTGCGGGTTAGAACCTCCCAGGCGAAACAGCTTGTGGCCGTTGTCCCAGGTGCGCTCCCCGGCGTTGCAAACCTCGTCTTTGCAGATGATGGAAGTGTATTCAGACGCAACAACCTCCAATCCGCTATTGAAATTCTTTGGCACCGCGACCACGAGTCCACCATTGCGCGCATGGGCTTCCAGTCCTTTACCTTCCCAGTGTTCCGGCAGAGTAATGGAGAGGCCGCCATTTTCTACCGTGGCGTTCACATCGCCACCGCAATCCTTAATGGAGATTCCACCGTTCTGTGCTTGCGCCGTGAGTTTGCCGGTACTTTCCTTGAATGCGATTCCGCCGTTTTGCGCATGAGCTTCCGCTGTTCCGGTAAATCCATTCAAAGAGACGCCGCCGTTGTGAACATGCAAATTCAGGTTGGCGTTCTTGGGCGCTTTCACCAGCAGCACAGTTCCCAGCGAGTGATGATTCCCTTCCGGAGCATGCACAGTAATGTTGGAGCCGTTGATCTCCAGATGTGTTTCAGCCAGCACCTTGCGGCCTTCGCTCTCGTCATCGGTTGCCACTTGTTTGCAGAGCTTGAGGCCGATCTCCGGTTTGTCCCATGTGGTTACCTGGATGCCGCCGTTCTGCTCCGCCGTGATGGTCAGCGGCTGGTTGGGGACCGTCTTGCTCTCTTCATCGCGAAGATTGGTGCGGTACTCTTCATCGCCTACCCGCAGATGGTCGCTGCAATTATCGCTAGCGGAATTATCGTTCAAAATAAGGGTCGTGCTGTGCGAGCTGTTATTCTCCGCGGCGCTCGCCATATACGCGCAAAACGGCAACAAGAACCCAAGGATTACCAGATTTCTCATGGTCTGCCTCCTAGTCGAGTGGTTAGACCTGCTTTCTGAAAGCCGGTTAGCCTGATTTTTAATGTGCCGCAAAGCAGATGGCTGCATTTCGGCCCCAAAATAAAATAATCTTGGGCTTTGATTCGTGGCGCTCCGCACATTTCTGCAAATCGGAGCGTCCAGCCATGACGATCTCGCCGCTTAACAATCACTTTACAAATCCATTTGTGTGTCCACCAACGCAATGTATTTCAGAATTGGCTGATGCATTCCAGAGTCTCTCAATGATAAAGTTATGGACACCCAGTCCAGGTTCATCTAGTAGGAGTTGGCATGCTCACACCTATACGGTGGTTTTTGGCATTTGTAGTTCTTTGTCTAGTTGACTCATCTCTTCTTTTTTCTCTTCCAGTACCACGTGACAGACAGCCGGTTATTTCGCCTATATCAAAGGTTGAGCAGTCATCCCCGGCACCGGCGATCTATGGCCACTTGCCTTTAAGCTTTGAACCTAATCGAGGCCAAGCGGATAGTGATGTCCAATTTCTTTCTCCAGGGCCGGGCTTCAGGTTTTCACTATGCAATAAAGAAGCAATCATTCGATTTGATTCTGCTCAGAGCACGAATGCTGAAGCGACTGCAACCAGCATCGGCCCTTGCGATAAGACCACTACCGGGGCGCTACGGATGAAAATTATCAACGGAGCGCAGGGGACGCGCGCCGCTGGAGGAACGCTGCTTCCCGGCGTCTCGAACTACTATTTTGGGCAAAACCGTTCCCGCTGGCTCACCGGAATCCCAAACTATGCAAGCGTGGTTTACAGAGATATCTATCCTGGGATCGATCTTTCTTATCATGGCGAACAAGGCCAGCTTGAGTATGACTTTGAGTTGCAGCCGGGAAAGTCAGAAAAGCCAATTCGCATCCAGTTTCCTGATGCGAGGTCAATCCGTTTAGGTCCACAGGGTGAATTGCTGCTGTCAGATACTGGCAAAGCAGTAGCTTTTCCCAAGCCCTTTATCTTCCAGATGGAAAAAGATACTAAGCGAGTTATCGCTGGCGGGTACAAACTCCTGGGCAAAAATCAGGTGGGGTTTTGGGTAGGGCCACACGATCCAAACAAGCCTCTCACTATTGATCCGGTACTCCTGTATTCGACCAATCTTCCGCTGACGCCCACCGCGGTGGCACTCGATAGCGCGGGCAATGCGTACATGACGGGACAAAATGCTACAACCCATAATGTGTTCATCAACAAATTGAACGCTGACGGTACAGCCTTTCTTTACACAACTGAGCTGGTTACTTCGGACGGAGCAGGAGCGGCCATTGCTGTCGATCCGGCAGGCAACGCTTATATTACGGGTTTTACGGAATCGAATACGTTTCCTACACTTAATGCGTTCCAGCCGGTCTTTGGGAACGCCAACTCAATTTTTTTTAATATTCCGGATGCTTTCGTTACCAAGCTTGATTCAACCGGCG
This sequence comes from Candidatus Angelobacter sp., assembly GCA_035652415.1. Lineage (GTDB taxonomy): Bacteria > Acidobacteriota > Terriglobia > Terriglobales > Acidobacteriaceae > Angelobacter. The sequence goes on along the minus strand of DASRDW010000271.1, from coordinate 8,582 downwards.
CGCTTGTTTATTCCACTTATCTTGGCGGCCCTGGCCAGGATAGCGGAGCTGACATTGCAGTTGATGCAGCGGGGAATGCATTCGTAATAGGATCTGCGGATCGCAATTTTCCTGTTTCCCCCGGAGCTTTCCAGACAACCCTCAATCAGGCAGGCGGAAATGGGATCGATTGCTTTTTCCTCAATGAGATAGAGAACTGTACTGATGGTTTTGTAACCAAATTCAGTCCCACAGGGGAGCTGATCTACTCTACTTATCTTGGCGGCGGAAATATTGATAGCGCGAGCAGCGTAGCCATTGATGCCGATGGCAATGCATATGTGGTTGGTCATACGGAATCCGATACCTTCCCGGTGAAGAATGCGATTCAGCCGGTGCTGACGGGTAGAGGAGGCAATATGTTTTTGACCAAGGTGAATCCCACAGGAACCGGGCCTGTTTTCTCCACTTATTTCGGTGGGGGCTTTGATAGTAATGGAGATGGCGGCGGCACCAACAGAGTCGCTCTTGATTCGGCCGGCAACATCTATGTTGCCGGATCTTCTCCGGATGTCCCAACTTCTCCCGGCACGCTTCAACCGAATCCTGGCGCAAATACCTCTCTGGCTTTCATTGCTAAATTCGCGAATGACGGCAGCTTAATTTATTCCACCCACCTGACCGGCAATGAAGCCGATACTCCAAACGGGTTGGCTCTTGATTCACAGGGCAATGCCGTCATCACTGGATCGAGTTCCAGCGGCGGCACAAACGATCCTGTGCCACTTCCTTCTGCGTCTCTTGATCTTGGACAATCCTGCGCTGGTAGGAGCTGCGGCTGGATTGCCAAAGTCAGCGCCGATGGAACAACGCTGCTGTTTTTTACTGAAACAATTGCGAGCGGGAATGGCGTTGCTATTGATAGCTCAGATAATGCCTACGTGGTCGGCGCGCCAAACTTCCTGATTACCACGCCTGGCGTTCTGCAGACAACTAATGGTCCGGGCTTTATTAGCAAGCTTTCTTTTGCTCCCGCGCCGAACGTTGCATTTGCTCCTAAAACACTCACATTTGGGTCCGTTGCAACGGGAAGGAGCAGCAATCCGCAAAGCGTAAAAATCACCAACAATGGGGATGCAACGCTTACTTTTACTTCCATCACCGTCGGCGATGATTTCAGCCAGACGAATGACTGCGGGACTTCCCTCGCTGGAGGCACAAGCTGCACAGTAAATGTTGTCTTCAATCCGGGCCAGACAGGGACGATTAATGAATCTTTGACGCTGACTGATGACGCGATTACCAAGATCCAGACAATTGCGTTAAATGGTTCCGCATTTACCGGGGCGGGCGCAGTCCTCTCTCTTACAGACCTTAACTTCGGCTCACTCATTGTGGGAACTTCCAGCCCTGCGGCCCCTGTTACGCTGACCAATAACGGCAATGCAGCGCTGAACATCAGCTCAATTGCGACCACAGGAAATTTTTCCCAGACTAATAATTGCCCAGCAGCCCTTCCCGTTGCCGCTTTCTGTACGATCAACGTTGTCTTCACGCCCACTTTGCTCAACAACAACGGAGGCACGCTGACCATTACAGACGATGCGGCCAGCGGTTCAACGCAGAACGTGGCATTGGCTGGAATAGGATTACCCGTTCCGCCACCGGCAGCGTCATTCGCGCCTACTTCACTTTCGTTTGACAGCCAGCTTATTGGCGCACCGAGCGCGGGACAGTCCTTTACCATTACTAACGTTGGCGGGGCCCCTCTGGTTATCAGCAATTTAAGCATCAGCGCAGAGTACAGCCAGACCAATAATTGCGGCGGCTCCATTGCTGCGAACGTTACTTGCACATTCACTGTCACCTTCACTCCGGCGCAGGAAGGTACGCGGCCTGGCAGTTTGACGATCACTGACAACGCTGCAGGCAGCCCGCATATTTTTGGTTTGAGCGGAACAGGAAGCGCCACAGGAGTGACGGGTACGGGCATCGCAACAATCTCCGCGGGCCAATCAGCTCCTTTTACCATTGACGTTGCCGATATTGGCGGCGGAGCTGCAACTTTGTCGTGTCAAGGCCTTCCGGCGCTTTCCAGTTGTAGTTTCAACCCAGCGACGCTCAATTTCACCTCAGCGAACGCCAGTTCCACATTGACCATCTCTACTACAGCCTCCACAACCGCGTCATTATTACCGCCGGTGGGCCGACCCTCGGCGCCGCTCTACGCTTTCTGGGTGGGGCTGCCTGTGGTGGGATTGCTGTTACTGAACAAACGCTCCGGAAAGAGCAGGACCACAGGGATCTTGCTGCTGGGGTCTGCTTTGTTGTTGTTCGCCGGCTGCGGCGGGGGAAGCACGCCGGGACCAGTGACGAAACCTGGCACACCTTCAGGCACATTCGTGGTTATTATCAATGCGGCTTACGCTTCCGGCGCGCAGCGGACAAGAACAGTAACGTTGATTGTTCAATAGAGATATCGCGGCTAGTTCGCAAATAAGCTCAGGCTGTGATTACGTCGCGAGGCTTGATGTTCTTGCGGATAAACTCAGCAATTTCGTCCATTGGCGTGCCGGGATTGAAAATGCCGCCGACGCCGGCTTTCTTGAGGAAATCAAAATCCTGCTCAGGGATAATTCCGCCGACGAGAAAAAGCACATCTTCCATCTTGTTCTGGCGAAGCATTTCTGCCACCCGGGGAACAATAGCGTTATGCGCGCCGGAAAGAATTGAAAGACCGATCACGTCCACATCTTCCTGCAAGGCGGAGTTCACAATCATCTCTGGCGTTTGACGCAGGCCGGTATAGATGACCTCCATTCCGGCATCGCGCAGGGCGCGGGCAATTACCTTTGCGCCGCGATCATGGCCGTCAAGACCGGGCTTGGCAACAAGTACGCGGATTTTGCGGTTATCGGTCATCTATCTAGAGATTCTATCAAAACCAAAATCTCACCATGTAGACATAGGGATACGGAGAGCTGCTCTTTCTGCATCACTTCGTTCGGGACTTCGGAATACGTCTACGTGTCTCCACAATGAGTTTTTCCTTCGGCAACTCCAGGCTCCGCCACAGATACCACGCGGCAAAACTGCAATAGGGATGCCAGCCCTTGGCAATCTGTTCGATCTGCTTGGGCGTGGGCAGCTTGCGCTTGCGATAGAACCGCTGAATCGCCATACGCACGCCAAGATCGCCCACGGGAAGCACGTTCGGGCGTCGCAATGAAAACATCAGAAACATGTGGGCAGTCCAGACGCCCACTCCTTTGATGTCAGTAAGCGCCTCAATCACCTCTTCATCGCTCATAGCGTGAAGGCGCGCAAAATCCACCTTGCCACTGATGGCGTGCTCGGCCAGATCGCGAATGTAGCCCAACTTCTGCCGCGAGAGACCGGCGCGGCGCATCTCACCCACGCTCAAGTTCTGAATAGCCTGCGGCGTCAGCGCGCCTCCGGCAGCCTCTTCCAGTCGACCATAGATCGTCCGCGCTGCCTTGCCGTTCAACTGCTGGAAGACGATGGCACGCGCCAGCATTTCAAAGGTAGGCTCGCGATACGCCATCTTGCATGGTCCAACGCGGGTAATAATGGAGGCCAGAATTGCGTCTGATTTTTTGAGATGATCTACAGCTCGTTTCATGGATGATGCTGATTTTAACCTAAGCAGCTATGCCCTGCCGTACTGCAATTTCCGCCCATCGATCAGCGCATTTGCCACTTGCCCCCTGTGCAAAATTCATTGCTTACTCCACCCAATCAAATGTCCTGGTTACTGCCTTCTTCCACTCGCGATACATACGCTCCCGCCGCGGCTCATCCATTGCGGGCGTCCAGGTCTTCTCTGCCGACCAGTGCGCGCGCAATGCTTCTGTGTTGCTGAAAAATCCTACTGCCAGCCCTGCGGCATAAGCAGCGCCCAGGCTGGTTGTCTCCTGAATGGAAGGCAGCACCACCGGCCGGTTCAAGATATCGGCTTGAAATTGCATCAGCAGATTATTCCGAACCATGCCGCCATCCACGCGCAAGACGTCAAGCACGATGCCGGAGTCCTGCTCCATTGCCTCCACGACCTCGCGCGTCTGGAATGCCACGGCTTCCAGAACTGCACGCGCCATGTGGGCTTTGTTGGCGTACCGGGTCAGGCCCGTGATCACGCCGCGCGCATTTTCTTGCCAATATGGAGCGTAGAGCCCGGAGAAGGCAGGCACAAAATAAACGCCGCCATTATCTTCTGCGGACGCTGCAAGATGCTCGATCTCATCACTGCTTTGGATGAGACCAAGATTATCGCGCAGCCATTGCACCAGCGCACCGGCGATGGCTACGCTACCTTCCAGCGCATACCGGGCCGGAGCCTTGCCCAGTTTGTACGCGACGGTGGTGAGCAGTCCGTGCTTTGATGGCACCGGCTTTTCGCCTGTATTGATCAGCAGAAAACATCCTGTTCCGTAAGTGTTCTTGGCCTCGCCGCTCTTAAAGCATGTTTGCCCTACCAGAGCAGCTTGCTGATCGCCCAGGATTCCCGCCACTGGAACTCCGGCCAGCGGCCCTTCTGCAACATGGCCATAGACTTCACTGCTGGAGCAGATGCGCGGCAGGATTTGCCGTGGGATCGCAAATACTTTCAGCAAGTCCGCATCCCAATCGAGCGTGGAGAGGTTCATCAGCTGCGTGCGGCTGGCATTGGTCACGTCAGTTATGTGCAGGCCGTTTGCCGGTCCGCCGGTAAGCTTCCACAGCAGAAATGTATCGATGTTGCCGAAGAGCACTTCGCCTTTCTCAGCTTGGGCACGCGTGCCGGGAATGTTTTGCAGGATCCAGCAAAGTTTGAGCGTGCTGAAGTAAGTGGAAAGCGGCAGTCCTGTCCGGCTGCGAAAGAAATCATCGCCGTGTTCGCGCGCCATGCGCGATACTTCGGCGGCCACGCGCATGTCCTGCCACACAATTGCATTGCACAGCGGCTTTCCTGTTTTTTGGTCCCATACCACCGTTGTCTCGCGCTGGTTGGTGATTCCAACCGCCGCCAGGTTACTTGCCTTCAATCTGGCTTGGCCTATGGCTTCTGCCATGACCTCTTTTGTTCTCTGCCAGATTTCTTCAGGATCATGCTCCACCCATCCCGGTTGCGGAAAAATCTGGCGATGCTCTTTCTGCGCACAGGCCACAACCTTGCCCGCGCGATCAAAGACAATGAAGCGCGTGCTGGTAGTTCCCTGATCAATAGCGCCAATAAAGTCACTCATGGTTGTTCCCTGAAATTCAGAAAAAGCCTGGCTGCGCAGTTCATCCAATCATCCATTGTGGCACCTCTGGCACCCTGGCAATTGCAACTCATGAATTACTGCACCAACAAACCTACGCACACCATCAACTTCCGGTAAACTCTTACTTTTGAGGAGCCACATGGAGAAGCCCCAAACACTCGCCAACCATACTAAATATGATCCGCCGTTTCACTTCTTTGTGATCCCCATTCTGGGCATCAACGTATTTGTGGTTGGCTTCCTTCTTTTGCGTTTCCCCGGTATTGGCGGGGCATGGCTCCTGCTGGTATCAGCGGCGCTGTTGGTGCACGCAGTACGTTTGCGCAGCTACGCCACTCATCTCCAGGACCGCGTGATTCGCGTGGAAGAGCGCCTGCGGCTCGCAACCATTTTGCCGGAATCTCTCCGCTCCCGCATCGCCGAGCTGACCGATTCCCAGCTTATCGGCCTGCGCTTTGCCTCAGATGCAGAGCTGCCCGCGCTGACGCAGCGCGCGCTCGACGAAAAGCTCAGCCGCTCTGACATCAAGAAAGCCGTGACTGACTGGCGTCCGGATTACTCGCGGATTTGATGCCGTCGTATACAATTCTTCGTCACCTTTTAGGAGTTCTCATGCACCGAGTACTCGCCAGCCTATTGCTCTGCCTTATCGCCCTGCTCCCGCTCTCCGCCACCAGCCCTGACGACGAACCCTTGTACGGCTTTACAGCGAGCTCATCACAGGCTGAGCGTGCCTTGGAGAGCACGTTCCGCAAGGTTCCCGATCCTAAAATCCTCCGCGATACCATGCAGCGGCTGAGCGCACACCCGCATAACGTGGGTACGGTTTATGACAAGGAAAACGCAGAGTGGATACTCTCCCAGTTCAAGTCGTGGGGGTTGGATGCGCAGATAGAAACCTTTGATGTTCTCTTCCCTACGCCTAAAGAGCGCGTGCTGGAGCTGACGGAGCCGACTCACTATACGGCCAAGCTGGTGGAGCCGCCGGTTCCGGGGGATCCCACCTCAAGCCAGCAGAGCGAGCAACTGCCCACCTACAACGCCTACTCCATTGACGGCGATGTCACGGGCCGGCTGGTTTACGTGAATTATGGCCTGCCCAGCGACTATGAAGAGCTTAATCGCCTGGGCGTCTCAGTGAAGGGAGCAATTGTGATTGCGCGCTATGGAAATTCATGGCGCGGCATCAAGCCCAAAGTCGCCGCTGAGCATGGCGCCATTGGCTGCATTATTTATTCCGATCCGCGCGACGACGGCTACTTTGAAGGCGATGTTTTTCCGCAAGGCCCCATGCGCAATGAGAACGGCGTACAGCGCGGCAGCGTAATGGATATGCCGACTTACCCCGGCGATCCCACAACGCCCGGAGTGGGTGCCAAAGGCGATGTGAAGCGGCTGGCGCTTAAAGATATTACGACGCTCACGAAAATTCCAACGCTGCCTATTTCATACGGCGATGCCAAGCCGCTGCTGGCCGCTCTGAAAGGCCCGCTTGCTCCAGAAAATTTTCGCGGCGCTCTGCCCATTACCTACCATGTTGGCCCCGGTCCGGCCACGGTCCACCTGAAAGTAGCTTTCAACTGGGACATCAAACCTGTGTATGACGTGATTGCTAAAATTCCCGGCTCAGAGTCGCCGGACCAGTGGATCATTCGCGGCAACCACCACGATGGCTGGGTCAACGGCGCGGAAGATCCCATTTCCGGGCAGATCGCGCTGCTGGAAGAGGCACGCGGGCTAGGCCAACTGCTCAAGCAAGGATGGAAGCCCAAGCGTACGATTATCTATTGTGCCTGGGATGGAGAAGAGCCCATGCTGCTCGGCTCCACAGAGTGGGCGGAGTACCACGCTGATGAACTCCAGAAACATGCCGCAATCTACATTAATACTGATGGCAATGGCCGCGGCTTTCTTGAGGTGGAAGGCTCACACTCGCTGGAAAAATTTGTAAACACAGTAGCGCGTGACATTAACGATCCGGAGAAAAACATCTCCGTATGGAAGCGCAGCCAGGCCGCGCGACTTACGCGGGGCCGTCCTGAAGACCGCAAGGATGCGCGTACCCGCCCCGATCTGCGCATTGGCCCGCTCGGCTCCGGCAGCGACTACACGGCATTTATCGACCATCTGGGTGTGGCTTCGCTGAACGTTGGCTTTGGCGGCGAAGACGATGGCGGCATCTACCATTCCATTTACGACGATTTTTACTGGTTCACTCATTTCTCTGACAAAGATTTTATTTATGGCCAGGCCCTGGCCCAGATCATAGGCACCATGGTGCTGCGCTTTGCCGATGCTGACGTGCTGCCCTACGACTTCAGCGATTTCTCTGACACTATCCACAAATATTCAGACGAAGTCCAAACCCTGCTGAAAAACAAGCGTGAGGAAATTCGCGATCGCAACCAGGACATTGATAACGGCGTTTACAGCGCTGTTTCTGATCCGCGACGCCCGACCGTTGCGCCGCCCAAAGAAGAGGTCCCGCCCTTCCTTAATTTTGCTCCGCTGGAAAATGCCGAGAGCGCGCTGGCCCACAGCGCACAGGATTACACCAAGGCCATGAAGGCGTTCAGCAATAGCAATGCTTCAGCACAGTCATTGCAGGCACTCAATGAAAAGCTGCTTTTGGCAGAGCGAAAGCTCATTAATGATGGCGGACTGCCTCGCCGCCCATGGTACAGGCACTTGATCTATGCGCCGGGCTTTTATACCGGCTATGGATCAAAGACCCTTCCCGGCGTCCGCGAAGGCATAGAACAAAAACACTATCAGGAAGCCGATAAAGAGATTGTGCGCGTCTCGCAGGCCCTGACGGACTATGCTGCCGCGGTGGAGGATGCTGCCAATGAACTGGAAAAAGATATTCACTAACGAATTTCTGTAATTGGCTTTCGATCCAGGTCTTTCGATCCAAATCTAAAGAGGAAGGCTGTCTGTACTATTGAAGAGAGGTTGTTCACAAACCTGTTATCGCCGTGTCTTGAGTTTGTCTGACCAATTTTTCGAGCGGTTCGTAGCTGGCTTCTTCGCTTCCGCCATTGGGCTCATTAAAATTTGCCACCAGATAAACACAGCAAATCAGGCTGAATCTGCGGCCAACGCAATCAACGCAACAAATGTTCTGTCAGGCCAAGTTTTGGAATCATTTCGTCTCTATGTGGCTATCTGGCGGCTCTTTTCCATCATCCTCTTTTTCTTCTTCGTCGCCTTCGTTCTCCACTGCCTGTTTTAAATGGCTTATGCTCTTCATTGCGCCATCGGCCAGCCAGATCACCCCAACCACCAGCAGCGCGGCCAGCGGATACGGCAACCACGGCCAGTGCAGTTGGCTTT
>DASRDW010000270.1:0-6229 GCA_035652415.1 Candidatus Angelobacter sp. | reverse complement strand
CTCTACTACGCAGCGTGTGTTGCAGATATTGGTATCGTGAATGATCAGGTGTGAGGGCTGGTCTTCTTCATGCTTGGTGCCGGAGTGGTAGAGATCGGTCAGCTTGTCGAAGGTCAGCTTGCCATCGCCCCTGGCTCTGCCCAGCAATTGCGCGCGATTACCGCCATCTGCCGGCAGTTGGTCCAAATGCTGCATGCGCGTGTGCCCAGCCTGGGCATGGTAAACCTCATGCATGCCGCGTCCACCCGTGATCTGTTGCACAGCCGTGTGGAACAACCCGGAAAGCAGACCCTTCTCAAATCCCTGATGGAAGTTGCGGACTTCCCACAGCTCATCTCTGATCCAGCTTGAATCAACAGCTTCTTTGTATTTGTGGAGCTGTTCCTGGCTAAAATTGTTTTTGAGCAGAGCGTTGAAGGCCGTCTCTGCCGCCAACATGGCGCTCTTAATAGCCAGGTGGATGCCCTTCAGTCGCTGCGAATTTAAGAAACTGGCTGAGTCGCCAACGATCATCCAGCCGTTGCCAGCCAGCGGCGGCATAGAAAACCATCCGCCGTAAGGAAATGTCTTGGCGCCATAACGGATCATCTTGCCGCCACGCAACAGTCCGCTAATGAACCGGTGCGTTTTAAAGGTCTGCAGCACGTGCTGCGGATCGAGGCGCGGGTCAGCATAGTCAAGGCTGGTTACATAGCCCAGCGAAACAATACTGTCCTTCGATCCATAAATCCAGCCGCCGCCGTACTCCTTGGTGGTAAGCGGCCAGCCCATGGTGTAAATGACTTGGCCTTTTTTGATCGCGCCAGATGGCACTTCCCACAGCTCTTTTACGCCAATGCCATAGACTTGCGGATTGCGGTCCTTTTGCAGATCGAACCTGAGGACCAGTTGTTTGGTCAGCGAGCCACGCGGCCCTTCCGCCAGCACCGTAACCTTCGATTTGAGATCGTACCCCGGCTCGAAATTCGATTTTTTCTGGTTTTGCTTATCAACGCCTTTATCGTCGGTGCGGACACCGGTCACTTTGCCGTCTTCGAGCAACAATTCCGATCCGGCGAAACCGGTAAAAACGGTAATGCCTGCCTGCTCAACTTTTTCTCCCAGCCACTTTACAAAGCGATTGATGGAGATAACAAAATTGCCGTGGTCGCGCAGTGGTGGCGGGGTAATCGGCAGGCGGTGCTCGTGCTTTTCAGTGAGAAAGTAAACGTCTTCGTGCTCAACTTCTGCGTCGAGTGGCGCTTCTGAGCGCCACCCGGGAAGCAGCTCATCCATCGACCGCGGGTCCAACAACGCTCCGGAGAGTGAGTGCTGGCCCAATTCACGCGCCTTTTCCAGCACGTAAATATTCTCTTTGCTTAGAGGTGCATCAGGGTTGCGGCGGTTGTGCCGGTCAATCAGTTGCGAGAGGCGCAGCGCACAGGCCAAGCCAGCCGGGCCGCCGCCCACAATCACAACATCCGCTTCCATCTGCGGGCGGTCAACACCTTCAAGAGGTTTACGAAAATAGATCATTCTTGGGTACTCAGTAAGTAGTCGGGTCGCCGCGAATATACGCGAATCAACACGAATCAAGAAAATGATTCGCGCATTTCGCGTTCATTCACGGCTAAATTTATCCCTTGGCCTTCTTCACTTCTTCCGTCAGCGCCGGGACAATATCAAACAGATTCCCCACCACGCCGAAGTCGGCAATTTCAAAAATTGGGGCTTCTGCGTCTTTATTAATGGCGATGACGCTGCGCGAGCCTTTCATGCCGACGATATGCTGAATGGCTCCGCTGATGCCGACAGCAAGATAAAGCTTGGGTGAAACCGTCTGACCGGAGCTGCCAATCTGGCGATCCATGGGGAGCCAGCCGGAATCGCAGATGGGACGCGATGCGGCAATCTCGCCGCCAAGAGCATCGGCCAGCGCCTTGGCCAGCTCAATATTCTTTTGCTCTTTGATTCCGCGGCCCACGGAGACAATAATCTCCGCCTGCGTCAGGTCCACGGCCTGCTTAGCTTCCTTGAAAGGATCTTCCGGCTGATTGCGCTGCACGCCATCAGGAACCTGCGCGCTCACATTTTCTACTGGGGCGGGTGACGCACCAGCTTCAGCTTTATCGCCACGGAAAGCACCGGACTGGAAGGTAACAAAGTGCGGCGCTGGACAGGCAAAAGAGACATCAGCAGCAAATTTGCCCTGAAACATCTGCCGCGCGAAGACGAGCTTGCCCCCATCTTTGTGGAAGCCTGTGGCGTCACTGATCAGCGTGCGCTGTAAAGCCGTGGCCAGTTGCGGTGCAAAGTCGCGCACCTGATAGGTGTGCGGCATAAGCACCAGCGTCGGCTGCTTCTCCTGGATGAAGGCTTTAAGAGCAGCCACCACGCCATCCGGTTCATACTTGGCCAGCTTGGGTGACTCAACTGCATACACCTTGGCCACTTTTTTGCCCGCAACTTCCTGGGCAATGCCGGCGATGTGGCTGCCAAACACAGCGGCTTCCACCGTGGCGCCGGTTTCTGCAGCAATGGTCTGCGCGGCCGCAATCGTCTCCCAGGAGACGCGATTCAGTTTGCCTTCACGCTGCTCAGCTACTACAAGAATTGTCTCTGCCATTTGTTAGTTGATCTGCCGTTTCTTTTTAGCGAAACCCGTAACAATCAAAGCCAGGGCGATAACCACATCCCCGATAAAGAAGTATTTCATCAGCCCGCCGCCATCGCGGATGTCCCAGCCCACAAACAAAAGCCATCCCAGGCCTGCCAGCAGCATCACGATTCCAACCACCATGAACGTTGAGCCGGTTTCGTGTTCGGTTACAGGTAGATAATTTCCGCCTTCAGGGTCATATTCCATTCGATCCATGGACTACTCCTTAACATCTTAAAGATGCAAATCACATCACTCGAATTTCGTTGCGCAGCTTGTCCACCAGCTTTTTCGCCACCTCGCCCGGCGATCCCTCAAGCATCTCAGTCTTTTTGCTCTTCTGCGGTATATAAAGTTTTTCAATCTTCTGCAGGTTCTCGCCCAGGGCGGATTTCACTTCATCCATGGTGACTTTGCGCAGAGGCTTGTTCTTGGCCTGCTTAATGCCCAGCAAGGTGGCGTAGCGCAGCTTGTTGATACCGGATTGGATCGTCAGCACCGCGGGCAGCGGCATATTCACATGCTGAAAGAATCCTGACTCCAGTTCGCGCTTCACCTTGATTTGCGAATTAACGCTTCCGCCATCACTCTTTTGGATTTCCATGATGATGGTGGCGTGCGGCCAGCCCAGCAACTCGGCCATGATCACGCCGGTCTGGGCGTAGCCATAGTCGTCCGATTGCAGGCCGGTAAAGATCAAATCAAATTTCTCGTCCTTGATTGCCGCGACAAACGCCTTGGCCATATTGAGAGCGTCAAGGCCGACAAAACCGTTGTCTTCCAGATGAATTGCGCGGTCAGCGCCCTTGGCTAGCCCTTCGCGCAATACCTGCTGCGCCCGCGCCGGGCCGGCGGTAATCACCACCACTTCGCCAGTATGTTTTTCTTTTTGCCGCAACGCCTCTTCCAGCGCATACGCGTCTGGCTCATTGACCTCATAGGAAACATCATCGCGGATCCACGTGCCGCTTTCGTTCAGCTTAAGAGGAGCGTCTTTCTGCGGGACCTGCTTCATGCAGACCAGAATCTTCATAGTTCAGATATTCCTGTCAACAAAGCTTAGATGCGGCGGAGCAGTACCATGTCAGCGCCAGCATCGCCAATGAAACCTGCAAGTATAAATCAGAGAAGAGGGATGGGACAGGGCCAGGGGCTTTCGGGCCCCATGGACGGCATAAAAACAAAAGCGTACGGGGAAGGACGAATTCTGTGTGCGGCGGAAGGATCTAATCGTTCAAAAACGCTACAGACTGTACTCCTGCCACTTCAAAGCGCTTTCGGCAGCGGATGTTCTTGCACGCCACCATATCGTCACGTCGCACCATATAGCTCTGTGCTTTGGCGAACTTGGCGCGGTCGCGCTCATCGGCCCGGCCAGGAAGCTGCCTTTTCTTAGTGCGCACCAGCCATGAAAGCTCGTAATCGCCGGACTGGCGGCAGTGCGGACACGTTAACGTGTGGGGCTTTTTAGCTTCTTTCTCGTCAAAGAAATCGCGCTCGTCCATCTACCACTATTATTAACCAAAGAGTATATAGAGACGCAAGAATCGCTGGAATTAGGGTTAACTCTTTTGAGTGCGCCTGATTTCGTGCTGCCCCGAATCCCGGGCTCTCGCCGGGAATCGCACACAAATGCTGCTGATCGGCAAAAGGCGTCCGCATAGTCACCCGATTCCCGAAAAGACCAAAAGATCAATGATCAAAAAACCGCCCAACCCTCGTCCCACCTCCACATTTCAGCTGCTTGGGCTGCGATATAATGCCGCGTATGAAAAGACCTCTTATCCAGCGTGCACTCTCACTTGTAATGATCTATATCTTACTGGCGCCGCAGAGTTGGGCCACCTGCGGAGGCGGCGGTGGCGGTGGTATGGGAGGCATGAGCGGAGGCGCGTCGGTACAGACGTACCAGGTGCCGTGGAAGCTGATCAAGCCGGAAGAGCAGCCGAAGGAAGGGCTGGCGGTTTACTGGTTCCCCACCGGCGAAAATGAGCTTCAGCACTCCAGCCTGCGTGAGTCGCGCACTCTGCAGCTCTATTCACAGCAATGCGTGACCATGGGCGTTGTGGATGCGAGCAACCCGCTGGGGCACAAGTACGTGCCAGATGGCAAGCTGCCTGTGGCGGTGCTGGTGCAGGTATCTGACGGAACGGTGGTTGGGAAACTGGATAACAAAAACGGCAAGCTCGCCGTGGGCGACCTGGAAAAGATTGTGGAAAGCGAGATGAAGAAGCGCGAGTCCGCGATCAAGGAAAAGATGGATGATGCCAAGGCCAAAGCCAAGTCAGGCGACAATAAAACAGCGATCGTCGAATTACGCCAAGTGGCAGACCAGAAATGCATGTTTCCAAACAAAGCGAAAGATGCCGTAAAAGAATTGAAAAAGCTGGGGGTAACGGACGTGAACGCCGCGCTGATGCCGGATGGTCCGAATTTTGATCCGGCGCTGAGCGCAAAAATCCAACAGACGATGACGGCGGGGCTGAAAGCGGAAAATGCTGCGAAGTACGAGGAAGCAAAGAAGCTTTACCTGGCCGCGCATCAGCTTGATCCCAATGATCCCACGCCGCTGCGCTATCTGGGCGAACTCTATCGCCACTACACCGGCGAGTGGGACAAAGCGCGAGTCACCTTCAACCAGATCCTGGCCATGCCCGCCGATCCGCTTTCACGCGCGGTGGCGCTGCATGGGCTGGGCAAGATGACCATCCATGAAGGCGACTTCAAAAAAGGCCTGGGGCAGATGGAGGCATCAACAAAAGAGTTTCCGCTGGCGCTGGCTTACCGGAACCTGGCGGTGTACTGGAACTCAGAAGGCGACAAGGCCAAGGCTGATGCCTACACGCGGCAGGCGCTGGCGCTTGATCCGCATGATCCTTTTAACCTGATCTTTGCCGCTGCATTCATGGCCGGCAATGGACATGGCGACGAAGCATTGAAAATTGCCAAAGAAAATGAGTCGCTCCTTTGCGCTTCCTACAACTTGGCTGCCATCTATGCGCAGATCGGTCAGAAGGACAAAGCACTGGAGCTGCTGAAGCGGCATTTCTTTGAGTATGAACGCTATCAATCTGTACGCAGCAAAGAGATGATGGAAGCGCGCGTGGATGCGGTGTTTGCCTCGCTGTACCAAGATCCGCAGTTCGTGGCGCTAACTGCCGGCGCAGACGGCAGATTGCCGCTTCCAGCGATGGGCAAACCGGCTGGCAACTGAAACAGCGCAGCAGAACTGAAGATTTGAAAGCAGGGCACGGAGCAATTCGTGCCCTGAAGTTTTTGGGGAAGTTTGGATCTGCGTTTCAGATCATCACAATATTTAACCCGCTTCGGCCGTTGAGCGCGTTTCCTCAATTATCACAACCTTCAAGCCCATACGGCTTGCAACTTCAATACCGGCGGCAAAAATCGCGTCATCGGTCTCCTGGCCTTGGATGATCTCGAGAGGCTTCGTTTGGTCAATCGGAAGCGAGAACCTCATGCCCAGAATTTTCTTTGCTCGATATGTCACGCTGGCAAGTTCGGTAACGCTAAATAACGCTGAGGTGGAAACAAGAATGGTTGCAGGTTTTGCAACCTTATCGAGCAGGGTAA
>DASRDW010000269.1:0-4704 GCA_035652415.1 Candidatus Angelobacter sp. | reverse complement strand
GAGTCTTATAAAGATGGCGCGCGTTGTAGAGGCCGGTGCAATCGTCAGTGATGGTCAGCTCTTGAATCTTTTCTACGGCGCGGGCGTTATCAATGGCAATGGCGGCGTAGTCGCAAAGCGCATGCAGGAAAAACATCTCCTGCTCGCCAAAACTTTCCATGGCGCAGTTGATGAGCTGGATCACACCCAGCACGCGATGCTTGGATTGCAGCGGCACGCAGATGATGGACCGTGTCTTCCACTTGGTCATCTCATCAATGCGCTTGGCAAAACGCGGATCGTTGTAAACGTCAGGCACGATCAATGACTCGCCATGGCGTGCCACCCAGCCAGCAATACCCTCGCCCACCTTAAGCCGAACGGTCTTGAGCGTTTCGGCAGCATCTCCTACGGCAATGGCGAAATAGAGCTCGTCCTTCTGTTCATCGACCATCAGGAGCGACCATGTGTCCGGACGGAAAAATTCCGCCATCTTATCCATGATGGTTTGCAGGATTGAATCAAGATTCAGCGATGAGGTCAGCGCCTTCGCAACATCATTGAAGATGGCGACTTCCTGCAATTGTCTCTTATTTTTTCTCTCAGGACCGGTGCCCTCATTCATGATCAGGCGTGTTCCTTTTTAAATGAACAGAAGCTCCAACTTTTTGCGTATTATCGCTTGATTTAGGCAAATCGGCAACCGGACAATAGACCTGAAACCTGTGAGTAATAGCCCTTACGTACCCTGAAACTGGTTGTTAAATCAAGAGTTACGGGGTATTTTGTAAGAGACCGAGTACGGTCCCTTACTATGGGTCAATTAACTGACTTACCAACCAAGGAAAACGGGCTGGCCATGGGCGCATTTGGTGACCGGTTGCGGCGCGAAAGGGAGATGCGGGGCATCACCCTGGATGAAATCAGTGAATCCACCAAGATTTCCCGCCGCCATCTTGAGGCGCTGGAGAACGAACGATTCGACCAACTCCCAGGCGGGGTTTTCGCCAAGGGGTTTGTACGGGCGTATGCCCACTTCCTGGGGATCGATGAAGACCAGGCGGTGGCAGATTACTCGGCCGCCAGCAATGAACAGCCAGAACCTGAAGACAAGTTTCCGCTGGAGATTCACGAAGAGCCAAAGCGCGAACTGAATCCGCGACGCTCTCGGGCACCATTGGTCTTTGCCATTGCGGCGTTGGTGGGTGTCCTTGTGGGCTACTTTTTCTGGCTTAAGTCCAAACCCCACGGTACTGAGATAGCACAGTCCACGCATCAGGCCGCGGCTACCACAGAGACCACTCCGGCTGACGTCCCGCCAGCGACGGCGCAAGCAACGGCTCCGGCTGAAAATACAGCCGCTGCTCCAGCACCAGAGCAGCCGGTAACGAAGCAGCAGACTTCTCCTACTGCGGAAAAGAAGCCCGCGGAGAAAACATTCGTCATTCTGGTGAAAGCGAAAGAAGATGCCTGGGTTTCAATTGTGGCGGATGGAAAATCCGTGATGCAAAAGGTCTTGAGCGCTGACCGTAAGAAGAAAGTGAAAGCCGGAAAAGAAGTTGTGCTTAGAACAGGAAACGCCGGCGGAATTGATGTTTCCTTTAATGGGAAACCGCTGGGCGCCCTTGGCAATGAAAATGAGCCGCGAACTCTAACCTTTACTGCCGCTGGCCTAGTACAATAGCCAATAGACGCAATCATGGCTGGCCGATAACATAGTTATTGGCCCACTTCACATTGCAAATTATTCCATTCGGTTGCGGTTTCGCCGGTTGTAACGCCAAACCGTTGTTCCCGAATGGATTCCTTAATTAACCTTATTAGGACGATATCCTAGACGGTTTTAACGATATTCAGGAGGAAAGCAGTGGCCTCACGCGAAAAATTTTTATTTACGTCCGAGTCAGTCACGGAAGGGCATCCGGACAAAATTGCCGACCAGATTTCAGATGCGATCCTTGATGCCTGCATCGCAGAAGATCCTTACAGCCGTGTGGCCTGTGAAACGCTCACCGCAACCGGCCTGGTGGTGATCGCCGGCGAAATTACCACCAAGACTTATGTCGATTTCCAGAAGCTCGTGCGCGGCGTTGTTCAGTCCATCGGCTATGACAATGCGCTTTACGGTTTTGATTCCAATACCTGCGCCGTGATCTCCAGCATCAACAAGCAGTCAGGCGATATTGCCATGGGCGTGGACACAGGCGGGGCCGGCGACCAGGGTATGATGTTTGGTTATGCGTCAAACGAGACAGAAAACTACATGCCGGCTGCAATTGATCTGGCGCACAAGCTTTGCCTTCGCCTCACTGAAGTCCGCAAGAATGGAACGCTCCCTTACCTCCGCCCTGACGGCAAATCCCAGGTTACAGTTGAATACGGCGCCAACCACAAGCCGCGCCGCGTAGATGCGGTGGTGATCTCCACCCAACATGCTGATTCGGTTGATAACGAGACGCTGCGCGCAGACATCATGCGGCACGTGATCCAGGCCGCCCTTCCCGCCAACCTGCTTGACGCCGATACTAAATATCACATCAATCCAACCGGCCGCTTCGTAATTGGCGGGCCTATGGGCGATACCGGGCTGACCGGACGCAAGATCATTGTTGATTCTTACGGCGGCATGGGACGCCATGGCGGCGGCGCTTTCAGCGGCAAAGATCCGACCAAGGTTGATCGCTCTGCCTGCTATATGTGCCGCTACATTGCCAAGAACATTGTTGCTTCAGGCTTGGCTGACCGTTGCGAAGTGCAGTTGGCTTACGCCATTGGCGTTGCTGAGCCTGTCAGCGTGCTGGTGGATACCTTTGGCACCGGCAAAGTAAGCGAAGAAAAACTGGAACAGCTTGTCCGGCAGAACTTCCAGCTTACGCCCAGAGGGATTATTGATTCGCTGAAGCTGCGCCGTCCGATCTATAAGAAGACCGCGGCTTACGGGCACTTTGGACGCAAAGATCCTGACTTTACCTGGGAAGCCACAGACAAAGCCGCTGCGTTGCGCGAGCAGGCTGCGGGTAAGAGTGAGTCCAAGGCCAATGTTGGGGCGAGCCGTTAAATAGAATCATTCTGTAGAGGCGTAGCATGCTACGTCTCTACGTTGACCAGTTGGATAAGGCAATCGCCTATTTGAATTTTAAAATTCTCAAGCCTTCACGGCATTCAGGAGAACATGGCAACTACGACCGTTACGCAAACTTCATTTGATATCAAGAGCCTTGAACTGGCAGATCTGGGCAAGCGCCGCATTGAGTGGGCCAACCAGTCCATGCCGGTCTTGCAGAGCATCCGCAAGGATTTCATCAAGAACCAGCCGCTGAAGGGCATCCGCGTTTCGGCGTGTCTGCACGTCACCACGGAGACGGCCAATCTTGCCATCACGCTTCGGGACGGCGGCGCTGACGTAGTTCTGTGCGCCTCTAATCCGCTCTCCACGCAGGATGACGTCGCTGCATCGCTGGTCCGCGACTACAACATCTCTGTCCATGCCATTAAGGGCGAGGACAACGACAGCTACTACAAGCACATTCTTTCGGCGCTCGATCACAAGCCGCACATGACGATGGATGACGGCGCTGATCTGGTTTCCACGGCGCTTACCAAGCGGCAGGACGTTCTCGAAGGAATCATCGCCGGAACGGAAGAAACGACCACAGGCGTGATTCGCCTGCGCGCCATGGCGAAAGATGGCCAGCTTCGTTATCCGATCATTGCCGTAAATGACGCGCTCACCAAGCACATGTTTGATAATCGCTACGGCACCGGCCAATCCACCATGGATGGCGTGATCCGCTGCACCAACTCACTGGTTGCAGGCTCCAAGTTCGTGATCGCCGGCTATGGCTGGTGCGGACGCGGTTTGGCCTCTCGCGCGCGCGGCATGGGCGCTGACGTGATCGTGACTGAGATCGATCCTACCAAGGCAATTGAAGCGGTGATGGATGGTTACCGCGTGATGACAATGCCGGAAGCGGCGAAGATTGGCGATATTTTTGTGACCGTCACCGGCAATAAGAACGTGATCAGCCGCGAACATTTTGACCTGATGAAGAACGGCGCTGTTGTGGCGAACTCCGGACACTTCAATGTGGAGATTGATATTCCCGCGCTGGAAAAGATGTCTTCCACCAAGCGGCAGACCCGCGACTTTGTGGACGAATATGCGATGAAAGATGGCCGCAAGATTTATCTCCTCGGCGAGGGCCGCCTCATCAACCTGGCCGCCGCTGAAGGCCATCCGGCTTCAGTAATGGATATGAGCTTCGCCAATCAGGCGCTTTCAGCCGAGTATCTGGTAAAGAATCACCAGTCACTGGAGAAGAAGGTCTACGCTGTGCCGGAAGAACTGGATAAACGCGTGGCGCGGCTCAAACTGGAATCAATGGGCGTAAAGATCGATAAGCTCACAGCCGAGCAGGAAGAGTACCTGGCAAGCTGGAGCGAAGGAACGTAAACGAGCAGCTAGCAAATAGCAAATTAGTCAAAGCAATTTACAAACGGCGGCTCAATGGGCCGCCGTTTACTTTGCCAAGGAGCCTGATGTGTGTATCCAACGATAAGGGCGAAGCTCCGACCTTATTCTCATAGACTGAACGTGACTGCTTTCAACGTTGCATTTCGAAAGCGTCAATATGATTTTTAGACGGCTAACGGCGACTCATCATGAGTCGCCGCAGCCGGTTGATGAACCCACCTATTTCAGGTGAGTCAGCTAAAGCTGAAGGC
>DASRDW010000268.1:0-3035 GCA_035652415.1 Candidatus Angelobacter sp. | reverse complement strand
ACGTAAAAAAAGGCGAGTTGCTGGCAGAAATCGATACTCCGGAAGTTGACCAGGAACTTTCTCAGGCCAAGGCCGCACGGCAGCAGACTGACGCCCAGATGCAGCTTGCAAAATCCACTGCTGAGCGCTGGACTAACCTGCGCAAAACTGATTCTGTCTCACAACAGGAAGCCGATCAGCAGGTAAGCGCCTATGCCCAGTCCCAGGCAAACCTCGCAGCCGCTGACGCCAATGTGCGCCGCTTGCAACAGCTTGAATCTTTCAAGCATGTTTATTCGCCGATTACAGGCGTGATTACCCGCCGCAATACTGATGTAGGCGCACTGATCACCGCCGGCAGCACCGGACAGACTCGTGAGCTCTTTGATGTTGCCCAAATTGATCCTTTGCGTGTCTTTGTGAGTGTGCCCCAGAACAATGCGCCCTCCATCCGCGCTGGGCTTCCAGCTTATATCGTGTTGCGCGAGTACCCTGGACAGAAATTCAATGGCAAAGTTGTTCGCACGGCGGACGCCATTGATCCCACAACGCGCACACTGCTGACAGAAATTGACGTTCCTAATCCAAACGGACAATTGCTGCCCGGCTCTTACGCTGAGGTCCACTTCGCAGTGCCAATCCAGATTAGTAGGATGTCGGTCCCAGTGAACACCGTGCTTTTCCGCCCGGAAGGGCCGCGCGTGGCTGTAGTTGGGCCTGATAATAAGGTCCACTTGAAAGCCATCATCATTGGCCGCGATTTTGGCACCAAAATTGAAATCCTTGGCGGCCTGGATGCAAATGATCAAGTGATTATGAACCCCGCCGATTCGCTGGAGGACGGGGAGGAAGTTAACGTCAAAGCCGGGAGCGGAGCAAAATCGTGAAGCTTGGCCTTTTACGGTCTGCAGCCGCTGCTTGCGTTTTGTTGGGATTCACGGGTTGTGCGGTAGGGCCAAATTATCACCGGCCTGACGTGGCGGTAGCGCCGACCTGGAAAGAGCAGCCGCCTTGGCGCGTAGCAAACCCTAAAGACTCCATTCCCAAGGGCGATTGGTGGGGCACTTTCTCTGATCCTGAGCTGACGCAATATGAAAGCCAGGCAATCAAAGCCAACCAGACGATTGAGGTTGCGCGCTACCAGCTGCTGCAAGCACGCGCTTCTGCGCGTATTACCCAATCTGGGCTATTTCCCCAGCTAAGCGCGGGAGTGACGGCACAGCGCACCCAAACCTCTGCCGGCAAGCCAACCACCACCGGCGTTCCGCTGGCCTCTCCGTCCACTTCCAGTGACTTTCAGGTTCCTTTTAACGTCACGTGGGAGCCTGACGTTTTTGGCGGTGTTCGCCGCAATGTTGAATCTGCCAACGCCACCTATCAGGCTACGGCAGCCAATTTGGAGAATGTCCGCCTAGTCATAACCTCAGAACTGGCGGTGGATTACTTCAGCCTCCGGGAGCTTGATGCCGAGATCGCGGTCGTGGATGACTCAGTCGTGTACCAGACCAAATCACTGACGCTGGTGCAGAATCGGCACGCAGGCGGCGTAGCATCTGGCCTAGACGTAGCTCAGCAGGAAACCCTGCTTGCATCCACCAAGACTCAGGCCATTTTGCTCCGCCAGCAACGGGCACAATTTGAACATGCCATTGCCGCTCTGGTGGGTGTACCGGCTTCCAGTTTCAGTGTTCCGGTAAAACCCCTGAATTTAGCCCCGCCAATCGTCCCGATCGGGCTGCCGTCAGACGTTCTTGAACGCCGCCCAGATGTGGCCCAGGCTGAGCGCCAGATGGCCGCTCAAAATGCACAGATCGGCGTGGCAAAGAGCGCTTATTATCCGGGTATTAACATCTTTGCCGGCGGAGGCCTTGAGAGCAGCCAGCTCAGCAATATCATCAGCGCTGCCAATGGGTTCTGGGCCCTTGGTGCCAATGCAACTGAGGCCATCTTTAGCGGAGGCCGTCGCCGCGCCCAGGTGGATTTTGCCAGGTCTGGATACGGCGTATCAGTAGCCAATTACCGTCAGACCGTGCTTACAGCCTTCCAGGAAGTGGAGGATGCCCTCTCAGGACTGAACGTGCTTTCGCAAGCAGCAGAAACGCAACAGCTCTCCGTAGATGCCGCCCAGCGTGCTCTTAGCATCGCGAACGATCGCTATACTGGAGGTTTGGTTACCTATCTTGACGTTGTCAACGCGGAACAAACCCTGCTGGATAGCCAGCGTCTGGCCACCCAGATTCTTGGCCAGCGCCTGGTCACTTCAGTAAATCTGGTGAAGGCGCTTGGCGGCGGATGGGACGCCTCAAGCCTGCAAGCCATTCAGGTGAAAGCCACAGCTAGGCAGGCCCTGCAGCCCTGATCATGTTAAAAGCCGGGAAGTTCCTCATCCTGTTGGCGTTCGCGCTCAGCATGGACAATAATCTCCTGGCACAGTCCCGGCGGAAAGCGCCGCAGCATACCGATTACCTCGCCATGATTGAGCGCGCTTCAGAGAATGAAGTCCATGCCCTGCAAAACCCCATTCCATTTGAGTTCACTGAGCGGCTGAATTGGAGCTGGGGATCAGAAACACGCTCGGTCATTGAAACCGCTGAAGGACGCGCTGACCGCATTGTGCTTTTCCACGATGAGCCATTGCAGCCGGACCAGCAGGCAAAGCAGGAACACCGGCTGGAAAAGCTTCTCCGTGACCGCGATGCCGTAAAAGCCGAGTTTCAGGAGGACAAATCTGAAACTCAGCGGCGGATCAAAATGGTCAAGGCCTTCCCCCAAGCGGTTATTTTCGATTATGCCGGCCGTGAAAATGGGCTTTTGCGCTTCACCTTCCGCCCTAATCCAGACTTTTCTCCCAAAGACCGTGAAACGCAGTTGTACCGCGGCATGGAAGGTTCTGTTTGGATCGAGCCGGAGCATGAGCGTATTGTGCGAGTAGAAGGCAAGCTGGTGAAAGACGTTTCTTTCGGCTGGGCGATTCTCGGTCACCTGAATAAGGGCGGAATCTACGAAATTGCCCAGACTGAGGTTGCTCCCGGCGTCTGGCGCGTCAGGACCCTGAA
>DASRDW010000267.1:0-23386 GCA_035652415.1 Candidatus Angelobacter sp. | reverse complement strand
TCACGTAGCGGCCAAGCCAGTCACGGAAACGCATGCGTATCGTCGCATTGGCTTTCGGCACCAGGCGGACGGTGTCCTTACGTGCCAGGTTTACGCCCGTGGGAGCTTTAGTGGTACAGCCTGACCAGCAGTACTGGCCGCTGTACCTGCTGTAGTCCCATGAATCGTCACTGCTGCTGCCGTATAAGCCGGGAGCGCCCTGTGTGACCTGGTGCTCTTCCATGTGGACGTGAATCGGATGCGACCAGTTCCAGCCGTTATCGAAATACCACTGCTCCAAGCTGTTCTGCTGCACGGTGAAGCGAGCGGTCGTGCAACTGAACAGGCTGCCGTTGATGGTCCATTGACCATTTCTGCCCTGATCGAAGTTGAACGAGCGGCTCACTCGCGGTGTGCCACTCACGCTCGGAAGTGCGTAGTAGCTCGGCAGGGTTGCCGGATCAACGCTGTTGTCGGTCGCGGCAGGTTGGTCCACCACGATCTGTAATACCAGGAACCCCTTGCCTGGGGCTGCAACAGATCCCGTAGGGCCGCCCTGACCATTCGGCTGGAGCAGGCGATTTTCGAGGTAAATTGTCTTCCCAGCATATTTCGAGAAGTCAATGATCACGTCTGCGCGCTCTGCCACGCCCAGCGCCACTGCCGGAACCTGGACCGGCTTCGGCAGCAGGTTGCCGTCGTTCGAAATCTGCCAGAACGGCTGCGACGTCGTGAGAGCATTCAGGTCTGTGAGATAAAGCTGCAGGAAGCGTGACGGGCCGGTATTGATCCAGCGGAAGCGATAGCGCCGCGGGCTTACGTGCAGCACCGGCTGAATCACACCGTTGACCATGAACTTGTCGCCCAAAATGCCGTCTGTATTAAATGTGTCAAAGACGAGATCGCCGGTGGTCGCGTCAAAGCAGCGGTCGGCAAACATCATCGGAATGTCATAGTTTGGGAACGACGGCAGGCGGAAGCCTGTCGTCTCGTCGCCTGTATCGGAGTTGTTGAACAGAATGTAATGCCCCACGAGTCCTTTGTAGACATTCTGCGCGGTAAAGCCCTCGCGATGGTCGTGATACCAGAGCGTGCTCAGCGCCTCGTTGGGGTCGCCGTTGGTGGAGACGTGGTCGGAAAGGAAGCCCGCGAGCTGGTTTGGATAATACTGGTCATAATACTGCCCGGAAGTGAAGTAGTCGCATGGGAAGCCATCACTTTCTGAGGGATTGTGGGCATTGTGCAGGTGCGTGGTGACCGAGTTGATCCCGAAGCCGCCATTGTCCGAAGGCAGGTTGTTGTAGTTGCGGATCAGGATCGGCGTGCCGTAGCGCGCCACGTAAGTGGAGCCGGGGCTCACGCCGTCAAAAGTCCAGAGCCGCTGCATCGGCAGGTCAGGATGCATGCTGACGTTCGCCACCTGCTGGTTTACTTGGTAAATGGTGGTCGCAGGGAAAGGAAGATTGCCGTTGCTGCCGATGGGCGACTGATGCGCACGCGTGCGGCCTTCATAAGCGATGCCGGTGGCGGGATTGATGGCGTTGTTCGGTGCGATGGTCGGCGCGGGTCCGGTCAGCGCCGAAAGTGCAATGGGCTGTTTCACCGCCGGAATCGGCATGTTCGCCACCCAAGGACGTGTCGTAGGGCTGGCGCAGTTGCCGCAGCCGCTCGTTCCGGAATAGCAGTTGCCGCTCCCCCAGCTGCCGGCCCAGGCCCGCGAACTCAGGCCATTCTTGGCAACCAGCATTCCGCCCGCCGTCAGCAGGCCCAGCTTCATCAAATCACGCCGGCTTGTCAAACCGGCTTTTACCAGCTCCTGCCGGTTCTTGAAGGCGTTGTACATCTCTTTCCATCGGGCACGCGAGACTTTCTCGCCATTCGCGTTGTAATACATACAGGCTCCTGTTTTTTTTTATCAATTTATTTTTGAAATGGAGAATGGGGCTTGAGTCCGGCGTGGCGTCTGCTAAAAACACGCCAGCTCACGGCTGGTCGATCCGGAAGTTTATAGAGCCAGAAAGGACAAGAGCTGCTTGCCAATGCGCGCAGGGAACTCCCGCAACACGAATTGTAGTGTTTTCTGGGCTATCCGTCGTCTGTTATAGGTTCGTCTTGCAAGAATTGTTTCGCCGGGCCGAGTTCCGTCGAACTGCAGCAACCGGTGGGAAAACCCTGCTTGTTATGCAGGTTTGCTTAAGTGTTATCGCGATTATGACTGCTGAGGCAACTCAGGTCAATAAGGGATTATTTGTAAATTTTAAGGTTTGAATTGCAAATCGCAGAAGTGCGACCGTCATGGATTTTACAATCGTCTTTATCCCTCTGATTCACCACATCACCGACCTCCTGTGAACAAACGAGTACGAAACAGGAGATCCAAGCATCTGATGCAAACAAAGCTTAGCTCGCAAGTGCTTTCGTGTTTCTATGAACAATATTGAAGAATCGATTTGGCGCGGCTGCATAAGAATTTGTTCTCCGCAATTACTAAAACCTCAAATACCCTGTTCGCTGGCGATTGCCGGGCTTACGAATGGAATCATGAGCTAAATTGCCCCTAATCCCATTAACTCCTTTGAGGAGCTTCCAAAATTGATCTTCTTCCTCTAACATGCTATAAAAGCGAGTTTTACTGGACTAGCCAGACCCCGGAATATGCCAGGGTTTTAGGGCTAGCCAATGTTCCAACGCGGCCAAGCCTCAAAAACCACGAGTTTTTTCTTGATGTGGAAGCGCGTTTCGGGAATTTGCCAGTGAAGCGTGGTTAATCGATTTAACAGTCCACACTAACTTTAAAGATTTTTTGGAGGAGCAAATATGCACACCTGGCTCGCATCGGGCCTGATGGGCCGCGTAATCCGCTCGAATTCGACCTCAACCCATGAAAAGCGCGCGTACTGGAGGCCAGGACGCAAAACTGCAGCGCTGGCAGCTGTAATCGCCATTTTGGCCTTTGCCTTCCCCATGGCAATCGCCCAGCAAGGCCAGCCCGCGCATACAACGCAGGTTGCCGCCGCGGTTACCGCGCCTGTCGCCACTGCGGTTCAAGAAGGTTCCAGCGCGCCGGCCGAGAGCGGTGGTGAAGCCAGCCTGCGCCTGCCGGACATGAAGAGCGTTCCCTTCCTGAACGGCATCAGCGGCTATAAGCTGCTTGAAATAGGCTTGATTTTTTGCTTTTTGGGCGGGCTCTTTGGCTTCACGATCTACATGCAGCTCAAAAACGCGCCGGTGCACCGCTCCATGCGTGAAATTTCTGAGCTGATCTATGAGACCTGCAAAACGTATCTGATCACGCAGGGCAAATTCATTTTGCTTCTGGAAGCCTTTATTGCCGTAGTCATCGTTCTGTACTTCGGCGTTCTGGAGCACTATCCCGCCACCAGCGTGATCATCATCCTGATCTTCAGTCTCATCGGCATTGCCGGCAGCTATGGCGTGGCCTGGTTTGGCATCCGCGTAAACACCTTTGCCAACTCGCGTACAGCCTTTGCCGGCCTTAAAGGCAAGCCCTACCCGATTTATGCCATTCCTCTGAAAGCAGGTATGAGCATCGGCATGATGCTGATCAGCGTGGAACTGCTGATGATGCTCTGCATCCTGCTTTTTATTCCCGGCAGTTATTCCGGCCCGTGCTTTATCGGCTTTGCGATCGGCGAATCTCTGGGCGCTGCCGCGCTGCGTATTGCTGGTGGCATCTTCACCAAGATTGCCGATATCGGCTCTGACCTGATGAAGATCGTCTTCAAAATTAAGGAAGACGATGCCCGCAACCCCGGGGTAATAGCAGACTGCACTGGTGACAACGCTGGCGACTCCGTTGGCCCCAGCGCTGACGGCTTTGAAACCTACGGCGTGACCGGCGTGGCGCTAATCACCTTCATCCTGCTGGGTGTGCGCGGCCCACAAGGTACGCAAATTCAGGTGCAGTTGCTGGTCTGGATCTTCGTTATGCGCGTCATGATGCTGGTGGCCAGCGCAGTCTCTTACTTCCTTAATGAAGCCATAGCCAAAGCCAAATATGCCAATTCAGACGACATGAACTTTGAAACTCCGCTGACCTCCCTGGTCTGGATCACTTCATTTGTCTCTATCGCTCTGACCTTTGTCGTCTCCAAGCTGATTATTCCTGTGCTGGGCGGTGATACCTCGCTGTGGTGGAAGATCTCCGTCATCATCTCCTGCGGCACCCTTGCCGGCGCTATTATCCCTGAGCTAGTCAAGGTCTTTACTTCAGTGGAATCGCGCCACGTGGGTGAGGTTGTCATCTCGTCGGAAGAAGGCGGGCCGTCGCTGAACATCCTCTCCGGCCTTGTAGCCGGCAACTTCTCCGCTTACTGGCTGGGTATAAGCATTGTGGCGCTCATGAGCATTGCTTATTACGTAAGCACACAGGGTCTTGGCGGAGTAATTGGCACGCCCGCGCAGTGGATGCTGGCGCCTGCTGTCTTCGCCTTCGGCCTGGTGGCCTTTGGCTTCCTCGGCATGGGGCCGGTCACGATTGCCGTTGACTCCTACGGCCCGGTCACCGATAACGCGCAATCAGTTTATGAGCTTTCACTGATTGAGCAGGTTCCTAATGTCAAGGCGGAGATAAAGAAAGAACATAACTTTGACGTGAACTTTGAACGCGCCAAGCATCTGTTGGAAGCCAATGACGGCGCGGGCAATACCTTTAAAGCCACGGCCAAGCCGGTGCTGATTGGGACCGCCGTTGTGGGCGCTACCACCATGATTTTCGCTATCATGATGGCCCTCACCAACGGCCTCACCACCAACACAGATAAACTTTCGCTCCTGCACGCTCCTTTCGTGCTCGGCCTGATTACCGGCGGCGCGATCATTTACTGGTTCACCGGCGCTTCCATGCAGGCGGTGACCACCGGCGCATATCGCGCGGTGGAGTTCATCAAGGCAAACATCAAACTGGAAGGCGTCGAGAAAGCCTCAGTGGAAGACAGCAAGAAGGTGGTTGAAATCTGCACCAAGTATGCGCAAAAAGGCATGCTCAATATCTTTTTGACCGTGTTCTTCGCAACCCTGGCATTCGCGTTTGTGGAGCCGTTCTTCTTCATCGGCTACCTGATCTCGATTGCTGTCTTTGGTCTCTACCAGGCCATCTTCATGGCTAATGCCGGCGGCGCCTGGGACAACGCCAAGAAAGTGGTGGAAGTGGAGCTGAAACAGAAAGGCACCGCGTTACACGACGCAACTGTCGTAGGCGATACGGTCGGCGATCCTTTTAAAGACACTTCTTCCGTGGCCCTGAACCCGATCATCAAGTTCACTACGCTGTTCGGCCTGTTAGCAGTAGAACTGGCAGTTCGCTTAACGAACGAACAGGGACCGATGATCAGCCATCTTCTATCAGCTCTGTTCCTTATCGTCTCTATTTTCTTCGTGTGGAAGTCGTTCTACGGCATGAGAATCGGGACAGAAAAAGAAGCGCAGGGCGCAAAGGTTGCTGCTTAGCCTTCGCCTAAAAGCCTTAACAAGAGCCCGCCAGTTAAAAAATGGCGGGCTTTTTCATTGAATTCTTGTCCAAGCTCCGCTCCGTCCCGCCGACTGATTGTTAGTGCGCAAAAGGTGTAGGCAGGGGGCGCGGCGGTTCCACATTTTGCGTCGGACCAATGGCTTCCTTCATTTTTTCTTTTACTTTCTTCGCCAGCTTCTCCACTTCATCGGCCTTGCGCACCACGTCAAGTGACAATACGTTCTCATTGCTCTTGTCCACCGCTGTTTTTAATTCCGTGGCCAGTTGGAACAACTTGTCTGTATCATCGCGGATATCCTGCTGCCGCTTCTTGTTGGCTTCTTTGATCATGCGATCTTGCATTTCTTTCTGAGCCTGGTCCTGCGGGAATCCAATTTGCGGCTCTGTTGCCGCCGGCGCTCTTTGCACTAAGAACGCGCCCATGCTCATCACCAGGCCCAGGCCTGCTACGCACAAAAGTTTTGCTGGCACAATGTCCTCTTCCTAAATAAACCTGAAATAAAGACGTACCTGGATTATAAAAGTTACCTCTATCACACGCACGATAGCAGCGGGTCAGGAACCACGGTGGCAAAGATTTTTGTCTGCGCCGCTCAGCTATAATCGCCACGGGACAAGCATGGAAGAACATTTCAGCAACGTCTGGCACTCCTGGCACAACTACATGGTTGCCTGGACGCGCGACAAGGCCCCCAAGCTGCTGGTGATCCTTGTTCTGGCGTTTATCTTTGTGCGCCTGTTGGGGCTGATCACGCGCAAGCTGGTGGCGCTCAGTGAAAGAAGCTCAGCGCATGGAACGGTGCGCGCGCAGCAGGTTCGCACGATTACAGGCGTGATCCGCAGCGTTGGCGTGTTTCTGATCGTGTTTTTCACCGGCATAACGATCCTCAATGACGCTTTTAGTATCGACATCCGGCCGCTGCTGGCCAGCGCTGGAATCGCCGGCCTGGCAATTGGCTTTGGCGCGCAGACGCTGGTCAAGGACGTGATTAACGGCTTTTTTATTCTGGTGGAAGACCAGTTCGAGGTGGGTGATACCATTCGCGCCGCCGGAGTGACTGGGACTGTAGAAGAGATCACCATGCGGCGCACCATTCTGCGCGATTCCGATGGCACGGTGCACATTGTGCCTAACAGCTCCATCCAGATTGTGAGCAACACCACTCGCGACTGGTCACAGGTCACGCTGCACGTCTCCGTTGACTACAGCGAGAACAGTGACCACGTGGTAGGGCTGCTCCAGGAGCTTGCCAAAGAGTTTTACAATGATCCTGCGTTTAAAGATGAGATTGTTGCCGAGCCGCAGGTGCCTGGCATTGAGCGCGTCCGGGGCAATGAAGTGGATTATCTGATGCTGGTGAAGGTGCGTCCCGCAAAACAGTATAGCGTTGCACGTGAGCTGCGGCGGCGAATCAAAACCTGCTTTGAAACAAATAAAATCAAAGCTGGATCGCCTACGCAGGTTTACATCGGCCAACTGCCTCAAGCAGAACCAAAATAATCTTGCGATCATCAGCTGCAACGCTGCTAACGAAATGGTAATCTTCGCTGATCGATTTGCAGTCGTGTTCCTGCTTCTGCAAAATTCCTGCGAGCTTTGTGCCAAGGAGCTGTATTCGAGCGTAAAATTATTGTGCCATTCGATCAGGCAAGGAGAAACATGGCGCAAGAAGACGATTCCATTATCCCGCCCGGGCACTCAAAAACTTTTTTCTACGTTAGCAACCTGATACCGGCTCAGGTTCTTATTCAGAACCTAAGCCCTGGTTCCCAGGCCAGTTTCAGACTCAAGAGCGGCCCTCAATCCTGGACATACTTCGGCAACCTCCCCGCCGGCCATACACAATCGATCTATTTTGAGTGGCCCACAAGTATAGCCGTATTCACCAATGCAAGCGGAGGGGGAGTGAGCATCAGGGTGTACGGTAATGGAATACGGCCTGCCACTGCCGAAGAGGCAAAAGCACATAGCCACGAATGAATCTAGGGTTGAAAGGTCGAGGCGTGATTGTTGCCGCATCCAGCCAGGGCATTGGCCTGGCGACAGCGGAGGCGTTTGCACGTGAAGGCGCTCAGGTAGCAATGTGCGCTCGCACAGAAAAAACCCTGCTTGAAGCTGCGAACCGAGTTCGCCAAACGGGCGCAGAAGTCTATGCGGAAGCTCTGGATGTAACCGACGCCGCTGCAGTCCAGCAATTCACTGATCAGGTAGCCAAGCGCTTCGGCAGAATCGATGTTTGCGTCACCAATGCCGGCGGCCCTCCGGCCAAGAATTTCCTTTCTATCTCTGCCGACGAATGGCGCAAAGCTGTGGACTTGAACCTGATGAGCACCGTGCATCTGGCCAAAGCTGTTATTCCTCACATGCAGCGGCATCGCTGGGGCCGGATTGTGACCATCACCTCCGTCTCAGTGAAGCAACCGGTTGCCGATCTGGTGCTTTCCAACTCTGTCCGCGCCGCCGTGGTGGGGCTGGTAAAGAGCCTTTCCAATGAGTTCGGAAAGGACGGCATTCTGGTAAACAATGTTGCGCCCGGATTCACCGCCACAGAGCGCCTGCAGGAACTGGCTCAGGTTCGCGCTCTGGCCGCGGGCAGCTCACCCCAGCAGATCTGCGATGCATGGGCAGCAGAGACTCCGGTCAAGCGCCTTGGCACTCCAGAGGAGATCGCCAATGCGATTGTCTGGCTGGCTTCAGAGCAGGCTTCATACATAACCGGGCAGACCATCCTGGCTGACGGTGGAATTTACCGTGGTATTTAGCAGCCGTAGTTTCTATGAAAATTTAAATCCTGCGCAACCCCTTGAGCCAGAGCTGCTGTTCAGCTTACAGTTTTGAAAAATCCATACCGTGCCGCAGCAGTTCCAAATTGGCTTTTTACATTTTGAAAATGGAGCTTGCGCGCTCTATTTTGACATCTGAACCGCCACATTGCGGCATCTCAATACCAGATGGCGGCCCTGGGTATCTTCCTCATCGCGGTAGCCACGCTCTTTCTAGCGTGGTATTCGATCTCTGCACGGCGCAAGCATCGCAAGGCCCGTGAAGTGGTGCGCTGGATTCAGTCTGCGCTGGGCGGGCGTGGCCAAGTAACTGGAATTTCATGGACAGGGCCGGCAAAATTCCGCGTTCCTTTAAGGTTGGCTTCCGGCGTGTTTCAGCACGCCTGGGTCGTAGTGGAACTGTTGCCGCAACAAACGCCGGTGCAATGGCTCTTTAATAAGGCCAGGAACCGCCATGAATCGCTCACCTTTCAGGCCGATCTTGATTTCCCTCCCGCGTTCTCGCTTCATGTCCACAATTTCCGCTGGATCGCGCGCAGCAGCCGGCGAACGCCGGCCAATCATGCGGGTTGGAAGTTTGAATGCCTGCAGCCAATGATCATCAGCACCCGGCCTGATAGCCAAAAAGAAATCGCCTGCGCTATGGCCTCTTTAACACGGGCCGATGGCAGTGAATTTGTTAACGTTAGCTTCCAGCGCAGGTCGCCTAATTTCTCTGCGACGGTGCCGCTTGAGTCTCTTTCTCCGGGCTCGCCGTTACGCGTCTATATGCTGGATGCCATGCGGGAACTCGCCGGCAGCGCATCGGCTTCGTTGTTTTAACCGCGTTGCGTTCCCTCTCTTTAGTTTCCCTTGAGCCGCTTGCCTGCAAAAGAGAACCTATGTCGACTGGACATAGGTTCTTTATTAAGGAGCGTTATCTTGAGTTTCTTTCTCGTGGTCGGCGCTCTTTTTTCGAAATTATTCTCCGAGTTTTTTAGGCTGGGGTCTCACCGGTCCAGGATCCCTCTGGCATGCGCCGGTGGTTCCGCTGAAAATCTGGCAGATACACGCGCCTGCGCAGTGCACTGTAGTGCTGCATGTGCCCTTGCAGACAGGAAGTAAGTTGGCCGGCTTCTGCAGTTGTTTGGCAGAAACGGTCCCAGCGCAAAGAACGCCCAAAAGCAGTGCGCTAAAGAGCGTTGTTTTGATCTTCTTGTTCATGGTTGTTTTCCTTTCTCGTTCAATTACCTGACGGCGGGCGTGCCGGTTTTATCCGGGTTCGCCGGTTTGGCTGCTATGAACCCGCATACACCTACGGTGGCGTTGGGATTGTTGAAGACGCATCCGCAGCCCAGAACGTTGGGGCAGGGTGATGTCCTGGTGCAGAAATGGTGCTGGCAAGTTGTGTCCTGAACGTTCAGGGACAGTTGCCGGGCAGAAACGCTCCCCGCGCAGAGAATAGCCATGACAAGGGTTGAAAAAAGCATCGTTCTAACGGTCTTGTGCATGTCTTGCTCCTTTTTTTATAACGTTGGACTATTTTCCTGGCGTCTTGGATGATCGGCCCAGTCCGGGGAGAGATCCCGAACAAAATCCGATGGTAGTCCCATCATCCGGTAAAACGCAGACACAAGATGGGAATGGGCATCCTCTAAAAGGACCGTTAGGCGAGAAGAAGCCACACGTAAAGCCGCCGCAGGAATTGCGTTGGGGTTGGCTCCGCAACTGCCGCGCAGAAAGCGTTCCGGCGCCGAGAGTAGCCGCCAGCGTTGCCGCCAGCAACAAGTTCTTGATGATATTCCTGGTCATATTCACTCTCCTTTTCGATTTACAAACTTCACGCCGACTCTTGCCACCCTGCTACTTCTTTGCAGGCACGGCTCCGGCCAGGTGCGTGGTACAAAATGCAGTGAACGGCGTGGTAAAGGAGCAGAAGCAGCCTTTGGCACAATCCTGGACAGTCCTGCACGTGCCGCCGCAGGTGGTTGCTGCCACGCCATTCTGCAATTGGTGAGCGGAAACTGTTCCCGCGTAAAGGGCGGCCGTTGCGATGATCGCGAATAAGAGTGTTTGGATAGTCTTTCTCATAATTTCTCCTTTCAACTGCTCAACTGCAAAGTTCTGACGGGCTGTGCCCGCCGTTTTCCGTACTTGATCACCCTTGCGCCGGGAATGGGATGCAGTCTTCATAATTGCGCTCCTCTATTAATTGGACGCACTGGTGGTCTTGCTCTCACCCAGGCGTTGCTTGAGTTCGGCAAGAGAGGAATCGCTCAGCACCCCAGACCACACCTTCTCCACCTTTCCATCAGAATCAATGAGGAGCGTCTGCGGGGTAAGCTGAAAGTGGTAATCCACTGTGGCCTGCGGGTCCACCTTCTGGAAAACCGGCAGCTCCGCAAGCTGGTGCTGCGAGAGAAATCCAGCAGTCGAGGTCGAGGTCGAGGTCACATCCACCGCCACCGGGCGGACAGCGGAGCGGTTCAGTGAGGCCATTAGGTCATACCACTTGGACCAGTTCTGTTCGCAAAAAGGGCAGGTAGGGGAATAAACCAGCACCAGCACCTTGCGCGGGTCTTTCCCGTAGAGCACCTCTACCGGTTTGCCGGTCAGATCAAATCCCTTCAGGTTCGGCATCTGCGCGCCATGCGCCGCTTCCATTTGCTGCGGAGGCAATGCTAACCGCGCCTTCAACTGGCCATTCTGGTGGATTAATGCGACGTTTGCCGCCAGCAAAATAACACAACATGCAGAGAGAGCAATATTCAACTTCACGTTCTGTCCCCTTCCGCAGCAGCTCAGAATCGGGCTGTTCAGAAGGGCATGTTAGCAAAGCTCTACTACGGCAGAGTTGGATATGAAGAAAATTTTTGCTTTTGCAATTTCACTTTGGCACAAGCAGAGCTGCGTTCCTTTTTGGTGTTCCGCACAGGACCTTAACTGCTAAGCAATTTTCAGATCGCACTCACTGATGACGCAGCTAACTTGGACGCCAACAGTGTCAGCTGATTCAAAATCTCCGCAAAATCACTGAACCAAACTTAACACTCTTTAGTCCCTGACCTTCTGTCGCGCAGATTACACAACTATTACATAGCAGGACCTTCCAGGCTGTTAGGCTGGGAATCAAAGAATGCAAGCTTGAGCTCGAATCCACCAAGGAGAAACCAGTTAATCGTGAAACTTTTTCAACGTGACCGCACGTTTCAAGAGCCTATCAGCAAGCTCACAACGTTTTTCATGGTCGCATTCCATGTTGGCGCTGTAGCGGCGCTTTTTATGTTCACCTGGAAGGCGCTTTTTGTGGCAGCTCTATTGTGGTGGGTCTCCGGCAGCCTCGGCATTGGTATGGGCTATCACCGGCTGCTCACGCATCGCGGGTACAAGACTTACAAGTGGGTGGAATACTTCCTTACAGTATGTGGCACCCTGGCGCTTGAGGGCGGGCCGTTTTTCTGGGTGGCAACGCATCGCGTCCACCACCAAAACACTGATGTTGAGGGCGACCCGCATTCACCTCGCGACGGCGGGTTCTGGGCGCACATGGGCTGGATTCTTACCGGCCGCGTCATGCACAATCACTCTGACGCGCTGCTGCCGTATATTCCTGATCTGCGCAAAGACAAGTTCCACACCTTCATCAGCAAGTGGCATTGGGTACCAATCACCTTGCTCGGCGTCATACTGCTGGCCGTGGGCGGGTGGTCTATGCTTATGTGGGGTATTTTTCTCCGCACCGCCGTAGGGCTTCATGCCACGTGGCTGGTAAATTCAGCTACGCATATGTGGGGGTCGCAGCGCTTTCTCACCGGAGATGATTCCAAGAACAGTTTTTGGGTCGCTGTGATGACATTTGGCGAGGGCTGGCACAACAACCACCATGCGCATCCGCAGGCAGCACGCCATGGCCTGGCCTGGTATGAGGTTGATCTCAACTGGTATGGTCTCTGCGCCTTGCGCGCTCTCGGCCTTATTTGGGATGTGAAAGCACCCAAGCTGAAAGATGCAATGAAGCTAAGAGCGGGAAAGACGCGGCTTACGCAGCTCCCGACGGCAGCTTCTGGAGATGATTAAAAAAGAATTGGTTTGGAAATTGTGAACGATTCTTAAAAGCGCGGCGGGAACGTCGCGCTTTGTCATTTCTGGGACTATTTTCATATCTATATTCATCAGCGTTAATCTGCGGCGAACAATCCCGGCTATCCTTTACAATTTCCTCAGCCGCCATGCGCATTACCAGCCGCGCCAAAACTATTTCATTCTTTATCACGCTGGGCTCCTGCCTGGTGGTGCTGGCGCTTTATCTCAACATCAGTTGGATCGTCCATAACTGGCCCAATGCGGTCACAATGGTGCTGGGCGTCGTCTTCTTTGCCTTAATTATTGCCGGACTTGTGGTGTACACCATTTTTCTGGTGCGTGAAATCCGCCGCAATGAGCAGCAGGACAGCTTTCTGAATGCTGTCACGCATGAGTTGAAGACCCCAATCACCTCGATCCGCCTTTATTTGCAGACGCTGGAACGCCGCTCATTGAATGATGATCAGCGCCGCGACTTTTATCGCTTGATGCTGGACGATACTGACCGTCTGCTGGGCACGGTGGAGCAGGTGCTGCGCGCGGGCGAAGTTCGCCAACGCAGTGCGCGCCGCAACTGGCAGGACGTGGACTTTGCCGCGATTATCCAGGACAGCCTGGAGCTGGCGCGGCTACGTCATGGGCTTTCTGAGGAAGCCTTACGCTTTGGCGAGAAGCCTTCAACACCTATTACTCTGATGGGTAATCCGGAAGAGTTGCGTACCGCCGTAGCCAACCTGATTGAAAACGCGGTCAAGTACTCCGGCGGACAGCCTTCCATTGTGGTGGACGTGCTCACGCCAAACATCGATACGGTTGCGCTGCAGATTCGCGACAATGGCGTCGGTATCCCTCGCGGCGAGCTTAAGCGCATCTTCAAGCGCTTTTATCGCGTGCACAGCCCAGCCACCGGACAAGTGAAAGGAACCGGCTTGGGGCTTTTCATCGTCCGTTCTATTGCCCGACGGCACGGTGGTGATGCTTTTGCTGAAAGCGAAGGCGAAGGCCGGGGCAGCACCTTCACCATTCGCCTGCCGCGGGTGTATCACGTATGAGCCGCATTCTGCTTGTAGAAGACGAAGCCCACATTGCCCAGGGCCTGCGCTTTAACCTGGAAGCTGAAGGGCACTCGGTGGAAGTGATAGAGGACGGCGAAGATGCGCTGGATCTTCTGCTGACCCAGAAGCAGCCGTTTGACCTGATGGTGCTGGATGTAATGCTACCGGGAAAAGACGGATTTTCTGTTGCGCACGAGTTGCGGCAAAAACAAAACTTTATTCCTGTGCTCATGCTCACCGCGCGCGGACGCCCGGAAGACGTGCTCAAAGGCTTTGAAGCCGGTGCAGACGATTATCTGCCTAAGCCCTTCAACCTTGACATTCTTATTGCGCGCATCGGCGGGCTGTTGCGGCGAAAAAACTGGCTGCAAAGCGCCGGTGAGCCACCTCCGCAGCAGGACGAATTCAGTTTCGCAGGAAAGACGTTTGATATCGAGAAGCTCCAACTTCGCAATGGCACGCAGACATTCCAACTCACTTTGATGGAAACTGAGCTGCTGCGCTTTCTGATCCGCAACAGCGGCCGCCCGGTCTCACGCAAGGAAATCCTGGAGCAGGTTTGGGACCTGCGAGAAGATACTGACACGCGCGCGATCGACAATTTCATCGTCCGGCTGCGTCGTTACATTGAAAAAGAGCCGTCCAAACCTGAGCATCTGCTCACGGTGCGCGGACTGGGCTACCAGTTTGTGGCTGAGCCGGATAAAAAGCGTTAAGCACATTCAAAATGCAAGCTCCTGCCTGCGTCAATCGCATTGGCTCATGCACATGTTTGCTCCCAAGAGCATTGGACTGTCAAAATGGTTCCCATTTTGGAATCCCGCTTAGTCCCGTTTTGAAATTCCAGAAAAATTTTTTTCTTATCTTTTAACCAGCAACTCACAAATCCAGCTCACAATACTTCGCGGAACTCTGGTTTCGTGAAAGTGCATCTGCCAACACTTCCACTTCACAGCTCGGCTTGCAGAAAAAAGTTCTGCAATAAATCTCACGCAAGAATGAAAGGGAAGAACGTATGAAAGTTCCAATCGTTGTTCATGGCGCTTGGCAAAATCTGGTCTTTAGACTTTTGGTCTGTAGCTTTGCGGCCTCGGTACTGTTTTTGACAGTGAATAACAGCACCGTTCGCGCGCAAGGCACCCCAAACATTCCAGCCGCAGTTGATCCCGGCCCGCGTCCTGGGCCGCAGCCCAGCACTGGCGCTGGTCATCCCATTCCTGGCCTACCTGCAAACCAGGTTACCTTTTGGGGCGATGGCCTCGGCTTGTTCGGCGAGACAGTCTCAGTAAAAGGTGGCATTGCAGGAGAGCCGCTTTCCGGACTTGGGCCAGCTTTCAATGGCAATAGTTGTTTTCTTTGCCATTCTCAGCCAGCCATCGGCGGCAGCAGCCCGAGTATGAATCCGCAAATCGGGATTGCCAATCTTGACGGCGCCACCAACACCATCCCCACCTTCCTCACGCCAGGCGGGCCGGTATTGGAGACGCGCTTTGTCAGAAACTCTGATGGCAGCCCTGATGGCAGCGTTCATGATCTGTTTGCCATTACCGGACGCACCGATGCGCCTGCAGGGTGCAACCTGCAGCAACCCGACTTTGCGACGCAACTGCAGAATGGGAACATCTCCTTTCGGATTCCGATTCCAACCTTTGGTGAAGGTTTTGTAGAAAATACGACTGACACAACACTTAAAAATAATCTCGCGGCGCTCTCCGCTATTAAGAAAGCAGCCGGAATCTCTGGGCATTTCAATATCAGCGGGAATGACGCCACCATCACCAAATTCGGCTGGAAGGCCCAGAACAAATCCATGTTGATGTTCTCCGGCGAAGCCTCCAATGTAGAGATGGGCGTTACCAATGAGCTGTTCACCAACGAGCGGGCGGCCAGCGGCTGCGCCACGAACGCCACACCGGAAGATAATACGCACGTCATCGTCCCTACCGGACCAACTGCCGGCGATGATGCGAGCCAAATATCTTCACTGATTGAGAACTTCACTATCTTTATGCGCTTGAATGCGGCGCCGGTCCCATGTGACTTCTTTACCAGCCAGACGACTTGCCAACCACTTGGCGCTTCAGCACTGCGAGGCCAGGCGTTGTTTGGCACTATAGTGCCGACGGTAGCCGGTGCCACTCCCAACACAGGTATTGGCTGTGTGCTTTGCCACACAGACAGTCTGAAAACCTCTAAGTCCAACCTGGCTCCGCTGAGCAATGTTACGTTCCAGCCGTTCTCTGACTTCGCGCTGCATCACATGGGCGCAGGGCTCGATGACGGCATCAGCCAGGGCCAGGCGGCGAGTGATGAATTTCGCACAGCGCCGCTCTGGGGCGTAGGCCAGCGTCTTTTCTTCCTGCATAATGGCCAGACCAGCAGCCTGCTCTCCGCGATTGAATTACACGCCAGCACTTGCACCGCGGGGCAAACATGCTCTGAGGCCAACCAGGTTATTGCGAACTTCAACGCATTAACTCAACAACAGCAGCAGGATTTGCTTAACTTCCTGCGTTCTCTCTAACCCGCCCCTCCCCGGTTGGGACTTGCACCCCGCGGTCCCAGCCGGCCCTGTCTCTGGAGCATTCGGTTTGTCGATAAAGCGCATTAGATGGACCTCGCGTAACCATCACTCGGCAACATTCTGCTGCCTAGCGTCTGATGATTCCTTTTCTGAAACTCTCCGCAAGGCCATTTTGAAAATTAAAAAATTTTTTATCTTTTGATCGGCTACCGGCAAATCCAGCTCACAATACTTTCGAGGAACTCTGGTCTGTGAAAGTTAAACTTACCAACACTTCCACTTACAGTCCCGGCTTGCAAAAGCTTCTGCAACAACACTCAACGAGAAAACAAAAGAGGAAAAGTATGAAAATTCCAATAATTCATTACACCAGGCAAAATTTCGCTTTGAGAATTCTCTCCTGCTGTCTTGCTGTATCGGCTGTCTTGCTGTGTTTCAATATCAAAACCGCGCGGGCGCAAAGCACTCCCTTGGTAGTCGATCCTGGCGTGCGTGTTGGCCCGCAACCCATTGGTGCTGCCGGAAATCCTTTTCTGGGCCTTCCTCTGGATCAGGGACTTTTCTGGAGTGATGCCCTTACCCTGTTCCAGCAAACGGCTTCTGTCACGGGCACCCTAAACCAGGAGCCGCTTGCTGGACTGGGACCTGCCTTTAATGGCAACAGTTGTGTGCTGTGTCACTCCCAACCGGTGGCGGGCGGGAGCAGTCCTTTCCAGAATCCACAAATCGGCATTGCCAATCTCGATGGCGCAGGCAATGCGATTCCAAGCTTCCTGAAATCGAATGGGCCGACTTTGGAGGCGCGCTTTATCAAAAACGCTGATGGTACTCCTGATGGCAGCGTCCATGACTTGTTTACCATCACGGGTCGCATTGATGCGCCCAACGGTTGCACCCTGCAGCAGCCTGACTTTGCGACCCAGCTCCAAAACAACAATATTTCTTTCCGTATTCCCATTCCCACCTTCGGTGAAGGACTTGTTGAGAACGCATCTGAGGACATTCTCAGGAACAACCTTGCCGCCTTCAGCGCGGCCAAAAGCGCGCTTGGCATTGCCGGTCGCTTCAATACCAGCGGCAATGACGGCACCATCACCAAATTCGGCTGGAAGGCCCAGAACAAGTCTATGCTGATGTTTTCCGGGGAAGCCTCCAACGTCGAGATGGGAATCACCAATGAATTGTTCACTAATGAACGCGCCAATAGCGGCTGCGCCAACAATCCAACTCCTGAAGACAACACACACGTGATCATTCCAACCGGAGAGTCAGGCGGCGATGACGCCAGCCAGATCTCCTCTCTCATTGAAAACTTCACGATCTTTATGCGGCTGAACGCCCCTGCGGTGCCCTGCAATTTCTCCAACAGTCAGAGCAGGTGCCAACCTCTGGGAGATTCTGCCCTTCGCGGCCAGGCATTGTTTGGAACAGTCGTGCCTTCCACTGGTGGTGCGCCTGATACCGGCATCGGCTGTGTACTCTGCCATACAGACTCGCTGCATACAGCCAAATCAAACCTGGGGCCGCTCAACCAGGTGGAATTCCATCCATATTCCGATTTCGCGCTGCATCACATGGGCCCGGGGCTAGCGGATGGAATCAGCCAGGGCGCGGCCGGCAGTGATGAATTCCGCACCGCGCCGCTCTGGGGCATAGGTCAGAGAGTCTTCTTCCTCCATGACGGCCGCACCAGCGACATTCTTGCAGCCATCAAAATGCATATCTCCCCGTGTGCCTCAAATCAGGTCTGCTCTGAAGCTACCCAGGTCATTAACAAATTCAATTCTCTATTGCCAAGCCAGCAGCAGGACCTGCTTAACTTCCTGCGTTCTCTCTAACCCGCCCCTCTCCGGCTGGGACTTGCATCCCCCTGGTCCCAGCCGGCCGGCTTCCGATTAAATCTCAGGATCTACTCTGTTGCTTGCGCGCTTCAGGGCAACATGGCAAGCTAATACCGCGACCCGTGCCAATACTGGAAAAATCTGAGTCTGAAACATTGCTTGCCAGTGCCTTGCCCGCAGAGACGCTGGAAGTGTTAATCGTGGGCGCAGGCTTTTCCGGCCTGGGCATGGCGATTAAGCTGCTTGAAGCGGGCATCAAGTCATTCCTTGTTATCGAAAAGGCCGATGAGATTGGTGGCACCTGGTATGTGAATCAGTATCCGGGATGCGCCTGCGACATCCCTTCACACCTGTATTCGTTCTCATTTGACCGCAACCCGGATTGGAGCCGTATGTACTCCGGCCGTAATGAGATCCAGCAATACCTGAAGGCCTGTGCGGAAAAATATGGCTTGCGGTCTTACATTCGTTTAAATACGCGGATGAAAGCAGCCGCTTGGGACGAGGCTGCCTCGCTTTGGCGCGTTACCACCGCCGATGGCGCGACGATTAGCGCACGCGCTTTGGTCTCTGCAATCGGCGCGCTTCATATTCCAAAATATCCTGATATTCCCGGCATGGAGAAGTTTGCCGGCCCTGCGTTTCATTCCACGTGGTGGGACGCAAGCGTGCCGCTTGAAGGTAAGCGCGTTGCTGTGATCGGCACTGGCGCCAGTACTATCCAATTCGTACCGGAGATTGCAAAAAGAGTTGAAAAGCTTTACCTTTTTCAGCGCACGCCGCCGTGGATTCTACCGAAAGCAGACTTCCCTATCTCCGAGCGCTGGCGCAAGCGCTTCCGCCACTTCCCTTTTTTCACCTGGCTCTTTCGTGTCGCACTTTTCTGGCTGTATGAAGTGCGCGTGTGGGGATTCCTTGGTAATCTGCGCGCTCTGCGCAAGCGCGGTCAGAAGATGGCGCTGGACCATCTTAAGGCTCAGGTGCCCGATTCTACGCTCCGAGCCAAGCTCACTCCCAGTTATGAATTGGGCTGCAAGCGCGTGCTCATCTCAAACGCTTTCTATCCGGCCATCCAGCGACCCAATGTTGATTTGATCACAGACGGAATCAAAGAAATCCGCGAGCACTCAATCGTGACTCAGAACGGGACTGAGCGCCCGGTCGATGTGCTGATCTACGGCACAGGTTTTCGCGTCACTGAGCCGCTGCATGACACCGAGATCATCGGCCGCAACGGTTTGGAAATCCACGAAACCTGGAAAGAGCGGATCAGCGCCTATCTGGGCATGAGCGTGAGCGGTTTTCCTAATTTCTTTATCCTGCTGGGACCGAATACCGGCCTGGGACACAACTCTGTGGTGCTGATGAGCGAAGCACAGATCGGCTATGTGATGGATTGCCTGCGCCTTATGCGCCAACGCGGAGCCAAAGCGATGGAAGTAAAAGCAGAGACGCAAAAGAACTTTGTCGAAGAGATGCGAACCCGTCTCACAGGAACAGTCTGGCAGGCAGGCGGATGCAGAAGCTGGTATCAAGATCCCAAGACCGGTGAAAGCCCCGTGATCTGGCCGGGATCAGTGGTCAGCTATCGGCGCAGGACCAAGACTGTGGTGGAGCAAGATTACATATTGAGCAGTGGAGCTTCTAAAACTCTTTCCGCGGATCACCACGGATAAACAGATTGAAAATCGCACAATCAGGTTTCCAGAACCAACCTCTAACGGCTTTATTCTAGCGGAATTATGCCAAGGTTTTTTGAAAGCTAGCGCTACTTCCCTTTCATCCGCAACCCTGCGCGCTCTTCCAGCAAGGTGATCGTGCAGGCGTAATCCAGGTCTTCCATGCCGGCCTTGACGGCTTCTTCATAAATTTCGTCGATGCGGTAGAGCCCCGGCAAATCG
The DNA here is from genome assembly GCA_035652415.1 of Candidatus Angelobacter sp. GTDB lineage: Bacteria > Acidobacteriota > Terriglobia > Terriglobales > Acidobacteriaceae > Angelobacter. Next base: position 3,749 of record DASRDW010000267.1, on the reverse strand, counting down.
ACGCCATTCTCTTTGGCTGCGTCCATCATCAGGTGCATGTCTTTGTGCATGAGCTTGAGCGGGAAATTCGGCGTCCAGTCTTGTGCCAGGATGAATGGCTTCTTGTATTCCGCCACGCCGGAGCGGATCATGGAATTTTCAATCAGCTCAAACATTTTTTCCGGTGGCACGCCAAGCTTTTTGGCCAGGGTAAGGCTTTCACAAAGACCTTCATACATAAAGACGATGTTCATGTTCTGGGCCAGCTTGGCAGAGAGCCCTTTGCCATTAGGGCCCATGTGGATCACCTTCTTCGCCATGGCACGCAGCAGCGGCTCCACGCGTTCTATGTTGCGCGGCTCGCCGCCGATCATAAAGATGAGCTCGCCTTTCTCTGCGCCGGTCTTTGAACCTGTAACAGGCGCATCGAGAAACTCGCAGCCTTTCTCCTGCAGGCCTTCCATAAAGTTCAAGCTGGCGGAAGGCGAGATGGTGCTCGAATCCACTACAACAGTGCCGCCGGAAAGCCCTTCTATGGCCCCGCCCGGACCAAAGAGCACAGCTTGTACTGCCTTAGTATCAGAGACACAGATCCACAGGGCTTCCTGATCTTTGGCGGCTTCGGCCGGTGTGGCTGCGGTTTTGGCCCCTTCCACATCACGGGGCGTGCGGTTCCAGACGGTGACTTCATGTCCGGATTTTACAAGATTGGCGGCCATGGGCCGTCCCATAATTCCAAGACCTAAGAAGGCTACGCGCATGGTTGGAATTAAACGGTCTCAGGGCAGATGGCGTCAAGTGGATAAGCTATCTGGTCAGCTAAACCCAGTCCTGAGTGGGTAATGAGAGCCGAAATTGAGCGGTAAGTCGGGACGCGGAGGCGCATCATGCTGCATGGCATGAAGATTTATTGCTCGCTAGTGCTGCTGGGGATGGTTGCGACGGCGGTAATTCGAGACATCGGTTTCAATGAGCGTTCTGTTGTGAACGTCCGGGGGCACATCTGCTGGTGTTGAAAGCCTGGGACAGCCCGGGCAGGAATTTTCCAGCACCAGGAACATTACTGTGACGGCAGCCAGCATTTTAATGATTCGCAAAACCAAGTGGCCGCGGGAGAGTTTTTTCCCTGCGGCCATCTGAGGTCTTTTTATCGCTATCTACAGCAGCAGAGCTGATCCCTCACATGCCTGCGGCTCGCCAAAGTTCCCTCGCCAGTTCTAGATGCCACTTAAGAAATCCTAGTAATGTGCCACCAGCTTGCGTGCGAGTTCAGCGCCGCGAACGCGGGTTTCCGGCACATACATGGTATCGAGGTGGAACATGCTATCGCCTTTGAGAACATAGAAGGCGTGACCGAAAGAACCCATCATGGCGTGGTCGCCGACGCCGTCGATCTCCTTAAAGCCGGGAACGATGGAGATTGTGGTGCGCAGTGTGCCCCAATTGGAGCTGCCGAAGTTGCGCCCAACGGTGAAGGAGAAAACCTTGCCGTCTTTATCAGGCTGGCTGAGGCCCAAGCCTTTGACTATGCCTTCCATCTCTTCCGTGTGGCCGAGCAGGGCGAGAGGATTGTCGTTCTTGGAATTATTGAGCGCGGGATCTTTGGAGGCCTTCTCAGAGTCGCGGCGCGCCTGCTCCATGGCGATCTTTTGCAGCTCAGCGAAGGCGGCAGGGTTGGTGTAATAGGCGCAGCCATGCTCGTTGTTTTCCATGATCTCAGAGCTGCGCTCCACGGTGACGCCGAGCACCTGTTGCAGATCAGCAGTTGAGAGCAGATCGCAGGCGTGGCCGTTTGCGACCTGAACCTGTCCCGAGCCGCCGATAGCGCCGCCAGTGATGCTTGAAACCTTACCTTTGGCCCAATGGACGCCGTAGAGCACGGCACCAAAAGCAGCAAGGCAGAACACCAAGACGATTCCCCCGAGGATCAGCAGGGCCTTGCCAATGCCAGAGGATTTCCCGGCGGCGGATTGATTTGCAGCAGCGGACTGATTTACAGGCCCGGAGCTGACAGGTTGTGCTGACGGCGCTGCCGGGGAAATTTGCGGTTGTGCAGGAGTTGCGGGAGCTTGCTGCACGGGCGCAGGAGCCGGCGCAGGTTGGGGAGCGCTGACAGGTTGTATTGCGACGAGCTGAGGCTGGGTGACGGCAGGTTGCGATTGCAAAGGCGGAGATTGTTGGGTCGTCTCCACTCCGGCATGTGCAACATCAGCCTGTACCGGGGAACCTGGTGACTGGACGCGTTGTCCGCAACGTGTGCAAAAAGCGCCGCTAAGTGGCACTCCGCAACCGGTGCAAAATCCTGGCATAATTCGCTCCCTGGCCGGATGTGGGATTCACCTTCATATCACGCACCGGCTGAAAAGGCACTCATTGTACCCTCAATTTGTGACCGCAAGCACTTGAATGTTCAGAAAGTACCCAGAGATAGGTCGACATCTGCTATCCGGAGCTTTGGGCTTGAGAGAAGCATCGGCTTGCGCGATCTCTGCATCCTTTCAGCGATGTTCCCGCCGAGGAGATCAACTATGCGCGCCAGGTTTTTCGTCTGTCCCTTCTGTTGGTCAACTTGCATTTCTCACGAAGCAAGCTTTGCCCGAGAGTCCCGCCGCAGCTTTATTCCTCTCCAGCAATACTCATATCCACTCTAACCTCTTCAAAAGAAGGCTGAAGCCGGAAGGCGATGAATCCCATCCAATGTGTTAGGCTTTAATTTGTAGGCCTTTGCGCATCTCACAGCGTAAAGGCGCCATCTGAGCGGGGCAAATCCCGAGGGAATATAGAGTTGATAGGAAAAGCAGCATTTACCAAAATTTTTGGCTCCAGCAATGACCGGGCGATCAAGAAGATGCGCCCCCTGGTGGAAGAGATTAATTCGCTTGAGCCGCAGATGCAGCAGCTCACAGATGAGCAACTGCGCGCCAAAACAGAGGAGTTTCGCGCCCAGGTCAAAGAGCGCCTGAAGGACGTTGAGGAGTCGATTGCCCGGACTACGGAAGAGCTGAAAAACTCTGCCGAAGGCGAGACCACCACTGAACTGGAAGCTCTGAACAGACGCCGTACTGATGCCAAGCATCTGGCGCTGAATGAGATTTTGCCGGAAGCGTTTGCCGTGTGCCGCGAGGCGGGTCGGCGCGTGCTAAACATGCGCCACTTTGATGTGCAGTTGATCGGCGGCATGGTGCTGCACCAAGGCAAGATTGCTGAGATGAAGACCGGCGAAGGCAAGACGCTGGTGGCCACCCTGCCTGTCTATCTGAACGCGCTGAGCGGCGACGGCGTTCACGTGGTCACAGTGAATGATTACCTGGCCAAGCGCGACTCGGAATGGATGGGCAAGCTCTATCGCTTCCTGGGCCTGAGCGTAGGCGTAATTGTGCATGACCTGGACGATGACGAACGCCGCGAAGCCTACGCAGCCGACGTGACCTACGGCACCAATAACGAATTTGGCTTTGACTATCTGCGCGACAACATGAAGTTTGACTTGAATGATTGCGTGCAGCGCGGCCACAGCTACGGGATTGTGGATGAAGTTGACTCCATTTTGATTGACGAAGCCAGAACGCCGCTCATCATCAGCGGGGCCAGCGATGAATCCACTGATAAATATGCCCAGGCCAACCGCGTGGTGCCAAACCTGGAAAAGGGCGAGGAGCTTGATACGCCGCCCGGAGAGCCGAAGATATACACCGGCGACTACGTCGTCGATGAGAAGCACAAGACCACGACCATCACTGACCAAGGCTGGGAGAAAGTGGAGCGGTTGC
>DASRDW010000266.1:0-12515 GCA_035652415.1 Candidatus Angelobacter sp. | reverse complement strand
GAAGCAATGGCTCAATTAGTTTCCACTGTTCGTCGTTCAACAGCTTCTGTCGCTTCTTCATGACAGAAGCTCAACAACTTACACCCCTCACTCGTAAGTACCTCGGGTGAGGCCGAACCTATTTTTGAAACACGCTCTAGTAGTTGGTAGTTAAATTTTGTTCCATTGGGTCACTTTGCGGACTAAAAGCCAGGGGTTCCAGTGCAGAGGCTAACTACTAAGTACTAAAAACTAATGACTACTCCCATCGATCGCGCAAAAAAAATCAAAGTCATTCTTTTCGACGTTGACGGTGTCCTTACCGACGGCTCCATCTGGCTGTTTCCTGCGCCGGCTACGGCTCCGCGCAGCACGGACGCTCATGCACAAAAACATGCTGATGCTCCGGGCTTTGGCATCATCAGCCAGAACATGATTGAGGCCAAAGGCTTCAACGCTCATGATGGCACAGGTATCTCGTTGGCTCGCATGGGCGGGCTGAAGACCGGTATGGTCACGAAAAGAATTTCAGAAACTGTGGCCTTGCGGGCGCGCGATCTGAAGATTGATTTTCTTTTCCAGGGCGCGCAAAACAAATCGGAGATCCTGGACAAGATCCTGGCAGAGAGCGGCTTCAGCGCGGAGCAGATCGCTTATGTTGGAGATGATGTGATCGATCTGCCGATCATGCGCCGCTGCGGCTTGGCGATTGCTGTGGCCAACGCGCGTCCGCAGGTAAAAGCGATTGCGCATTATGAAACGCCTTCTCTCGGTGGACACGGCGCTGGACGCGATGCCGTGGAGTACATTCTTCAGGCGCAGGGAACTCTGGAGCGGGTAATTGAAGAGTACATATACGCGAGGACATCGGTTCGCGAACAATAGAACCTAAGCGGTTCTAGGATTGCTGTACCCTTTTGCTTAATCTCTCTTTCCTTATGAACACGCCATCCTGAGGCGAGCACATGAATGGCAACGCATTTTCGGACACAGTTTCCGCGAAGCCGAAGGATCGGCTCCGCTGCATAATAGGGCATCCAAGACTGCTTGGATGATCGGCTGCCCTGAAGAGCAGCAGAGCAGATCCTTCGCCTCGATCTGGAGCATGTAAAGGAGGCAGAACATCGTGTGCTCGGATGGCGTGTCGCGGATGTGAGATGGATGGTTAAACCGCGAATGTGTGGTAGTGCATACAGCAACTCAGAAAACGTTCTAAAATATTTGTTCGCTAAAGAGCCTGCACAATCTTCTGCAATTGCCTTGCGATCTCCTCAGGATCGTCTGTTGCCTCGAACCTTACCGGACCGCCAATTCTTACCTGTACAGCATGTGGCGGCGCGTAATGCTTCTTGGCGATCTTGAACGGGAATAATCCATCGATGCGCATCGGAATCACCGGCAAGTTGAGCTGCGTAGCCAGCAATCCGATACCGCTGCGGAAGGGCGCCATGTCTCCGGTTTCGGTTCGGCGGCCTTCAGGAAAGATAACCACGTTGTATTTGTGGTCGGCCAGATCACCGGCATAGCGAAATGCCTCGCGATACTTGGCCCGCTGCGGCATGGAAAACACATTGAAAAACATGGCGATCATCGCGTACTGCAGTTGCTCCCACCAGCGTTTCAGGAAGAACCAATCTCGTGGCGGATGTCGCATAGCTCGGAGTTGCTCTCCCTGCATAGCCACACCCAAGCGATTGCGGAGGCGCATGGGTAGAGCAGCCATTAGAAAGCCAATATCTATTTGCGCAATATGGTTGGATATGATCAGCGCTGGCCCACGAAAAGTTTTGAGCCGCTCGCGGCCAATGATTTTAGGCCGCGCCATTACCATGATGTAGGGCAGCGTTATTGCGTGATACACCGCCACGCGAATCATGCGCACCGGCCAACTCTGCGCCCATCGCGAATATGGGTAGTCCGCTTTCTTTGTCTCGGGCGTATTTTTCTTCAGAAGATTTTCCAGGTCGGCAACCGTATTGATCTTGGATAGTTCGCGGTCACCCAGATCGACCTGATAGCGGTTCTCAATTGCCGACATCAGCTCTACCCGATCCAGCGAGCTCAGGTTCAGATCGTTCTCCAAATGTGCCTCAGGGTTTAGCTCAACCTGGCGACCGGTGATATTGCCAATCAGTTCTTCCAGTCCGCCGGCAGGAGAACCATTGCCGGGTGCCCTATCCTTTCGCGTTTTTTGCGAAAGCATGGGACTTCCATTCAGTTGCGCTTCAGCCGCGCGGCGGATCAGTTCAAGCTTTGGCTTCTGCGTAGATGTGCGCGGAAAGTCTTCGTCCGGCCAGACGAACCAGCGGCGTATCTTCTGAAAATCGGCTAGAGACTGATTGGCATTCGCAATCGCCGTGCCGCCGGAATCGCCATTGTTCAACAACAACACAGCACATGCTTCAGCATTTCCGCCTTTGGCCACGCCCACAACCACGCAGTCGCGCACCTGCGGCTGCTTGCGCAGCGCCTGCTCCAGGTCTTCGGGATAAACCTTCAACCCCGCCGGAGTCACAATCACATTTTTGCTGCGGCCTTTGAAATAAAGATTGCCCTGTTCATCCAGCGCGCCAAGATCGCCAGTGCGAAACCAGCCTTCTTCGCCGGTGACCGGCTTCAACTCATTGCCTTGCCAGTATTGCCGCGCTACATTTTCTCCACGCACCAGAATCTCGCCCGTTTCCGGATCAAGCTTCATCTCGCGCCCTGGAAGCACCTTGCCAATTGATCTACGGCCGACTTTAAACGGATGATTCAGGCTGATGAGGGAACTTGTCTCTGTAAGCCCGTACCCCTGCACCACCACGTAGCCCAGCCTCCGCCAGAACTCTTCTGTGTTCTGGTCAAGCGCCGCGCCGCCGGAGATGATGGCCCAGAACTTCCAGCCAAAATGGCGGCGCACTTTGCGGAAGCGCCACCAGCGTTTGAGATAGTGCTCTTTTTCGGCACGGTCCCAGTTTTTCTCGAGCAAGGCGGCAAAGTCGCTGCGAATTTTATTTTTCAGCGATTCGGCCACGCGTGGCACCGCAACCAGCACAGAGATCCGCTCGCTCTTGATCGTGCTGATGATGTCGGTGGGTTTGAAGCTGTCTTGAAAGTGCACTGTCCCACCAATCAGTGTGGGGATAAACATCCCCATGGTCTGGCCAAAAACGTGGCTCAGCGGGAGCAGTTCCAGAAACCGTATTGGATGAAAAAGTCTCTCTGATCGCCGATATTTGGGGAACTCTCGCTCGATAGGATCAACGCTTGAAAGAATATTGCCGTGCGTGAGTACCACGCCGCGCGGTTCTGCCGTAGTGCCGGAAGTAAAAACGATTTGGGCAGTGTCATCGCGGCTGATCGCTTGGGGCAGATAAGGTTCCGCCGAGCGCTGGCGAACATAATCACTCAGCATTTCCAGCTCTAGAAAAGGACGGTTACCGGAATGCGCCGACAGCACGCTGGAGCAGACCACCAGCTTTGCATCCACGTCGGCGGCAACACGCTGGGCAAAGCCGGGTGCTGCAATCCGGTCCATGGGTACGGCCACAGCCCCGCGCAGCATACAGCCAAAGAATGCTGCGATCCATTCTGCACAGTTGTCACCCCAGAGCAGGACGCGCTCGCCTTTGCCGATGCCTCTGGCTTCAAGCTCTCGCGCAAATCGAAAGGCCAATTCGCCTAATTGCTGGTAGCTCCAGCGCAGCGTACGCAACCCGCGCCTGTGCACGTAGGCGATCTCATTCTTTCGCGCCAGGTGTAACCGCGGATATTCAGCTAGAGTCTGTGGCATCTGTCTCTAAAATACCCATTCGCGGAGGCAGACGCAAAGCGGCAAGGTGCGGCAAAGAGCAGCAAGGCAGCAAATTGAACCATTAGCCAACGGCGAGGCCGAGTCGCGCGCCGAGCCGCCTGTCGCAGATGCTGAAAAATTCTGAGGTGAAAAGTACACTCGAGCGGTTTGGAGCAAAGCGACAAAATCAGGTGCTGTAATCCGCATTGATATGCACATACTCCGCCGTCAGATCGCAGGAGAGGAACTCCAAGTCGGCGCTGCCTGCGCCCAGGCTAATCCGAATGTCATATACCGGTTCTGACATGTAACGGTGAGCGCGCTCTTGATCGAAAAGGATTGCCGCGCCATGGCGGCAGATTTGTTGCTCGCCCAGATGGATATTGATGCGCTCCTGGTTGATCTGTACCCCGGAGTTGCCGATGGCAGCCAGAAAACGTCCCCAGTTAGGATCGGCTCCAGCCCAGGCCGTCTTGACCAGCGGTGAATTTGCAATCGCAGCGGCGATCCTCCGCGCTTCATCGCGGCTGCGTGCCTGCTCAATTCTCAACCGCACAACGTGTTTCACGCCTTCACCATCCGCAACAATCTGTGCCGCCAGTGACCGGCAGATCTTGATGACCGCAGCTTGAAACTGATTGCGCACCGCTTTGAGTTCTACACCGCTTTTGCCGCTGGCCATGAGCAGCACTGTGTCATTTGTGGAGGTGTCGCCATCAATGGATATGTTGTTAAAACTCTGGTCCACGGCTTCTTCCAGGCACTGCTGCAACTCGCGCGGCGTGGCTGCAAGATCAGTAAATAGATAAACCAGCATTGTGGCCATGTCGGGATGGATCATCCCCGCGCCTTTGGCCACGCCGGCCAGGATCGCCTCAACGCCGCCGCAAACAATAGATTGGGTCGCAATCTTCTTGTGCGTGTCCGTGGTCAGGATGGCGTGGGCAAACTCATCAAACGCCTGTTCGCTTTCCGCAGCAGTGGTAATGAGATCTTGCAAAGCAGCGTGTATCTTTTCCACCGGCAGCGGCACGCCAATGATTCCCGTAGAAGAAGGAAAGACTTGATATTCGCGCGCCTGGATTTGTCTGGCTAAGAGTTGCTTTGCCACTCCAGCACAAACATTCTTAGCTGCCTTCAATCCCTGCTTGCCGGTGGCGCAATTAGCATTGCCGGCATTCACAATCAGAGCGCGAAGCTGCCCTTGCGCATGGCGAAGATTTTCTCGCCCCACGATGACGGGTGCGGCGACAACTTGATTTCGGGTGAACATGGCTGCGGCGGAAGCGCCTTCAGGTGCGAGGGCGAGGGCTAGATCAGGTTTGCCGCTGGCCTTAATGCCGGCAGCACATGCAGAAAAGAGAAATCCCTGGGGCGGGCGGCCGTTCACGCGCCCAGCCTCACCAGCGGGATCAGAATCTGCGCGTCGCGCGGGCCAACGTTTTGTGGAATTGGGCCGCGCACCATCGCAACTTCATCGCAGGCGTAAAGGTTGGGGCAATGGATGCAGTCTTTATAAATCTTGTCGGGTAGTTCCTCGCGCGTGGCGGCTACAAATCCCATGTGGGCAAAAAATTCCGGAATGCGGGTAAACAAACACACACAGGTTACGCGATGGCGCTCCGCTTCGTCCAGCAATGCTTCTACCAGCTTGCGTCCCGCGCCAATGCCCTTGGCTGAAAGCGTAACCGCGATCGAACGGATCTCTGCAAGATGCACACCATACAAATGCAGGGCTCCGCAGCCGACGATCCTCCCGTCATCTTCGGCGACAATAAAGTCGCGGACGTTCTCGCTCAGTTCGCCCAACGTGCGCGGCAGCAGCGTGCCTGATTCTGAATAGCGCCGAATGATCGAGTGAATGCTTTCCACATCTGGCAGGATGGCGTTACGCGTGTGTACCATGCGCCTCCTGTAGGACGGCAAGCTTTTCACGGGCTGCGCTCAGCGCCTGCTGCACGCGATGCGGCGCTGTGCCGCCGGAAACATCATGGCAGGCCAACACGCTTTCAGCTTTTAAATTCTCATAAACATCCGCATCGAATGCCGGGCTGAATTCGCGCAGCTCATCGAGAGAGAGTTGCTCCAGTTCGCACTTCTGCGCAAGACACTTCTGTACGGCTTGCGCCACGACCTCATGCGCCTGTCGAAACGGCACACCTCGCCGGGAGAGATATGTGGCCGCCGCCATGGCGTTCATGAAGCCGCTCTCGCACGCAGACTTCATGCGCTCACGATTAAACTGCACCGTCCGCATGAATCCCGTCGCGATCTTGAGACAATGGGTCGCAGTAGCAGCGGCATCAAACAGCGGCTCTTGTGTCTCCTGCATGTCTTTGTTGTAAGCCAGCGGCAGGCCTTTGACCGTCGCCAGCAGTGCAACGTGATTGCCGATCAGCCGTCCGGCTTTTCCCCGGATTAACTCCAGAGAATCAGGATTTTGTTTCTGCGGCATGGCGCTGCTGCCCGTGGAGTAAGCCTCAGGCAGCGTGATGAAGCTATATTCCTGCGTGGCAAATAGGATGAACTCTTCAGCCCAGCGGCTGAGATGAACGCCCAGCAGCGTAACCGCGCCCACAAATTCCAGCACAAAGTCGCGGTCGCTGGTGGCGTCCACGCTGTTGGCAGTAGGGCGGGCAAATCCTAGCGCCCGGCTTACAAGTTCTCGATCCAGCGGTAAAGTTGCTCCGGTCACCGCGCCTGAGCCAAGAGGACATTCGTTTTCCCGCGCACGGCAATCACGCAGGCGCTCTCCATCGCGATAGAACATCTCAAAATATGCCAATAGCCAATGCGCCGTCAGGACCGGCTCCGCCCGTTGCAGATGCGTGTAAGCAGGCATGAAAAGCGTTTTCGCCTCGGCAGCACGGTCCAGCAGTGTTTCCAGAAAATCGCTCAGCAGGGAGCGCAGATCGCCGATCGAATCGCGCACGAACAACCGCAGGTCAGTGGCAATCTGCTCATTGCGGCTGCGTCCGCTATGCAGCTTCTTGCCGGTCTCACCGATCAGCGCCACCAGCTTTTTCTCAACAAAGTGATGCACGTCCTCGGCTTCGGGATCGGTGAAGTAATCCGGGTCCTGCTCGCTGCTCTTGCCGATCTGGTCCAGCGCAGACGTAATCAGGCTGTACTCCGCGGGAATGATGATCCCCGCGGCCTTCAACGCCTGCGCGTGAGCGCGGCTAGCCGCAAGCTCGTAGCGCAGCAGCTTCTGGTCAAAAGGAAATGACCGCTGCCACTCTTCGAAATACGGGTCCAGCGGCTGCCGGAACCGGCCTGACCACATCTTCACTTCGCAATCTCCTCAGAAATGTGATGCGCGCCTTTCTTCTTCTTCAACTGCGCCAGAGACCGTGCAGGCAGGCCCAGAATGCGGATAAATCCTTCCGCATCCTTCTGGTCATAACTTGCGCCCATGGTAAACGACGAAAGATCAGTGCGGTAGAGCGAGAACTCTGACTCGCGTCCGCTGATAGCAATGTTGCCCTTGTAGAGCTTCAGCGTCACCGAGCCTGTTACTTCTTTCTGTGTCTCTGTGACGAATGCATCCAGCGCTTCACGCAAAGGCGTGAACCACAGGCCGTAATAAACGATCTCGGCATACTTGAGCGCCATCTGCTGTTTGAAGTGCATCACTTCGCGCTCCAGGCAGAGCGCTTCCAGTTCGCGATGCGCCGTAAGTAGCAAGGTGCCGCCAGGCGTCTCATAACAGCCGCGCGACTTGATGCCGACAAAACGATTTTCTACCAGATCGATGCGGCCAATCGCATTGCGCCCACCGATTTCATTCAGCAGTTCGACCAGCGATACTGGATCAAGTGTCTGTCCATTCACCGAGACCGGAGTGCCGGCTTCAAAGCCAATGGTGACTGTCTCTTCGCGGTCCGGCGCTTCTTGCGGGGACTTGGTGAGCTGCCATGTGGAATCAAACGGCGCGTTGTTGGGATCTTCCAGTTCACCGCCTTCATGGCTCAGGTGCCATATATTGCGATCGCGGCTGTGGATCTTCTCCCGGCTTGCGGTTACGGAGATGCCGCGAGCTTCCGCGTAGTCAAGGCAGTCTTCACGTGACTTCAAAGTCCATTCGCGCCACGGAGCGATGACTTTCAGCTCAGGCGCCAGTGCCTGAAACGCGTGCTCAAAGCGGACCTGATCGTTGCCTTTGCCGGTACAGCCGTGCGCCAGCGCAGTGGCATTCTCTTGCAATGCAACTTCAACCTGGTGCTTGGCAATCACCGGCCGAGCCAGCGATGTTCCCAACAGGTATTTGTGCTCATAGACCGCGCCGGCCCGCAGGGCGGGGAAGACGTAGTCGCGGAGAAATTCCTCACGTAGGTCTTTTACGATCACCTTGGCCGCGCCGGTCTTGTGGGCTTTCTGCACAACGGCGTCAATGTCATCGCCCTGACCCACATCGGCAATCATGGCAATCACGTCACAGTGATAGTTTTCCTTGAGCCAGGGAATGATGATTGAGGTATCCAGGCCTCCGGAATACGCCAATACAACTTTTTCACGCATGATTGCTCCTTGTGGATGAAGTACGCATGCCGCTGCCCAGGAGCAACAGCAGGATCGATTTTTGTATGTGCATACGATTCTCTGCCTGATCGAAAACAATTGATCGCGGTGAGTCGATCACGCTGGCCGTTACCTCTTCACCGCGATGCGCGGGCAGACAGTGCATGAAATAAGCATGCGGCGCTGCATGGGCGAAGAGCTCATCATTGACCTGATAGGGCGCAAAAATCTTGGCCCGTTCGGCTGCTTCGTCTTCCTGCCCCATGCTGGCCCAAACGTCGGTATAGATGGCGTCTGCGCCGGTCACAGCTTTGGCAGCGTCATTGGTAATGTCGATGATTGCGCCGGTAGTGCGGCCAATCCTCTTGGCTGCAGCGGTGATCTCCGCATTCGGCTCATAGCCTGTGGGCGTCGCCACGGAGATGCTCGTCCCCAGGGCGGCAGCGGCCAGCATGAGTGAATGCGCCACATTGTTGCCATCGCCCACATAAGCTAGATGCACCTTGCTCAGATCGCCGAATTTTTCTTCCAGGGTGAAGAAGTCAGCAAATGCCTGGCAGGGATGTTCGAGATCGCTCAGCGCGTTGATCACTGGAATACACGTGTGCCGGGCCATTTCAACAATGGTCTGGTGTGAGAAGGTGCGGAGCACTACAGCATCCACCCAGCGTTCAACGTTGCGAGCAATGTCGCATACCGGCTCTCGCTCGCCTAGAAGGGAGCGAGTCTGGTCCATGAAGAGCGAGGTTCCGCCCAGGCTGGCCATGCCGGCTTCAAACGTAAGGCGCGTGCGCAGAGAGGCTTTCTCAAAGAACAAAACCAGCTGCTTCCCGGCAAGCGCGCCGCGGAAATCCGCTGGACGGCGCTTGAGGACATGGGTCAGCTCAAACAGTGACCGGGTCTCTTCCGGCGAGAAGTCCTGGGTTGAAACCAGATCGCGGCAGATTACTTTCTGCTCAACCGGTGCATGCATGGCTGTCAGGTCATAAATCCTGGCTGGCATCATGGTTATTTGTTCCTTCCTGCGGCCGCAGTGGCCAGAGTGGCGTTCTTTGCCAGCGCCTGTTCAAGCTGGCGGACGAAAACATCAATATGCTGTTTCTTCACGATGAAAGGCGGCAGTAGCCGGATCACGGTTTCATCCGTGCGATTCACGATGATGCCGGCCTTCAGCAGCTTTTGGAAAATCTCTTTGGCCAGATCAGCGGATTCAAATTCCACGCCGACCATCAGGCCCATACCGCGAATTTCACGGATGGATGAATGATTCTTTTGTAGTTTGTGCAGCTGCTCCAGCAGATAATCGCCGGTTTTCTGAATATGTTTGAGCAGCTTTTCTTTTTCAATAATCGTCATCAGTTGCAAAGCAACAGCGCACGCCAGCGGACCGCCACCAAACGTGGTGCCGTGCATGCCCGGATGAATGCATTCTGAAACTTTTTCCGAAGCCAGCAACGCGCCCAGTGGCAGGCCACCGGCAATCGGCTTGGCCACAGTAACCAGATCAGGCTGAATGCCGTAATGCTGATAAGCAAACCATTTGCCGGTGCGTCCCATGCCGCTCTGGATTTCATCGGCGATCAGCAGAGCATTGTGCTTGCGCGCCAGCTTGTGCGCGGCTTCAGCAAACTCGCGGCTCACCGGACGAATGCCGCCTTCACCTTGCACAAACTCAAAGCCAATGGCGCAGACCGTGGAGTCGAATTTGCGCTCAAGATCGGCCACATCATTGAACTGAACAAACTCCACGCCGGGCACAACCGGCACAAATGGCGCGCGATACTTTTCCTTGTGCGTGGTGGCTAGTGCGCCGAAGGTGCGCCCATGGAAGGCGCGCTCCAACGCCAGAATCCGCCACTTGGGTTCAGCGCTTTCAACGCCGGGGTTCCCGGGACGCGCCGGTGTTGCGCGTTCTGGGGTGGTAGCGCAGTTGGCCCGCGCATACGCACGGGCCAGCTTCAGCGCTCCTTCCCAAGCTTCAGTGCCGCTGTTGGTAAAGAACGCGCGATCCATGCCGGAAACTCGCGTCAACGCCGCCGCCAGCCGGCCCTGATACTCGTGATAAAAGAGGTTTGAGGTGTGCACCAGCAGCTTGGCCTGCCGCGCAATCGTCTTCGTCAGCGCCGGATGGGCGTAGCCCAGCGCATTCACGCCGATCCCGCTCAGCAGGTCAAGATATTTCCGGCCCTTGTCGTCATATAAGTACACGCCGCGCCCCTTGCGCAGCAGAACCGGGTAGCGGTCATAGGTTGAGAGCAGCAATTTGGATTCGAGTTTGTTTACCTGCTCCAGGTTCACGCGACCAGCACCTCCGTACCTGATTCAATCCGGGTAAAATAAAATTCCGGTAATGCTTCGACCTCTGCCGCCGGCAGGATGCGCACGCGATTTACGCCATGCAGTAGCGCGTCTTTGCAGGCCTGGAGCTTAGGCAGCATGCCGCCGCCGATCACCGACTTTTGCGTCAGATCAGCGGCCATGCCCAAGTCAAGCCAGCGGATCACAAGTCCATCAGCGCCTTTTACGCCCGATACGTCGGTCAGAAAGATGAGCGCATTGGCGTGGCAAGCCACGGCGCAGGCCGAGGCCATCTGATCAGCGTTGATGTTGTAGTACTGGCCATCAATGCCAAGAGCTACGCTGGAGATTACGGGAATGCAGCCCTGCTGCCAGATCGTCTCAATCCAGCGTGGATCAACAGAAGAGATCTCGCCGACAAACCCCAGATCGTGGCCGTTTGTGGTCTTCTTGCGCGCCCGGAAAGCCTGGCCATCACCGCCGCAGAGGCCCACCGCGGATTGGCCCACTGTACCAAGCGCGGCCACCAGCTTTTTGTTCATGTGCCCGGCCAGGACCATCACAGCAAAGTCGCGCGTTTCCGCATCGGTCACGCGCAAGCCGTCAACAAACAGGCTCTCTTTGCCCATCTGCGCCAGCATCCGCGTGAGCGCTGCGCCTCCGCCATGCACCACCGCCACCTGGTGCTCCTGGGCCAGCTGCTTTACTGACAGGACTGCACGCTGCAACAACGCGGCGTCTTCAAGAGTGGCGCCGCCAAGCTTAACCACAATCTTCATCTCAGGCCCTCCTCTTCATTCCAGCCAAACATCAGGTTCATGTTTTGTACTGCCTGCCCGGCAGCGCCCTTCATCAGGTTGTCCAGGCAGCTCACAATCACCAGCCGTTGTCCATCCGGCGCCAGCGTAAAGCCGACGTCGCAATAATTGGTGTGCAGCGAATACTGAATCTGCGGCAGCTTGCCCGCAGGGAAGATCCGCACCCACGGCGATCCTGCATAGAAACTCCGCACACAGTCTTCTACTTGCTGAGTGGTCATCTTCGAGGCCAGCCGCACGTAGATGGTTGAGAGAATCCCGCGCGGGATGGGCAGCAGATGCGGCGTGAAGATCAGTTGATCTGCCGTCAGGCCAAGCTGCTCCAGAATCTCGCCCGTGTGGCGATGATTGAAGACCGAGTAGGCGGAGAGATTCTCAGCGACTTCGACAAAGTGGGTCTTCTGCGTGGGCTGCTTGCCAGCACCGGAGACGCCGGACTTTGAGTCGCAGATGATGCCGTGTTCCACATCAACCAGTCCGGCACGCACCAGTGGGGCTAGCGCCAGAATGATGGACGTTGCATAGCAGCCTGCATTTGCCACCAACGCAGCTTCTTTCAATTCGTCGCGATGCAGTTCGGGAATCCCGTACACCGCCTGCGAAGTCAATTTGTCAGCAAACTCCGGATTCTCATCTTTGAAGTCGTAAATCGCACGGTTCTCTGCAGACTCCAGCCGCCACGCGCCGCTCAGGTCGATCACGTGTACGCCCTGCTTCACGGCTTCTGGTACCCACTCACGTGAGACTTCGTGCGGGGTGGCGAGAAATAACACATCCACGCCTTTTGCTTTGAGGGTTTCCCACTTGAAAGGCTCAAGCGGAAAGCCACCGTTGCCGCTCACGTGGGGATATAGTTCATCAAGCTTTGCTGTGGCGCCGGCTTCGCCGTTGCGGGTGAACAGCACCGGTTTTTTGGCCTGAGGATGGCGCGCGAGCAGACGCACCAATTCAAAACCGGCATAGCCGGTTGCTCCAACAACCGCGGGCTGGATTGTCTGTGGCATCAGGCGCGCATTTCCTCAAGGCGCGTCTGGAGTCGCTTGGCGGTTTTGTTGTCCGGGGCAATGACCAGCACCGTATCATCGCCAGCCACGGTGCCGACGACCTCTTCCCAACCTTCGCCA
>DASRDW010000265.1:0-18133 GCA_035652415.1 Candidatus Angelobacter sp. | reverse complement strand
ATGCGTCAGCGTTCCGTTTTTGTTTTTTGCCGGTTTGCGGAGTGAGCAGCAGAGTGCGCAACCTGCCGTTGTTTGCTCGCAATCCACGTGTTTACGTTGCGTTCCAATATGTCCAGTGGCAACGGGCCTGAACCCAGCACTACTTCATGAAATTCCTTCAAATCAAAATTCGCGCCCAACTGCTGACTTGCGCGGGCACGCAGCTCTTTGATCTTCAATTCGCCAATCTTATAAGCCAGCGCTTGCCCCGGCCAGGCAATGTAGCGATCAATTTCATTCGTGACGTCCAGTTCAGGTTTCGGACAATTCTCCATGAAATATTTGATCGCCTGATCGCGCGTCCAGTGCTTCACGTGCATGCCGGTATCCACCACCAGGCGCACGGCGCGCCACATCTCATAGCTGAGCTGGCCAAACTTGGAATAAGGATCGCTGTAAAGGCCCATATCGTCGCCTAAAGACTCCGCGTAAAGTCCCCAGCCTTCCACAAACGATGTGTACTCGCCAAAGCGGCGAAATTTTGGCATTTCTCCCAATTCATGGGCCAAAGCAATCTGCAGGTGATGCCCCGGCACCGATTCATGCAGAGAAAGTGCCGTCATCTCCCACTTTGGCCGGGCCTCAGGTTTATAAAGATTAACAAAGTAGGTACCTGCGCGTGAGCCATCCGCCGCTCCCGGACGGTAGTAAGCCGCGGTTGTATCCGGCGCAACTGCTGCTGGGATTGCTTCCACTCCGTAAGGCTCGCGCGGCAACTTGCTGAACACCTTCACCAGGTTCGGATCAGTGGTCTTGGCTAGCGCCTTATAGGCTTCAAAGAGATCTTCCGGCGTCTTATAGAAAAACTGTGGATCGGTGCGCAGGAAATTAAAGAATTCTCCTCTCGTGCCTTTAAAGCCCGTCTGCTGCATCACCGCGTCCATCTCGCGATTGATTCTTGCCACCTCTCGCAACCCGGTTTGATGAACTTCCTCCGGGGTCATCTGCGTTGTGGTGTAGTGGCGAATCATATAGGCATAAAGCTCATCGCCATGCGGAAGCTGCCATGCGCCAACTTGGTTATAACAAGCAGGCAGATATTCGCTCACAAAGAACTGTTTCAGTTTGGTATAGGCGGGAACAATTTGTTGCGTTACGGCCTGCTTTGCTTCTTGCTGCAGCCGTTGCTGGTCAGCTTCAGAGATCGTCTTGGGAAAATGGAGAAAAGGCTTGTAGAAGCCGCTCTGCGTTGGGTCGGTAACAATCTGCTTATCAATTTGGCCGGGAATGCGCTCCATAATCACCTTTGGATGGACCATGCGCTCGCGTATGCCTTCGCGCAGCAGTGTGGTAAAGTGGTCCAGGAACGCAGGAACAGCGTTCATGCGCAACAGCCAGTCTTCATAATCCTTCACGTTTTCAAAACGCAGCGCATCGGCAAGATCGTCACTGGTCTGCGGACCTTCGCGTTGGTTAAATGACATCAGGTACCAGTGGTATTTGTAGTTCTCAATTCGGTCAGCGTAGCGCTTTTGAAAGAGGTCGTAATTAAGCTGGTCCGTTGCATTCAGCCTGTTGCGGTCGATCTTGGCCAGCTCGGCCAGGACTTCCTGGTTGTGTTGGTTGCGCCTCGCGTACGCTTCCGGACTTTGATCTTCCCAGGCAGTGTTCCAGCGGCGATCGCCCAGCTCTGAAGCTTCTTCAGGCGACTGCTGCATGTCGTAATCCCAGGCGGCGGCAAAGAGATCATGCAATTGCTTTGAGCCGCCCTTGCTTTGGGCCACCAGAACACCAGCGCTCATTACCAAAAGCAGTACCAAAGGCCACACCCTCATTTAGTTCCTCCGTTTTCAGCGGAAAGTTTATAGCAGAATGCCTATGGCGATAAAATTCTCTCCAGCAGCTCACAATTGCTGGCTTGTGCGGCAGGCCGGAACTGACCGCAACACACATTAAAGGGGAATGCGTATGAGGTTATGCAAATCTGTTGTGCTCGCCCTCACAATGACTTCTTTTCTGGCCGCTACTGCCGCAACTATTCCGGCAGGCAGCCACGCCACTGTCCGGCTGGGCGCGTCATTGAGTTCGGCCAGCGCCACTGCCGGGCAAAGCTGGCATGGAACTCTCACCCATGACATTGTTGTCCACGGCAAGCGGGTGGCCAAGGCCGGCGATCCGGTCCACGGAAAAGTCACCTACGTGAACCGCAGCGGACGCCTGCACAAGCCCGGTGCGCTCTCCCTGCGTTTAACCTCCATCAACGGAGAAACTGTTTACAGTTCGCGCGTCAGCCGTGAAGGCAAGAGCCATACCAAGAGCAACGTAACCAAAATTGGTGGCGGAGCAGCCGCCGGTGCCTTGATTGGAGGCTTGGCCGGAGGAGGCAAGGGTGCTGCGATTGGCACCATGGCCGGCGCAGGCGCAGGGACTGGAGTTGCCGCTGCCACAGGCAAGGAAGAAGTATCAATTCCGGCAGAGAGTGTATTGACGTTTACGATTACCGGATCAAAATAGCGCCTAATCGCGTTTTTCTTTCCGCACGGAAGCTCGTTGCGATCCATGCAGCGCAGAGCTGATCTAACTATTCCCCGCCAGCGCTTTCTTATCGAAAACCGCTGGCTTTCCTTTTTATAGCGATTCCTGAAGTTGCTGTATCCACTACCACACATTCGCGGTTAACCATCATCTCCCCCGCGACGCGCCATCCTGAGGACGAGCATTCTATGCTGCCATGAGCTTTGGTCCTGTTTTCGCGAGGACGAAGGATCGGCTCCGCTGCACCATAAAGCTATCTAAGACTGCTTGAAGATTGGCGGCCCTAAAGAGCAGCAACCGCTCAGCTCTACACTCGCCTTTATTTCTTCAACGCCGCCAGCACCGCCGCAGCATGCTCTTCCGGTTTGACGCCGTTCACAATCGCGCTGATCTTGCCGTCAGGAGCAACAACAAACGTCGTCCGGTCAATTCCCATGTATTTCCGCCCGTACATGCTTTTCTCTTTGAGCACGTCGAACTGCTTCGCTACCGCTTTGTCTTCATCGGCCAGGAGAGAGTAAGGCAGGTCGTATTTCTCTTTGAATTTCTTTTGCGCGAAAGGCTTGTCCCCGGAAATGCCGAACACCATGGCGCCTGCGCGCTGGATTTTCTGGAATGCGTCGCGGAACCCGCACGCCTCCAGCGTTCAACCGGGCGTATTGGCCTTGGGGTAAAAAAACAGGACCACGTTCTTGCCGCGATAGTCCTTCAAGGCCACCGGCTGGCCTTCTTCATTGGCAAGAGAGAACTCTGGGGCTTTATCATTAACTTGCATGGATTTTCCGTGTTTATAACGTCAAATGAATTTATATAGCAGAAAAAAGCTCCTGGCCAGCCTTGCTCCAGTAATTTTGGTTCTGCTGGTTTTTGCCCTAACCATCGCTGGCAACGCACAGCGCAGGAAAGCGCATAAACTCCGCGCCACCGCTGTGCTTGAAGTAACAACGGATCCGGCTGGCGTCGTCTCCACTCGGGTCTTCCCAGTCACTGTCCTCGACGATGGCACTTTCCAGGACGCGAGCACTTACAAATCCGCACCCAGGCCCATGGCGCTGGACAACGGCATTGTGTATGAAGCGCAAAAAAGCGGCGTCCCTCAAGGCTATGTAACCATCACGAACGGCGTAGAAAGAAATGACGCCTGGAGAGCATTCGGCAAGTGGCAAGCGATTACGGCAGCCAAAAAGACTGAGACCCCGGCGCCCAAGGTAGATGCCGGCGACGGCCGGCCTATCCTTCATCACGGTGATGCTGGCACTGGTGCCGGCGCATCCACCGCTGCGCCCAGTCCAACTTCTCAAGAAGCGCAAGTGCAGACGTCTTCCTCTTCTTCTTCTGAAGATGATTCTGGACGGCCGATTCTAAGAAGGCGTACAGAAAACCCTGAGTCTGCACCTTCGCCCTCCCCCACACCTGCTGCATCGGGGAAGTCTGCTCCCGGGACCGTGCCGGAAACGCATTTGGCTGTTATCCCTGCAGGAACCCGGACCTTTGTCGGCATCTCTGATAATCAGCCCAGCGACTCACGCTCTTTTGATTTCATCTGGAAGCCCGGCGAAGAACAGCAGATGGAGGCCAAGATGCGCAAGCTGGTGCTGGCCCAGCTACCGCATGAGAACGCCCAACTCACGCCTGAGGACTCACTCAAGAACGTCACCATGCGCAGCTTTGATCTCGATCTGAGTAACGACGCTGTTCTTGTCATGAGCGCGGAGGTCCCCGGCAGCTATCTTGCGACCGCAACCAAGGGCTCATCGGGAAAGTTTATCTCTCGTTACGTAACGGTGATTGCGCGCGTAGACTTTGACGGCGTTCCGCAGAAGCTGTCATCCAGCGTGACCGATTCATCCCGGCTTGACGTAGCGCCGCGCCTGGAGCTGATTGATGCCGTGGATGTAGATGGTGACGGCTTGGGCGAGCTGCTCTTTCGTGAATACAGCTTTGATAACGCCAGCTTCATCATCTACGGCGTTGGCCGCAACAGCGTGACCAAGGTGTTTGAAGGAGCGAGCACGCCGCTGAATGAGCCTTAAACCATTTAGTTTTTGCTGTATCCCTAAACCTCGTCATCCCGATGCTCGTAAGCGAGCGCGCGCAGTCATCAGCGCGCGAGTAGAGCGGAGGGACCTTGTGTTTAAGAGGCCACAGCATTTTCTAAAATGATTAGCCTCCGCTCACCGCGGGCACAATGAGTATCTCTGTACCGTTGGGAACCTTGGTGCCCAATCCATCGGCAAAGCGGATGGCTTCATCGCCCACAAAAATATTGATGTGCTGGCGTACCTCGCCCTGTTCATCCACTATGCGGTCGCGCAGTACCGGGTGGGCTTTCCAGAGAGATTCCAGCGCCTCGTCAACCGTTGCGGGCGAAGTATCGATCGCCAGCGAGGTTTGCCCTCCCGCCAGAGAGGCCAGATAATTCGGAATGCGGAAGCTGATGGCCATAGCTTTTATCTCTTGCCTGCGCGCATACGGCCCTTGGCTGTTTGTTTTGATCGCGTTCTCTTGCTGCCCGCATTCCGTTTCTTTGCGCTTTTTTTCTCCGCGCCGCCGCGTCTCCGCGTTGAAACAGTTCCTTCTCCATCCACCAGTGCTGCACGCACACAGACCACTGGCGGCAATCCTCCAATCACCAGTTGCCATGACTTGCCTTCATCGGCGGAGCCATAGACCTTGCCGCTTCTGGTGCCGAAATAAATTCCCGCAGAAGAGCACGTGTCTGTAGCCAGGGAATCGCGCAACACCGTCTCCAGCGCGTCCTTTTGCGGCAAGCCGCGCGTCAGCGGCTCCCAGCTCTTCCCGGCATTGCGTGTGCAATAGACGCGCAGCTTGCCTTCCGGCGTACAGCGATACTCGTCAGACTCAATGGGAACGATATAGACCGTGTCCGGATTATGGGGATGGATCGCCATGCAGAAACCAAAGTCTGAAGGCACGCCATTGGCAATGCCTTTCCACGAATTGCCGCCATCATCGCTGCGGTAAAGCCCCCAGTGGTTCTGCAGAAAGAGCCTCTGCGGCTGCGCCGGATGTTGCACCATCTTGTGCACGCATTGGCCGAACTCCGGATATTGATCCGGCAGAAACACGGCGCGTACACCCTGATTGCGCGCCTGCCAACTCGTTCCGCCATCATCTGTGCGATACGCTCCCGCCGTAGAAATAGCAATGAACATCCGTTTACGGTCGGCTGGATCAGGAAGAATTGTGTGCAGGCACATTCCTCCGCCTCCCGGCACCCATTTGGGGCGATGTGGATGCTCCAGCAGCCCTTGCACTGGAGACCAGGTCTGGCCCGCATCGCGCGATTCAAACAGCGCAGCAGGCTCCACTCCGCAATAAAGCGTCTCTGGTTCTTCGTCGCGTCCAATGCGAATCTGCCAGATATTTTTCAACGCCAGCTTGGATTCCACCGGAAATTTCACCGAATAACCTTCTGGTTCGGTGATGGTCTTGCCGTAATCGTCAGATGAGCAAAGCACCGTGCCCCAGCGAAAGCTCTGCTGTGACCACCATAGCCGGTGCCTTCCCTGCCGCTGATCGAATGCCATGGCATACACCGGCGAGCCAATGGAATAGGGGCCGCCCACGTCCCATTTCTTGCGCGCGCCATTTGAGCGCAGCACAAACGCACCCTTCATGGTGCCTACCATCAAGATCACATCGCCTTTTTTCGCCGAGACATGCTTTACCCGCGGCATGTTTTACCTCCGGAAGAAATGAACAAGACATTTTAGCTGTTTCCGGTCGCGAGGGAGTTTTTTGGCTCCGGAGCGTCTGCGGCTTCTCACGAAATTACGCATTTATCGGGCTCTCGTTGTAAACTTTTCCGTTTCACCTCACCCCTTGGAGACCGCCTGTGAAGAGGTTCTTTCTCTCTGCCGTACTGATCGCGTTTGCTTACACCGTAGCCGCTGCGCAAGAACTCACCATCGAATCCATTTATGCCCCCAACGGCCTCACCGGCCGCGCACCGGATACGATCCAGTGGAGTCCTGACGGCAAAAAGGTTTCCTATTTCCTGCATCAGGAGCAGGGCGAGAAGGCCGACCTCTATTACATTGACGTGACCTCAGGCAAGCCGGCGGTGCTGGTAACTTCAGAGAAGATTGCCGCCATGAAGCCCTCGGTCACCGGCTCCAAGGACGACCGCGAGAAGGACAACCGTGCCCGCTATCATGTGGCCGGCTATCACTGGACGCCTGATTCCGAGCACATTCTTTTCGACTCTAACGGCCAGCTCTGGTATTACACGCTCTCCACCGGGAAGTATGTGCCGCTAAGTGGGCAGGGGGAATCGGCCGACGATCCCAAATTCTCCGCTGACGGCAAGCAGCTTTCCTACGTACGCAAGCACAACCTGGTGGTAAAGCCTGTGAGCGGCGGCAGCGAAAAAGTGCTTACCAATGACACCAATGAAAATTTGCTCAATGGCGAAGTGGACTGGGTTTATTCCGAAGAGCTTGGGGTCCGCAGCAATTATTTCTGGTCGCCCGATTCAAGCAAGATCGTCTTCATCCAGATGAATGAGACGAAAGTCCCAACCTATCCCATCACGGACTACATTCCGCAGCACCCGACGGTCTATCAGGAAAAATATCCCAAAGTCGGCGATCCCAATCCTGAAGTCAGGCTCGGCGTGGTCAATGCCGGTGGCGGCGCGGTCAAGTGGATTCATCTGACCGATGAAAAAGATATGTACATCCCCCGTTTTGGCTGGGTGCGTGACGGCGTGATCTGGGCCACGGTGCTCAATCGCGCACAGAACCAGCTGGATCTCTATTTTGTTGACGCTGCCAGCGGCAAGTCGCGGCGCGTGATGAGCGAAAAAAGTGATACCTGGATAGAGACTGACGATAATTTCCAAATTCTGAAGTCCGGAGACAAGTTTATCTGGCCCTCTTGGCGCGATGGTCACACTCATCTTTATCTGTATTCATTCGATAAAGCGAATCCGCTGGCGGCAGACGCCAAGCTGGTAAACCAGATCACCAGGGGCGACTTTGAGGTGTTTGACACGGATGGTGTTGACGAGGCCACCGGCACCGTTTACGTGACCACGAATGCCGGTGATGCTCGCCAGCGCGTACTTTGCAGCGTGAAGTTGGATGGAAGCAATTTCCAGGTTCTGGCCAAAGGTGGGACGCACCAGGCCACGCTTGCGCCGAACAACAAATATTATGTCGATCACTATTCCGCGATCATGACTCCTCCGCAGCTCTCTTTCTGCAGCGTGGGCGGAAGCTGCAATACGTTCTGGCAATCCAAGAGCGTTGATACCTATAAGCTTGTGCCCCCGCAGTTTGTCGATTTCAAAGCGGAAGACGGCACGGTGCTGCACGGCATCATTTATCTGCCGCCAGACAGCGCCGGCAAAAAAATCCCATTGCTCAACAATCCTTATGGCGGGCCGCATGGCCAGACGGTGCGCGACGAGTGGGGCGGCGCCAACTTTCTCTTTAATGAAATCCTGTTGCGCGATGGCATTGCCGTGCTTCAGGTTGATAATCGCGGCATGGGCGCGCGCGGAAAGAAGTTTGCCGCCGCGCTAATGCATAACTTCGGCGAGGTTGAAATCAAAGACCAGCTTGATTCCATAGACCAGGCGCTGGCCAAATTCCCGCAGCTCGACGGCTCACGCATGGGTTGGTGGGGCTGGAGTTATGGCGGCTATATGACGCTCATGGCCATGACGCACTCAGACCGTTTTAAGGCCGGCATTGCCGTGGCCCCGGTTACAGACTGGAAGAATTATGACTCCATTTACACTGAGCGCTACGCTGGCTTGGTCCCGCAATTTGAGGCCGGATACAAGAAAGGTTCGCCCATTACCTACGCGGGGAATTTGAAAGGTCATCTGCTTGAGGTCCACGGCACCAGCGACGACAACGTGCATATGCAAAATACAATGCAGATGGCCTATGCGCTCATCAATGCCGGAAAGCAGTTTGACCTGATGATTTACCCGCGCAAGACACACAGCATTTCCGGACCCGGGACTCGCGTTCATTTGTTTACCCGCATCCAATCATTTTTCCAGCATGAGCTGTTAGGTACGGAGTAAAGACTTGCAGAGTCAGACCATCTCGCTGGGCGATTTCCAGTTGACCTCCATCTCTGACGGTACGTACGTCGCTGATGGCGGAGCTTTCTTCAGCATTATTCCCAAAGTGATGTGGGAGAAGAAGGTCAAGGCCGATGAACTCAACCGGATCAGCGTGAGCTGCAATTCCGTTCTGGTGTGCACCGGCAAGCAAAACATCTTGATTGAAACCGGGATCGGCAACAAGCTGGAAGAGAAAAGAAAAAAGATATTTCAAGCGCAGGAAAAACTTCTCGACACCCTGCGCGCCACCGGCACAGCACCGGAGCAGATCGATATCGTCATCAACTCGCATCTGCACTTTGACCACTGCGGCTGGAACACCGTTTACAAGGACGGCGCAGCCGTAGCCACGTTTCCAAATGCCAGGTACTATGCGCCTAAAGGAGAATGGGAACACGGCAAATTGCAGACCGACCGCGATCGCGTAAGTTACCTGAGTCCGAATTATGATCCGTTGATCCAATCCGGCCAGATGCAGCTCATCGACGGCAACGCGGAGATTGCTCCGGGAATCTCCGTTGAGGTCTGGCCTGGACATACACGCAACATGTGGGCTGTCTTTGTTCGCAGCGGCGGTAAAACTGCTTGCTATATTTCTGACCTCATTCCCACCACATGGCACCTTGAACCCGTCTGGGCCATGTCCTACGATCTTTTTCCGTTGGAAGTGCTGGAGAATCGCAAACGGTACTATGCTCGGGCTATTCCAGAACAATGGCTCACCATGTTTACCCACGATCCAAATGTCCCGTGGGCCTACATCGAGAAAACTGAAAATCGGTTGTCATTCAAAGCCGCCTGAAAGCGGCCGCGTTGTGCTTTGGGGTCGAAACCGGCTTCTTGCCCGTGTAAGATAACCTGACCATGCGTGGGCCGGGTCTGGTAGTCGCAATCATTAGTCTTGTTTTCTGCGGAGCCATTCTGGCGCAGAAGGTGCAGTTCAACGCCGCAGAGAAATCCACCATCCTGCAGCGCATGAAGACCATTCCTGAAACCAATGAAGAACGGGCGGCACAGCTCAAGGAATTGTTTTTCCTGGCAGGCTGCAGCGGCACAAACCTTACTGAACAGAAAATTGAAGGCGAGGATACACCAAACATTATTTGCCGGCTGGGCTCAGGCAAAAGCGAAATGGTGATTGTTGGCGCGCACTATGATCGCAACTCTCCCCAACGACCTCTGGACAACTGGAGCGGAGCATCACTGTTGCCCGCTCTCTACCAAAGCCTGCGGGAAAGTAAGCGCAGCCACAGTTTTGTTTTTGTGGCTTTTGCTGATCACGACAATAATCCAGCCGGGGCCGAATTTTTCGTCCAGCATTTGACCCAGGCCCAGCTTGGCCATGCTGAAGCCATGGTGAATATTGATGCTCTGGGCCTTTCTCCCACCAAGATTTGGGTGGCGCATTCTGATAAAGACCTGGTTCATGACCTCATCGTAATGGTGTATACCTTAAAGCTGCCCGCCAGTCAGATTGATATAGCTGCCGTAGGCAATACAGACTCGGATCCTTTTGCCGCGCGCCATATCCCGCAGATCACCATTCACTCGCTTACAAAGCAAAACGTGGACGGCGCCACAACGCAATTTCGTCCCAACAATTACTATGACACCTATCGCCTGCTCTGCGGTTATTTGGCCTATCTTGATCGGACACTGAAACCGAGGCCGCACTCAGAATGAACGCGCTTGAGCGGTTCTTTCAGTTTGAAAAACATGGCACTACTTTTTCCCGCGAGTTCATCGCCGGCTTAACCACCTTCACTACCATGTCCTACATCGTGGTGGTCAATCCCGCCATTCTCAGCAACGCTGGCATTCCGGTTGGACCAAGTTTTGTAGCCACCGTTGTAGCCGCGGTCTTTGGCTGCGCGCTGATGGGACTGTATGCCAACCGTCCATTTGCCATTGCGCCATATATGGGAGAAAACGCGTTTATTGCGTTCACGGTTTGCGGGCAGCTTGGCTACAAATGGCAAACCGCGCTGGCGGCAATCTGTATTGCCGGCGCGATATTCATACTGCTCACGCTCTTGCGGCTGCGCCAATGGATGGTTGATGCTGTTCCCCTCTCGCTGCGATACAGCTTTGCCGTGGGCATAGGTCTCTTTCTGACCTTCATTGGCCTGAACCAGACTGACATTGTGATTTTGGGAGCGCCCGGAGCGCCGGTCCGCGCGGGCCATCTGAATACTGCGCTTGTGCTTTTGGCGATTGCTGGCTTCCTCTTGATCTCCATCCTGGTCATTCGCAAAGTGCGCGGCGCGATCCTGTTGGGAATTCTTGCTACTGCGATCGTTGGTTATATTTTCAGAGTAACGCCGCCCCCGAGCCATCTATTGAGCTTTCCGCCGAGCCTGGGCGCGATTTTCTGGAAGCTCGATTTTCATGGTGCGTTAACCTGGAGCGCTTTGCCCATTGTGCTCACCATCTTCATCATGGCTTTTGTTGACACCATGGGAACTCTCATTGGCCTTTCCGCCCGCGCTGGATTTCTGGATGAGAACGGCAACCTTCCCCAGATTGAGCGACCCATGCTGGTGGATGCGCTAACCACCTGCCTTGCTCCGGTTGTGGGCACAACTACTTCAGGCGCGTATGTTGAATCGGCCACCGGAATTGAGTCTGGCGGGCGCACCGGCCTCACTGCTCTTGTGACCGCCGCCTGCTTTGCCTTGACGCTGTTCTTTGCTCCGTTCGTCGCCGCGATCCCTGCTCAAGCTTATGGCCCTGCATTGATTATTGTTGGCTTGTTCATGCTGGAGCCCATTACAAAAATCAACTTTGCCGATTACTCTGAGTCCATTCCTGCATTTGCTGTGGTCACGCTGATGTGCTTTACCTTCAATATTGCAGTAGGAATCTGCGCAGGATTTGTTTTGTATCCTTTATGCAAGCTGGTGGCGGGCAGGATCAGGCAGGTCAAGCCGGCGTTGTACGTACTGACAGCATTCTCGCTCCTGTTCTTTGTCTTCTATCCTTATGGGTGACAACATGGACCGAAATGAATTCATTCTCAAAACCATTCAACTGGCCATTGAAAACGTGCAAAGCGGCCAGGGCGGACCATTTGGTGCTCTGGTAGTAAAAGACGGGCAGATCGTCGCCACCGGCACGAATCAGGTCACCGCCAGCCAGGATCCCACTGCTCACGCGGAAATTGTGGCGATCCGCAAGGCTTGCCAGATATTAAAGAGCTTTGAACTTTCTGGCTGCGAGATCTACTGCAGTTGCGAGCCATGCCCCATGTGCCTTGGAGCAATCTACTGGGCACGGCCTGCTCATGTATTCTTTGCCGCTCCGGGCAAAGCCGCCGCTGACGTCGGGTTTGACGATTCCTTCATCCGTGAGCAGATTTGCCTGCCCTACCAGAAGCAACAGCTACCCATTTCCCAGCTCAACCACGCGCAGGCTTTAGCACCGTTCAAATTGTGGCAAGCCAAGCCAGATAAGGTGGAGTACTAGCTCCTCTAGGCTCAGGAATTATTTGAACTATCCCGCAACTCGGGATATGATTTGCGCGCCATTCAAGTCAAATACAGAGACTTTAAAGAGTATGAGCATTGATTTCCATGCAGCGCTCTGGGCGCTGATCGCATTGATCGCACTTATCATTGAGCTGACCCACCGCACTTTTTACTTGCTCATTGTGTCCATCGCCTGCGCGTTAGCTACCATCGTAGTCCTGGTTTTTCATTGGGGCGTTGCGATTCAGCTACTTGTCGTGATCATGGCAAACCTCATTGGCGTTCCAATAGCGGGCAGGATGCGCGCGCGTAGTCTTACTCCACATCTTCCTGCCGACCACGGCCAGATAGTGAAAGTTCTGGCTGTGCGCGATGGCCGCTTGCGCGTGATCTATCGCGGAACGGAGTGGGACGCGGTTTACGCCGGTCCGGAGCCTGCGCCGGGCGAACGCTTGAAGATCCAGGAACTGGAAGGCAACACCTTGAAACTCATCAATCCCTAATCGGAGAAGCATAAATGTTTGAGATCGTTGGTGTGATCGCGGTTTTTGCGGCTATGTTGATTGTTCTTAAATCGCTGAAGATTGTCCCGCAGCAGAGCGCGTGGATCGTGGAGCGCTTGGCGCCGGACTGAACATTATTGCGCCGTTTGTTGACCGCGTTGCTTACAAGCACAACCTGCGTGAGATTCCCATGGAAGTGCAGCCGCAGGTTTGCATCACCAAGGACAATACCCAGGTCACCGTGGATGGCATCCTCTATTACCAAGTAACGGATGCCAAGCTGGCATCCTATGGCTCCAGCAGCTACACGCTGGCTATCACCCAGTTGGCCCAAACTACTCTTCGCTCGGCCATCGGCACCATGGACCTGGATCAGGTGCTCAGCTCACGCGCCACCATTAACGCAGAAATCGTGCAGGCGCTGGACGAAGCGGGCATCACCTGGGGCGTAAAAGTCCTGCGCTATGAGATACGCGACATCACGCCGCCGCAAGCTATCATTCGCGCCATGGAACTACAGATTACGGCAGACCGCGAGCGCCGCGCCACGATCGCAAAGTCTGAAGGCGACCGCACCCAGCAGATCAACATTGCTGAGGGCCAGCGCCAGGCTGAGATCAACCGGTCTGAAGGCGAGCAGCAAGCCGCCATCAATCGCGCCACCGGACAAGCGCAGGCCATTGAGTTGGTGGCCAAAGCCACCGCAAATGCGATTCAGGCTATTGCTGAGATGGTGTCTAAACCGGGCGGCATGGAGGCGCTCCAGCTTCAGGTGGCCAAAGACTACGTAAACCAGTTTGGCAATATCGCCAAAGAGAGCACCACTGTACTGCTGCCGGCAAATCTGGCTGAGCTGGGCAGCATGGTTGAAACCGCGTTGCAGATCGTTCGTTCAGATGGCAAAGGCGCGCTGCTGGCCAGCAAAGCCGCCGCTGCGGGTGCGCCAGCAACAAAGTGATTTGGCGCGCGTAATTGAATATGCCCATAGCAGCCATCGTAGGGCTGCCAGACCTAATGACTCCCGATTTACTTGCACGCTCGCTCTATGATTTTCTAGCTGCCTCGCGCGATGCTCTGGTTATAGAAGATGGGCAGACGCTTTTCGATCTGGCGACCGCACAATATTCAATTTCTTCAGAAAAAGGCCGCTGCCTGCTGCATCTGTGGTCAGAAGAGCGCAACCTGGTGCGAGAAGTAGTTGATCTGGAAACGAAGAATGGCTCATTGGCGTTGAGCGTGCGCCGCTTTGCCCAGGCGCGTCCCATCAAGCTGGAAATCTGCCGCAGCCGTGATCGACGTACCCCGACCGTTCAGAAAGCAACGCGCAATCGCTATGCTCGCCTGCTGGAGCGCGTATTGCGTCGGCAGATGCCTGACTGGCAATTGGACAAATCACGGCTCGCTACCACCATGGACCTGGAGCAAAGCTTTTCGCCTGTGTATGCGCGAGGTCTGCTCCGCAAAGGACGCAGCGCCTTTGCCATGCTTGGCGTGAATCAGGAAGAGACGCAGGCCGCCGTGGATGCATCGCTAACCTTCGGCTTGCTATGGTTGCAAGCCTGCCGCGAACGCGAAGCCGGTCGCTGTCTTGTGGAAGGACTAAAGTTGTATGTCCCGGTCAAAACTTCCGCTATCCTGCAAATTCGGCTGGCCCATCTGGACCAGAATGCAGCCAAGTTTCAACTCTTTGAACTTGAAGAGCGTGACGAATCTTTTACGTCGATAGACTTTACTGACCAGGGAAACATCAATACCCATCTGCTGCGCTATCCGGATTCATCACTGGTGCGTTCGCGCTTCGCGCAGAGCATAGCTAGGGTGCTTGCTCTTGCTCCGCAAGCGGAAGCAACCATCTTGTCACCTTCTGAGGTTGTGTTTCGCTTGCATGGACTCGAGTTTGCCCGCGTAAAAGCCGCCAACATTCCAGGAACTTTCCGAGTGGCGGAAGAAATCATCTTTGGTCCGCCAGGATATGAAACGCGGCTGACAGAAGAGACTGAACCGGCCTTCACCGAATTTATTTCAACTGTCGTTGCCGCGCGCTGTGCTGAGGGTGACCGTCGTGATCCCCTGTGGCGGATGTACCCTGAGCGCTGGCTGGAATCTCTGGTCTTCAAAAATGTGGCCGCAGTCGATTCGCGCTTGGACTCAGCTCACGTTTATTCACAAGTCCCTGCGTTCTCGGCTTCTGATCGCGCCATGATTGATGTGCTCACCTGCACCCGCGAAGGCAGGCTTGCAGTTTTAGAGCTTAAGGCTGATGAGGACATCCATCTTCCCCTGCAAGGCCTGGATTATTGGGCGCGCGTCTTGTGGCACCACAACAGAGCGGAATTTCAGCAGCACGGCTATTTCACCGGCGTGCAGCTTTCGCCGCGAGCGCCTTTGCTGCTGCTGGTGGCTCCATCGCTGCGCGTGCATCCGGCCGTGGATGTACTCTTACGTTATTTTTCGCCCGCGATCGAATGGACACTGGTCGGTATTGACGAACGCTGGCGAGAAGGCATTAGCGTGATCTACAGAAAATCAAAGATGCAAGGGAGATCAGCGTGAATGCATCGAAGCGCGCTGACCTGGCCAGATGTTTGCAACTCAACCGATCCTACGTTTTCGTAAGATCAGGAGTAGTCGGTTGTTCTACAGCATCCTGCGAAGACTGTGTCTCTTTCTCACCGTTATAGATCCTGCTGACCGCTCGCACAATCCTGCGCATGGGCAACTCGCCTTGATCGTCGGCAAAGAAGACTTCTCCCACTTTGTGGCTACGATAGTACCAGCGCTTAAGGATGGCCAGCTCTTCGTTGAAGCGCTGTGCTGAAGATTTGCTTGAAGGGACCAACTGCTCCAGCGCATTGCGCACGCGCGCTTCCATTGGCTGGCTTTCGTTTTCGATTTCAACTGCAAATTGGACCGGGCCAGTCAGTTCGCCGTGGTGCAAACGGAAAAGCGCAACCGATTTTGGCTCAGCGGAAGGCTGAATAATTACCGCATCCAGGTGGTCAAGCCGTCGGCATATCTCATCACACGCCGCAAGAATGCTTTTTACCTTGCCAATTTTTGCATGCTGCGCTGCTGCCGCCTCAAAATCAAGCGCGGCAGAGAGACGCTCACGTTCAGCTTCCAATTCGCCAATGAATGATTGGCCGCCAGTATCAAAATATTCCTGTACGCGCGCCACCTCTGCTGCATAGGCTTCATCCGTACAACCTTTGAAGCACGGTGCCAGGCACATCTTCATCTCTGAATAGACGCAGCCGGGAAAACCTGGATCAGGATTCAGGTCAAATGTGCAGCGTCGCATCTTGAAAAGATCGAGCGAATCGTTCAGGAATTTCTCTGCGATAGCTCGCGACCGAAACGGGCCATAGTAGAGAGACTGGCCGGTGAGCTTGCCGATGCGCGTGGTGACATAAGCGCGGGGATATTGGTTTTCCAGATTGAAGCGAACCAGGGTTGCAGGCCGCAAGCGGAGGCGCTTTGGATAACTTTGTGGAAATTGTTTTCGCAAGAGCCTGTAGAGCAGAACCGTGGACTCAAAATCAGAGCCGGCAATCGAATATTCAATAACTGCGACGCGTTCACGCAGGTTCAGGCGTTTTGATTGCGATCCCGGCGGCGCGAGAAGCCGCTGCAATCGTTTCCTGAGATTAGCAGTCTTGCTGACGTAAGGCTCGGCCGCATCATCTGATCCACGCAGAAAAAAAACTGCCGACGCGGCAGGGAACTGGCTAAAAAAGTCCGATGCGTGATCTGGCGAGAACGGGATGGAATGGGTCAGCAATTTTCACCGCTGGAAGATTGAACTACGGCGAACGTCTCGCGGGCTGTATCACAAGCGCGGCACCTGTACATGCCTAAAATTGTAGCCTTGCGGTTGTCCTGTTTTCCAACGGCGCATGTGGCCACAAAGTAAAACCTATGTCGTACGTAACCGGTTACTTTTGTTACCGTTCAGGCAAGCATCTCCTTGATTTCCACGGCTTCAAAATGCCGCGGCGCTTTTGCCTGTGGATTTGTTGGAAATCTCGGACTGCTGCGGAGCAGCGCTCCTGTTTTTTCACTCCATCCACGGACTCAATGCCTCGATTTTCACCGTCTTTACCGTAAGGGACAAGGCATAATTACTCATTTAGTCAGCGTTTTCCCCAGCGTACACAGGCATCGACTACTACTACTGTATTTATATATAAAAAAGACTCTTTATATAGAAGCACCAGTAAGCAGAAATCTGTTCACAAGCCTTAATCTGCAGCGGTGCCATGTGATGGGGTTGCAATCGTTTTGGCATCGGGGAAAATATCAAACACATAATCGTGGGCTGCAAGGGCGGCTTGGCTCAGGGTGCCTGCCTGCACACGTTTCACTGCTTCCTCACGGCTCAAGTCAAAGATCGCTTCCAGCAACTGAGCGCTTTCTTGCTTGCTGGCCCTGCCCACAACAAACAGAACGCGGGCGCTGTGCTGGATGTATCGCTGTGAAGGCAGTTGCTTTCTCAGGATCTCCATGATCAGGTCGGCCTTGCTACGGTCAAATCGGCCTGGATCGCCGCGGCGGTCCTGCTCAGCAAAGAATGCGGTCGTCCACTCATTGTGATAGTTCCACAATTTATCGAAAAGATCACGGGTGAAGCGTGTTCCCGCTTTCACCTGATCGGCGTTTGCTGCTGGTTCAACGCCGTCTTCTGTGAGTGTTGGGCGTTTGAGACAACCATCTTTGGTGATTGCCGCTTGGTGATGCAGGAGAGCCCACAACCAGGAAACGTCAATGCGATAGGTAGCCAGATCATTCATGAAGCGGAGCTTCAATTCATAGTCATCAATAGCGGCGGCAAAGTTGCCGTTGAGGATCTGGAAACCATAGTTCGCGGCCATGTAGAACGCGTGCTGAATGCGCTCAATGGTGATTTCACCCTTAGGCACGCTGTAAATCGCTTCCCATTGTTCCTGTGAAAGAAGTTTTTCTGGCGTGTCTAACGACTCCTTGGTGATGACCTGCGGCGTAATCTTGCCTTGCACATTAAGCAGGCCTCGCGACTCGAGCACATTGCGCTCAGCATCGCTCAAGCCGCTGGCTGGCTTGGGGACAGACTGTTCCTTCACCTTTACCGTATCTTTTGGCGCATCCAAAATGGCTTGGAGTTGCTCTACCTGGGCACGTAAAGGCGTGTTTCCGGCCGCTACGTAATCTGGCTCAGGGCTTGCCACCCAGCTTTGCCGGTAGCAATCGTAAAGGTGACCTATAACGCGTTTGGCCAGAATGTCGTCCAGGGTTGGCTGCTGCCCGGCGGGCAAAGGGCCTTCAGGCACAAAGATCAGGCCCAGCAGGCGCTCGCGCAGCTTGTCAATCACCATGGCGCGCAACGCCAGCGGATTGTATTTGGACCGCCCATAAACATCGCTGGGCTGGTAGATCATTACCGCCGCCATGCCACCGATAGGCGCGGCGTTCTCTAATTCGCCGTTCTTCATGCCTGCCATCAGCATCATCAGAGCGTTATAGCGCTGGTAGGCGATCATATTGGGTGACGCCATGCCAATAGATTG
>DASRDW010000264.1:0-13173 GCA_035652415.1 Candidatus Angelobacter sp. | reverse complement strand
TTTGCGAAGGTCGGACTGCAAATCCCAGCAGAGCACGCTAGCGCCATAGGCGTCCCCAGAAAGCGAGAGAGTTTTGGTGTGTTGCTTCGGATCAACTTTTTCACCGTCGTAGCGAAAGCCTGCGTTTGTAAACTCATTTCTGTAGTACGTTTCACCGGAAATGCAATCTAAGTTCGCCCCATCCAAGCGAGAGGCAGATATGAAACCGAACTTCGGTACACGCGTGATCTGAATATCGCCGGGTTTATCTCCGCCGGGCGGCCTTATGTCTTGCAGCTTCTCCTTCAGCTTCATTTCCGATCTATGCATTAAGTATTTGGAAAAACCAGGTCGTATCAGAATCCAGAACGCAGTCACGAGTAAGAAAACACCGACAATGCTCAGAATTGCGATGCGCTGCTCTTTGCGATCAAAATCCATCAATCCAGATATCCCTGTGCTTTGAGCAACTCGCCGTTCAGGAGAGCAGCGCCGGCAGCGCCGCGAATGGTGTTGTGCGAGAGCACGGTAAATTTCCAGTCGAAGATGTTGCAGGGGCGCAGGCGGCCGCAAACGGAGCTCATGCCGCGCCCACGGTCGCGATCGAGCCGCGGCTGAGGACGGTCAGGCGCGCGATCATAGATCACCGGCTGCTCCGGCGCGGTGGGCAGTTTGAGCTTCTGCGGCAGACATCGGAAGTCATTCCACGCCGAGATGATCTCTTCCGCCTGAGCCGGCTGGCGCAGCTTAAGCGAGACCGACTCCGTATGCCCGTCTTCTACGGCCACGCGATTGCAATGCGCGCTGAGCGTGAGATCGGCAGGAACAACGCGCGAGCCATTCAACGTGCCGAGCAGCTTGCGCGACTCGGCTTCCATCTTGTCTTCTTCTTTGGCGATGTAAGGAATCACGTTGCCCAGGATGTCCATGGAAGGCACACCGGGATAGCCCGCGCCGCTGATGGCCTGCATGGTGGCGACAAAAATTTTATCGATGCCGAAACGATGGTGTAGCGGAGCCAGCGCCAATACCAATCCAATGGCGGAGCAGTTGGGGTTGGTCACCATGAAGCCGCCGTTTTTCTTGTACCAGCTCTGCGACTTGATGAGCGCAACGTGGTCGCCATTGACCTCAGGAATCACCAGCGGAACTTCTTCATGCATGCGGAAGGCAGAAGAGTTTGAGACCACGGCGTGCCCGGCTTCAGCGAAGAGAGGTTCGATCTGCTGCGCTGCAGTCGCGTCAAGAGCGGCAAAGACCAGACGGGGCGTACTTTTATCCGGCGCAGAGGCAGAGACCTTTATGGCGGCGATCTTCGCCGGAATCGGCGTGGCCAGGTTCCACTTAGCGGCTTCGGCATAGGGTTTTCCGGCAGAGCGGTCAGATGCCGCAAGCCAGGTAACTTCAAACCACGGGTGCTCATCGAGCAGTTGAATAAACCTCTGCCCGACCGTCCCGGTAGCGCCGAGAATGCCGACTGGAATTTTGTTGTTCATGGGACTGTGAAATTAGATTTTAGCAGGAAAGCAATCAGCCATCAGCCATTAGCATTCAGCCCCTAAACTACCGCTAAGGGCGCGAAGGACGCAAATGGAGGCCGATATCTTCCTTGGGGCTTTGTTCCCTTTTGCGCACTTTGCATCCTTTGCGGTGACAGTCTGGAGTGAACCTCAAAAAAGAGACACATGGTGAAGCAATGAGATAAGGCCGCTTGGCTGATGGCTGATGGCTTAGTGCTGATGGCTGGCTTGTTGAAAAGCTAAAGAATTGGAATCTCGCCGCTTGATATCAGAATCCAAACTTTCATTATGACTACACCGAATGCAGCCAGTGTCGGCACAGTTTCCATTGGAGAACTCAACGTAAATCGCCTGGGATTTGGCGCCATGCGCCTTACCGGCGAAGGCATTTGGGGCGACCCCAAAGATCCGGCCGAGTGCAAGCGCGTGCTGAAGCGCCTGCTCGACTTGAACGTGAATTTTATTGACACCGCCGATTCGTATGGCCCTGAAGTCAGCGAAAACCTGATCGCTGAAGCGCTCCATCCTTATCCCAGGGACCTGGTCATCGCCACCAAGGGCGGCCTGACGCGCCAGGGCCCAAACAAATGGCTGCCGGTGGCGCGCGCCGAGTACCTGCGGCAATGTGTGGAGATGAGCCTGCGCCGATTGAAAGTCGAGCGCATTGATCTTTATCAGCTTCACCGTTTCGATCCCAGAGTGCCGGTGGAAGAATCGCTGGGCGAGCTAAAGAAGATGCAGGAAGAAGGAAAGATCCGGCACATTGGCATTTCAGAAACCACGGTAGCCGATATCCAGCGGGCACAAAAGATCGTGAACGTGGCGAGCGTCCAGAACAAATACAACATCACGGACCGCGCTTATGAAGGCGTGGTTGAATATTGCACAAAGAACAAGATCGCGTTTATTCCCTGGTTCCCGCTGGCAGCCGGAGAACTCACCCAGCCGGGCGGCGTGCTGGATAAACTGGCGAAGGCCCATAAGGCGACAACTTCACAGATGGCCATTGCATGGCTGCTCCATCGTTCACCTGTGATGCTGCCTATTCCGGGGACCTCAAAAGTTAAACATCTGGAAGAGAACGTTGCGGCGGCAGAACTAAAACTGAGCGCAACGGAGTGGAAATCATTGGAGGATGCAGCCCAACGAGCGGCCTGAGGAAATTTCACCACGGAGGCACGGAGACACGGAGAAAAGATTTTTCTGACAATCTCGAGCGGAGCGAGAGATCCATAATGGACTTCCAAACGGCTGGAGATTTGTGCCCATAGATTTTGGTGACTATATGAATCCCTCGCTCGCCATTCCATCACACGAAACTCGCGCGTGCTGGGTCGGCTGCGCTTCGGGATTTCAGCAAGAGCACAGTCGCTCTGCAAGCCTCAATCCGCCGCTGTCGCCGAAGCGGCTGCTGGCTTTCGCTTCACCAGATACTCATCCACCAGGACCATTACTAATGCAGCCGTAGGCACTGAGACCAGCGCGCCTAGCACTCCGGCTAGAGCGCCGCCCAATGACAAGGCGATAATCACCGCCAGCGGAGAGAGGTTGAGCGTGTGCCGCATGATGCGGGGAGAGAGAAAACCGCTCTCAAACTGGAAATAGACGGCAAAAAAGATGATCACGCCAACCAGCTTTTCCGGCGAATCGAGCACGGCCACCACTGATGCCAGCACCACTGCGCTGATGGGGCCAGCGATGGGCACAATGTTGGCGATGCCGGCAAACATCGCCAGAAGATAAAAATATTTGAGGCCAAGCGCCCAATACACCAGCAGGCTGCAAGTTCCCAGGCTAAACATGAGGACGGCTTGCCCGAGCAGCCAATTCCTCATGCGCGCCTTGGCTCGCAACAGGGTTGAGGACAGCCTTGTCTGCTGGTTGAGCGGAAAGATTGAGACCGCCCACCGGAAAGTGCGGTCGCCATCAATAATGAAGTAAACCGTGAGGATGACCGCCGTGAACAGGCCAAAAATTCCGCCGGCCAGGTTCAGGAAAAGCCCGCCAGCGCCGCCCACAATCTCCCCGGCATACTTTTGCAGGGCCGCTGGATCAATCTTGGAGGCAAACGGCAAATGCTTGATGCCTTCACTGATCTCGTTCATATGGCGCGGCCAGTCGGCAGAAAAATTACGCCCGTCACGGTACACCGGCGGCAGCGCGAAGACCACAAAGAGGGTTCCCGCCAATACCAGCATCAGAATAAGGAACACAATGGCAAAGCCACGGCCCGCACGCCAGCCGTTGATCCGCAGCTTTTGGATGACGCCAATTGCAGGCGAGAGCACTACGGCAAACAGCGCACTGGCATAGATGAGCATGAGCACGTCACGCACCGTATAAGCCACATAGATCGCCAGCGCTACGCCGAAAAAGAACAGAATGTCAGACCGGTGGTTGTTTGCCATTGCCAATTCAAGCCGAGGGAAAGTGTAAGGAGAGTTTAACTCAGTTTCAGTCGTTGTGGAGGTTATCCAGAAGTACTAAAGCTATTGAGCGGCTGCTCTTTAGGCCCCGCTGCAAGCAGTTTTGGATAGCCCAATGTGCAGCGGAGCCGATCCCTCGTCCTTCATGGGAACAGGGCCAAAGCTCGTGGCAGCATAGAAATGCTCGTCCTCAGGATGCGCGTTGTGGAAAGAAATAGATGGTTAACCGCGAACGTGTGGTAGTGGATATAGAAACTTAGGAATCGCTGTATTGCGATAACTGTTTCACTTTTGAAATCTTTGTTGCTATAGGGTTCCCTCGCTTCGCTCGGGATTGCAGAAAAGTTGCTATAGGGGTTCCCTCGCTTCGCTCGGGATTGCAGAAAAGTTGCTATAGGGTTCCCTCGCTTCGCTCGGGATTGCAGAAAAGTTGCTATAGGGTTCCCTCGCTCCGCTCGGGATTGCACAAAAAAAGGTTCCCTCACCCCGCTCGAGATTGCAGAAAAACAGATCTCACGACCCCGATGTCTCGATTCCCGTTAATCTCTTACCACCTCAATACCGCTGCCGGCGACGGTCATCTTGATGACCTTATATTGATCATCCACCCACAAGAGCCATTGGGTTGAGTCGTCTTCGCGAGCCTGATCGCTGAGCCAGGTCATGGCCAGCGGCCCATTGGTTTCCAGCTTTACCTTGTTCAGTTCGCGCTCACTCCCTTTCACCATGACCTTGTCTTGCCCCACTAATTCCAGTGTCGCGTTGCCGGAGGCATGCTGGTGAGGAACCAAAATCACAAATTTGCGAGCGCCGCACATCAGATCGTTGTTCTGGCGCTGGCAGCCATTGGCCAGATACCACCACAGCAGCACCTCTCGCTGGGAGAAAAAGTTATCGTCCAATATTACGGTGGAGGTCGGCAGCATGTGGGGAACATCCACTTTTTTCTGGTCGGCGGGGATTACATGTTCCACCAGAAGCTGGTCTTTGGGCTCAACTGTGGCTTCTTCTTTATCCGGGACAGTGGCATGCCATACATACGAGCGCAGCTCTCCCTTGGCTGAAACCTGCATTTCCGCAGTCTGATCAGCTTTGAATTTGCCATCGTCAAACTTGATTTCTGAGGTTGTGGTTGAGTACTCTGGCCGCCGCTCATTGTTCAACGTTTCTGTGATGTTGAACGTTTCCGTGCCTACGCGCTTGCCATTCAGGTAAATCCCAAAGCTCCCGGAATCCGCTACCTTGGAATTGCTTTTTTCTCTGGGCTTATCTGATGCGCCCAGGCTAAGAGACCACACGCACACGGCGCTCAAGAGAATGGCCAGCTTTACTGCTTTCACTTTTCTACCTCCACTTTTAGAACCTCTGTTAACAACTGAGCAACTTCCGCGGCTACCTGCTCAACGGGCTTGCCCAAAGTCTGCACGCGAAAGCGTGCCCGTTCATATTCGGCACGCCGGGCTGCAAACAGCTCAGCGAACCCAGCTTCCTGCTGCGCCAGCGGACGCACTTTGCTTTCTTTCTGACATCGCCGCCGAAGTTCTTCAAGCGGCGCTTCCAGTAGCACGGTGACAGCCCCTGCTTCTTTCAGCAGCCTGCGGTTCTGCGGCTGAATGAAAGCCCCGCCGCCGAGCGCTAATACCAGATCGCTCAGACTGCCGTGATCTTGCAGCAGGTCTTGCAATGCGAGGGTCTCCACGCGGCGAAACCAGGTTTCTCCACGTTTTGCAAAGATCTCGGCAACCCTTTGTCGTGCGTGTCGCTCGATGGCCGCATCCAAATCGCGAAATTTCCAGTGCAGCCGACGCGCCAGCGCGCGCCCTACCGTGGTTTTGCCCGCGCCCATGAACCCGATTAGCGCCACGCATCGCATCTAGCGCGGCCGCACGCACGCAT
Source organism: Candidatus Angelobacter sp. (assembly GCA_035652415.1). Taxonomy (GTDB): domain Bacteria; phylum Acidobacteriota; class Terriglobia; order Terriglobales; family Acidobacteriaceae; genus Angelobacter. Next base: position 7,352 of record DASRDW010000264.1, on the reverse strand, counting down.
GCCGCGCGCCGGGATCAATTGCATCCACTCGGGTCATAAAAATGTTTAATGGCACAAAGCCATGTTACTGCTTCTTCACGCGGATTTTACCACTGAAAGACTGGAGCTCAACCGAAGATGAGCCGGAATTCGAGGTGCCTGCGAAGGAACGTCCCTGCGAAGTGGGGAGGTTGGGGTGGTTCGTTTCTTCAAGTGGGAATTCGTTCTCAACCGAGCCGGTGTGTGAGCGCGCAGAAAGCTCAACCGATGCAGATTTGGGGAGCCACATATCGATTTCGCCGCTGTGGGTGGTCAAAATGTAGTCGCCACCGCCGGAGCAGTCTCCATGATAATCGACGTTGCCGCTGGTAGTTCCTACAGCGACTCGCGGCCCGGTGACGTTGCTCATGTGCACAGCGCCGCCGCTCGATTGAACATCGACATGCGTATTGGTAATGCCGGTAAGGCTAACAGGAGCGTTCATACTTCTGACATGTAGGTGCGACTTGGCCATATTGTGCGCGTCAATTTGGCCGCTCTCAGAGGAAAGACTGATATCGCCATTAAGGCCATCAGCCGTTACCGGCGCTGCAACCGTGCTCACATTGACGGAAGTGCCCTGCGGGACCGAGATTTCAAAATCCACCTTGTCTTCATCAGCCGTAGGCTTCTGGCCTGCGATGGCATGGGTGCGCAGCTCAATGCGCTGCTTGTCCGCGGTTGCGTTTTGGTCAACTTCCACCTTGTTAGAGTGCGTGGTGTAGGAAATCAGGACTTGATGTCCAGAGGCGGAGTGCAGCGTTACGGAGCCGCTGGGGTTTACAATGGTGACATTTCCACCCGGAGCAATGTCGAGCTTGGCTTCTTTGCGATTGTCTGCGGCATGGGCGGCAGCTACGCACAAAGTCAGGGCTGCGCCAGCAATGAAAAGAGATCGACGGTGCCGCGTTTTAGCTTCGCGGGATGGGGTGGGGAACAGGTTCATGGCCGTTAAGCCTCCTCGTCCGCTCAAGGCAGAGAGCGGGCATTTGCCATCTGGTAAAGCATCTCTTTCTGCTGATAAGCCTCAAATAAAAGCTCTTGGGCTGCCGGATCGTCCGGATCCTGCTGCGCTGCCTGCTGAGCGTCCGCGATGTACGAATTCGCCTCACGCAGGCTGCTCTCATAAGCCCCGCGCGCTGCAGGGTCTTCCTGAGCAACTTGAGTGATGAGCTGCTGGTCATCGCCATTTATATTTGAAGCTGAATCAGCAGAGACATTCTGCGCCGATAACTGTGTGGAAGGCAACTGGTGAGTTCTATAGTTAGTAAGCACAACGGCAAATATGATCACCGCCGCGAGGGCCAAAACCCATCCTAAAGGCGTCCAATTTTTCGCTTGTGTCGAGGTTTTCGTTAAATGTCCCTGGCGGGACATTCGACCCTCCGGGAGCATTCCCTCTTGTTGCAGGGATTGCTCAATGTTGTTCCAGACCCGCGGATTAGGATCGTGCATCGGAAGCAGCAGCTTGGCTTGCTCCGCGATATACCGCAGGTCATTCACCAGCTCGGTACAAGCCGAGCATGTTTCCAAATGCTGTTCCTCTTCCGGTTTGCCGCCCGACTCTATAATGTAAGGCAGTATTTCCTGGAACTGCTGGCAATTCATTGTTTTCATCCTCTCCCACCTAACTTTGCAGGGACCATACTCGCGACCTTCTTCTCAACCCGGGTTTCCGCCGCGCTATTGTGTCGGCAGTCACCCAAATCGCGCCATGGATTTCACTTCCCGCTCAGCCCGCTTCTACTTATCTGCGGGCGGCCTTTTCGGCTCTGCTGAGCTTCAACAAATCGCGCAGCTTCATGCGTGCTTTGTGCAGTTGCGACTTGCTGTTTCCTATCGAACATCCCATCATTTCCGCAATTTCGTTGTGTTCGTATCCTTCAACGTCATGCAGTACAAAAATGATCCTGTATCCCGGAGGCAGGCTCTCAATGGCACGCTCCAGGTTCACCCGGTCAATTGACCCGGCCAGAACATTGTCTCTGGCGCCGATATCTTTCTTCGGCCCATCTTCATGCTGCGGCTCCAGCGCCTCATCCAGCGATACTTCAGGCAATCCCTTCTTACGCAGGTGCATCAGCACCACGTTTACCGCCAGCCGATGCAGCCACGTTGAAAACGCTGACTCGCCCCTGAACGTCGCAATCTTGCGATAAAGCTGCAAAAACGCTTCCTGCGTCAGGTCCTCAGCCTCGGCCGTGTTGCCGGTCATCCTCAAACACAGCGAATACACACGACGCTTGTGTAGCCCATACAAGGCCTCAAAACACTCCGCATCGCCGCCTTTGGCACGCTCAATCGCCTCTGCTTCGGTCATCCCGGATGCGACTAATTTTTTTGCTTGTGTCAATTTGCCCTTTTGAGGCCGCTTTGTCCCCGATAGGATGCGGCAATGTAGCTGCTTCGTTGTCCAGCCAGCCCTGTTTTCGCCCGATATTCAGCGCTTTAGCGGCCCTAAGCCCTTTGGATCACAGGCCTATGGATCAGGATTACAGCCATCGGATCACGGCCTACCATTTTTAGTATACGCTTTGCCAGGTTCTTCAAATCTGGTTCGTCAATTTTGATCCGCTCAGTTTGGTTCGCCCGACCTCGGCTCGCCTAGCCCCACAAACCCATCATGTAAAAAGGTAATGGACGCCATTTTCGGCAGCTTTGGTTGCCTGCGAGGGATAGCGTCTTCATTCCAAAGTCACACCTATAGCGCGACTGACTCGGCGAACCGAAACATTGGTGAAATTCTAGACGGTCGAGATGACTCTCTCCCTCACAAACGTCTGAGCGCCGTAGGCGCGACACAAAAAGAAACTACAATCTCTGCTCCCGATCACCCGATCAATGTCCCAATCCAGATTGCTCCGCGCCTCAGTGTTGAGCTCTGGTTCCTAGTGCTGATCGCTGCCAGCGATGTCCCGATTTCCAATCTGTGTTATCCGTGTCATCCGTGGTAAGGTTTTGCTTTTCAGATCATGTGCGATGTCGGCGATGACCGGCGATCCTAGAATTAGTGTCATCAGGGTGAATCAGTAGTGAGGTTTTTTGCCTTGCCCGATCACCAGATCACCCGACACGTGCGATCACCCGATTCCATTCAATCCGAGATCATCCGCACAAATCCGCGGTAAAAGGTTTTGCCTTTCAATTTCGGCGATTTTGGCAATTTTGGCATTTCCTATACCACAACAGAGCCGGGACATACCGCCGTTTCCTCCAGCGCGTTGGGCAATCAGGGGGTGGACGGCCTTGAAACAATTTTCCATGAGGGCGCTCACTTGATTACCAAAAGCTTTCGAATGCTCTGGAAAACAGAGTGCGAAGCGCAGAAGAAGCAGTGTGCCGACCTGTGGCATGCTGTCTAGTTTTATACAGTTGGGGAGATAGTAAAGCAGGAATTAGTAAAACGTGGCACTCAGGGCTACACTCCTTATGCGGTCAAATATGGGTTATGAGAGCGGGGCCATTGGCCCAAGTACCTGGCGATCATTAAGACGGACTGAGCCGCCGCATCTGGAAGACAAATCGGGTTCGACGCAGCCGTCAAGTCTCTGGTCAGAGACCTTGACTGACAATGACTTACAGGACGGCAAAGGCGGCGCGGTTCTCTCGTTATATTCACTTAAACAAGGCGCAGGAAAGGCACTAGGTTCGTTGTGTTTTTGCTGCGAACGCGGTATTATTAAGGAGTTGTAGCTGGTTTCGGCCCAGACTGAACATGTGTCTGGGTGGGTTTGTAATCCCCAATTCGTGGCGAACGTACCAGTGGGCGGATTGCCCACTTTTATTTTGGGCCGGGTTGCGGCAAACCGCGTGAGAGTTTGCATTTGCACGGATTTTAGAGGCGCTTGTGACAACGCCATCCGGCAGTAATGGCCGAATGGCTTATCGTGCAGCAAGGATCAGGCCTCTTCTAAAGCGAACAAGCTGCTGAATGTTAGATGGCGGTAGATCTCAATACAATTCGCGATATTGCCGGCCGCGTGGCCACGGCGCATGGGATTGAGGTGGTAGAGGTGGAGATGCGGGGCGGCGGCAAAGCGCGCACCCTGAGAATCACCATCGACAAACCGGAAGGCGTCACGCACGAGGACTGCGCCAATATCAGCCGGGAGGTTTCAACCATCCTGGATGTAGAGGATGCGGTTCCGGGTGCGGCTTACACGCTGGAAGTTTCGTCGCCTGGGCTGGACCGGAAGCTGAATGGCGCGGACGACTATCGGCGATTTACCGGCAGCCGGGTAAAGCTGATGACGCGGGAGCCGGTGAACGGCAATCGCCATTTTGAGGGACGGCTGGAAAGTTTTGCAGACGGGAAGCTGACGCTCGAGATGGTCGGGAAGAAAAAGCCCAAGCCGGGGCATGAGCATCCGTGGCCGAAGGTAGAGATTGATCTGGCTAATGTGGAAAAGGCCAATCTGGTTCCTGAGATATAAGTGAGCGATTCCCGGGGATGAAAGCTGTAAGTCTTTTGGAATCATAGTTGAGGTTGCCGGGGTAGGGGTCAGGTAACGGCAAGAGATTAAGCGGAATTCATAGGAAAAATTAAAGTTTATGGCAAGTGAGATTTACAACGTCATTGATGCGCTAAGCCGGGAAAAGGGCATTGATCCGCAAATTGTTGTAAGCGCGGTGGAAGACGCTATTGTTGCGGCCACGCGCAAGAAAGAAAAAAGCCAGGAAAACCTGAAGGGCGAATTCGATAAAGAGACCGGGAACATCAACGTGTATGCGGTGAAGAGCATTCTTCCGTCGGAAGACGACATTGAAGATCCGCAACTGGAGATTTCGCTGGATGAGGCCAAGGCCATCGATCCCAACGCCGAGGTTGGGGGAGAGGTGCGTTTCCTGAAATCGAAGGAAGGACTGGGGCGCATCTCCGCCCAGATTGCCAAACAGATCATCTTTCAGAAGGTCCGTGAAGCTGAGCGCGATACGGTTTACAACGAATATATTGGCCGTGTGGGTGAAGTGCTGAACGCCACCGTAAAACGTATTGAAGGCCCAGACGTGATCTTTGACATCGGCAAAGCGGAAGCGCGTATGTCAAAGAAAGAGCAGTCGCGGCTGGAATCGTTCTCCATTGGTGAGCGCGTACGCGCGGTGCTGGTGCGGGTGGACAAGAACTCCAAAGGGCCGGCGGTTGTGGTTTCACGCGCAGCGCCAGAGCTGGTGCAAAACCTGTTCCAGACGGAAGTGCCGGAAATTTATGACGGCACGGTGCAGATCAGGGCCATTGCCCGTGAAGCGGGTGAGCGAACGAAGATTGCCGTGATGTCGCGCGATAAGGAAGTGGATGCGGTGGGCGCTTGCGTAGGCATGAAGGGCATGCGCGTACAGTCGATTATCCGCGAGCTGCGCGGCGAGAAGATTGACATTATTGAGTACCACGAAGATCCGGTGGTTTTTGCGGAGAAAGCGCTGCAACCGGCCAAGGTGAGCCGTGTAACCGTGGTTGATCAGACAGACAAGCACCTTGAAGTGGTGGTGGATGACAGCCAGCTCTCGCTGGCCATCGGCAAAAAAGGGCAGAACGTGCGGCTGGCGGCCAAGCTGCTGGGCTGGAAGATCGACATTAAGAGCGAGGAAGAGAAGCGCCAGGAAGTTGAACAGCAGATGGAGTCGATGACCACGCAAGCGACGACTCCTCTGGAGAAGGTCACAGACCTGGGCGAAGCGCTGATTGCGAAGCTGCACGAGGCAAACATCACCACGGTTGAGGCCCTGGCGGACATGACGCCTGAGCAGCTGGAAGAAGTTCCCGGCGTAGGCCCGAAAACAGTAGAAAAAATCAGCATTGCAGTGAATAATTACTTCTCCAGCCTGGAGGGATCAGCCGGCGCGGCAGTTCCTGAAGCCGGCGAGACGGCCGCAGTGGAAGGCGCAGAAGCGGCTGCTGAAGTTACGTCCAGCGAAGTTCCAGCGTCAGAAACTGCTGAAGCAACGGAAACAAGCCAGGCCAGTGAAGCGGCAGCCGGTGTGGAAAGTGCGCCGGACGCAGACACGGCAGAAGTCCACGCTCGCGGCGAAGAGCCTGCGGCTGTAGGCACTGCCGAAACAGAAACAGCGGAAAAGAGTTCAGAAGAGGAACCATCGTAGTGAGTCACGCGCCGTGCTTTCATCAGGAAGCTGGGCGTTACGTTTAAAACTCGTGAGGTCATTATGGTCGCGTAGCAGCACAACTTGGAGGCAATTACGGAGCGGATGAAAATTCGAATCAATGATCTGGCCAGAGAGCTTGAAGTAAAAAGCAAGGCTATTCTGGACGTCCTGGACGACGTGGGCGTTACGGAGAAAAAGACACATTCAAGTTCTCTTGAAGAGGATGAAGCGGAACGGGTGCGCAAGCACTTTGCGGCCAAATCCGGCTCTGCTGCAAGAGAGAGGACGCCTTCTTCGGAAATCAAACCGAAGATCGATCTCTCCAAGATCTCCAAGCCCGGCGACGTAGCGCGGCTGCTCAGGGAAAGAGAGCAGCAACAGCACCAGCCTCCCGCACCTCCGGCGCGGCCTGCTGCAACAGCACCGCCAACAGTTACCAAGCCTGCAGTAGCGCCTCCGGCTGCCAATCCGCAACCGCCGGCTGCATCTGCAACGCCCACCATTGTTAAGCCTGCAATTGTTGTACCCAAGCCCGCAGCACCAGCAGCGGAAAAGACTGCTGTAGTCACCCCTCCGCCAGCCAAGCCTGCACCGCCTGCGGTGGTGGTTGCACCTCCGCCTGCCGCGGAAAAGCCTGCAGCTCCGCCTGCGGTAGTGGTTACGCCACCGTCGCAACCGCCACCGTCAACCGTTGTGCCTCCGCAAGCTCAGCCCAAGGCCCCTGCTCCGGCAGCGACTGTGCAAGCTACTCCTGCTGCGCCTCCAAAGCCAACGCCAGGCCAGCCCATTGTGCCGCAGCGCAGAATGATTACGCCGCAAACCGGCCCGCGACCTGTTTACACAGCTCCGCCGCCGCAAAGACCGGCAGCTTCAAGCGCGCCTCATGGTTCGCCCGGAGGACGGCCGCCCATGCAACGCGGCGGTCCAGGGCAGCGTCCGCAAGGCGTTGTGCGCGGCCAGCCAATTTTCCAGCGCCCGCGTCCAGGCGGACCCAGTGGTCCCGGCGGCTCTCCAGGAGGATATCGCCCCGGATATGGTGGCAGACCCGGAGAACAACGTCGCGGTCCGCATCCGACAAGCGCTCCGCGTGCAGGATTTCCGCCTCGCCCAGGAATGGGTGGTGTAGGCCCAGGCGTTCCTCCGCCTGCGCCAGGAAGACCGCAGCGTCCGGGCGGTCCAGCGCGTCGTCCCGGGCAGCCGTTTATTCCGCGGGAAAAAGAAGGTCCGATGAAGGG
>DASRDW010000263.1:0-12665 GCA_035652415.1 Candidatus Angelobacter sp. | reverse complement strand
TCCGTGTCATAGAGCATGTCTTCTGGAATGCCCTCTTCCGATCCCGGGTCCTGCTCGCTGAACAGAAGCAAACGCCGGTCAACATCGGAGATCGGCTCGCCCGCGGATTGCGATTGCTGGTAGATCTTGTCGGCCAGAAACTGCTTGGCCTCTCGCTGGGTGGCAAATGGCATGGGGTGATTGTACGGCTATGTCGGCGATTTTCTTATGCGATAAAACCGCTCTTCTTCGCTCCCTTTGCCGGGTGCCCATCCTTCGCGCCCTTTGCGAAGGGTGGGATTGAGAAGCCGAAGTCGTTAAAACGTTTTCGGATTACAAGACAAGTGTCAGGGCACGACTTTAGCGCTGCTTCCCTAAGTTCTTTGTCAATTCCGCCGCTAGCGGTGAAACTTCTGATCGCCGCGCGGGCTTACCCTCAGCTGAACGTGAAATTGGTGCTGGCTGCGCCGCCCTTGGTGGTCACTGACAGCACTACCTGGCCGGCTGCCGCCATTACCGGAGTTGTTACCGTCAACGTGCCATCCGGGTTCGCCTTGAATTGTTGAGCGGCCGTGCTCCCGAATTTTACTGATTGCGTGCTGCCCAGCCCGGAACCCGTGATGGTCACCTGGGTTGGCGTTCCGTGCGGCGCCTGGTTAGGATTCGCGCCACTGATGGTGGGCGAGCCCGCCGCTCCTCCGTTGCCGGGGGAAAGAACAACGTCCACCAGCCGCTTGATCAGCTCGCGGAACGTCTCTTCCCTGTACCCGACCAGGAAAGCAACGAGATAGAAGAGCAGGTTGTTGGAAACCGGGTTTTTGGAATTTCCGTCCTTGTTTTGTCCCTGATTTTGTCCATCGCCCTGTCCGCTCGAACCTTTTGGAGGCGGAGTTGGCGAAGGCGCCTGGCTTCCTGCGCCGGTAGCCGGCGTAGTGGTTGGGCTCGGCGTGGGCGTGGGTTTTGAGGGCGTTGGTGTTGGCGTGGTGGCAGCTTGAGCGGCTGGTGTTGGTGTAGGCGTGGGCGTCGCGGCCGGTGAAATGGGTGCGGCGTTGATGGAGAGGAACCCGGCCTGCAGGATCAGCACGCTCACCACGCTCACCGTAGCGCCGACCAGCGGACGCGCCACATGCCATGGCCAATAGCTCATGTCCCAGTCATGCTCATGTTCAAAGACCCCGGTCAGCGAAATTAGGACCGCGCCCAGCGCTCCAAACCACGGTACGCCCACCGGAATTGGCCCAAACATGCCCGTCTTCGGCACAAAGAAAAGAAGGTCGCGATCAACGAAATAAATCAGACCTAGGGCAAGAATGATTGTGAGATACGCAAGCGCAAGGACAAAGGTAGTCTTGCGGTCCATGAGGCCTCCTGTCTGATGCGAACTTGATAGCCAAAAACCTGCAAAACAGTTGCAGCTCTTTCAACCTAGGGAGTCCGGGGTTGTTAGATTCACTATGGTTTCGGCATTGAATAATTGAAAGCCGATACATTGTCAAGGCTCGTGGAACCCTTTCCTCCACAAATGACATAACGGAGGCTGCGCTTCACTCCCTTTTGCGACCCGACTACTATGTCGTATTCTTGCACCACGCATGAAACGTCTTCGCTGGGTGCTGCTCATACTGGCCGGGCTGTTCGTCGTCTGGCTGGCGTTGCCGGGGATCGTGGAGCGGCGTTTCAATAAGACGCTGCATGCAGGGCCGTACCAGGTTTCAACGCAGGCGCAGGAGTTGCATGGCAAGATGATCGTCGCCGATCTCCACGCCGACAGCCTGCTCTGGGGACGCAACCTGCTGCGCCGCAGCAGCACAGGCAACGTTGATGTACCACGGCTGGCTGAGGGCAACGTCGCGATCCAGGCGTTTACGGTAGTCACTACATCGCCGCGACATTTCAACATCTATAAAAACTCTGATGCCACGGACCAGGTCCGGCTGATCGCGATGTTTGAAGGCTGGCCACCGCGCACATGGAGCAGCCCTAAGCAGCGCGCGCTTTATCAGGCCGAGCGTCTCTCCAAAATGGCCGCAAACTCAAACGGTGCGCTGACTCTGATTCGCTCACGGGCTGATCTGCAGCATTTTCTAACCACGCGCACTAATCATCAGGTCGCCGGCTTTCTGGGCAGCGAGGGCGCGCAGCCGTTAGAAGGCGATCTCAAGAACCTTGACGAGCTTTACGCCGCTGGCTTTCGCATGATGGCGCCAACGCATTTTACAGATACAGCGATCGGCGGCTCATCCGCGGGCATGAACAAAGGCGGGCTTACCGCACTTGGCCGGCAGTGGGTGCGGGCGATGGAGGGGCGGAAGATGATCATCGACCTGGCGCACGCTTCGCCGGCCACGCTGCGCGATGTCACCGCAATAGCTACGCGGCCTCTGCTGGTTTCCCATACCGGCGTGAAAGGCACCTGCAACAATCCGCGTAATCTCTCCGACGATGAGCTTCGCGCCGTGGCCCGCACTGGCGGCGTGATCGGCATTGGCGTCTGGGACACCGCAACCTGCGGCAAAGATGCAGGCGCAACGGCACGCGCCATCCGCTATGCCGTAAAAATTGTGGGCATGGACCACGTAGCGCTTGGCTCTGATTTTGATGGCGGCACAACCTCTCCGTTTGACGCCAGCGGCTGGCCGCTGGTGACAGAAGCCCTGCTGAAAGAAGGCTTTTCTGAAGAAGAAATCCGCAAGATCATGGGTGAAAACACAGTTCGGGTGCTGATGGAGACGCTGCCCTGATCGTCGCGGCCGAGACTTGCGCCGTTACTTAGCCGCGGCGGGCTTGCTCTTGGGTGCGGCCTTGGCCGGCGCCGCAAGGCTGGTGCGCAACAAACGGTTGCGTTCCCGCTTCTTGGCTTGCGCCTTATTGCGCGTCTTTTCGCGGGCATTGATCTTTGGGGCCATGAGTGCTCCTTGGAAATGTCTAGGATGATCGTACGCTGTCGTGGGCCGGTGTGCCGAAGAATCGAACACCCTGAACATTTACTGCAACGGACGTGAATGACGCAAAGGGCTGTGAAGTGGCTGAAATCCACCAATCGGAACTGGCTGAAAAGCACCAGAAGCGGGCCCAAAGCTAAGACCAATACCGGTTGGCCCTATATCCTGCTGAGAGCGAATGAAAAAGCCTGGGTCATCCCGGCAACTGATTCACGGCACTATAGTTGCAGGTAATTTAACAGTAGCTTACAAGTCATAATAATAAGTTACTTAGTTCTGGACCAATCATTCGCCTAAAATCATAGTTATAGAATCAGCTTTAAATTTGGTAGCTGGAGCCCAGTTCAAGCATCGTTTCAAAGTAGCTAAAAAATCGGGGTGTTGGATATGAGACAAAAAGCCAACTTACTGCTGCAACCGGCGTTGGTCTTGGGACTGATGATGTTCCTGGGCTCCGGAGCGTTTGGCCAGCAGAGTTCTACCAAGCCTGGCTCGCCAAATCAAAACCAGGCCCAGAATCTAGGCCAGAACCAAGCCCAAAGCAAAGACCAGAGCGCGGCGCAGGCGTCGTCAACTTCAAGCACAGAACAATCAAGCCCGGCTTCAGCCTCCACCGCAGACAACGCGCAAGATACCAAAGCGAATTCCACTGCGGATCAGAAACAAGAGAATGACTCCGAAACGCCGAAGCATAAAGTCCACGTGCGCTTCGGCGGGATCGCAGTAGGAGCAGGCTATGCGTATTCTTCCGGCTTGTTCTGCTGTTATGGTTATCCCTACAACTATGGTTTTTACCCCTACAACGCGTTCTACAATCCGTTTTTTTATCCTGATCCGTTCTATGACTTCTATGGCTATCCGCCGTACGACTACAGAAACAATCTGGCATACGCCGGAGACAAGGGCGAGATCAGGCTTTCTTCCAGCGTAAAAGGCGCGCAGGTATATATTGATGGCGCTTACGCCGGCACCACCGACAAGCTGAAGAACTTTTGGCTCGCGCCGGGAGCATACAACGTGAGCGTCTCAGCCGCAGGCCGCCAGACTTATAAGGAACGCGTTTACGTATTAAGCGGAAAGTCAGTCAAGCTCAAAGCTACGCTGGAGCCGGAAGGGCCAGTTCACGCCCAGGGAGAGGCAAAGCCATGAACGGAAAAACGACCGGAAGAATGACCCGAAAAATGACTCTAAAAATAACGATGACCGGAAAAGTTGTTTTGACCGCAGCTGTGTTGCTGGCTGCAACATTTGCCTCGGACAAGCCGCGCGGCACCGTGCCACGCGCCTCGGCAGACAAGTATGCCGCGCACACGGAGCAGAACGGCGCCGCCATGGGCGCGACCATGCTGAACGCGAAGGCCGTGAAGAAAGCTTTCTCGGCTGACCTGCGCGACTGCTGCATTGCGGTGGAGGTGGCGATCTATCCGCAGAAGGACGGCATGCTGGAGATTTCCACGGCTGACTTTGCATTGCGCGTTGTGGGCCAGGACATTGCCACCCGCTCTTCCAGCCCCGAATTGATTGCAGGAAAGCTGCATCACACCGCCGTGGCTGATTCCTCGGGCACGGATGTTTCCGTCATCCCCACTACCAGCATAGGCTATGAAAACGGTACCGATCCTTATACTGGACAGCGCCGCAGCGGCGTTGTCACCTCTACCGGCGTTGGCGTTGGAGTGGGAAAGCGCGAACAGCAGCCTGCCTCAACCGAGGCTGACCAGCGCACCATGCAACTGGAACTGACCGAAAAAGGCCTGCCGGAGGGCAACACCATGCAGCCGGTTTCCGGTTATTTATATTTCGCAGTGCCGGAGAAAAAGAACACCAAATATCAACTGGAATACACGCTGAACGGCGCCAAGGTAGTGCTGCCGATCACGCCGGGATCATAAGGGATTTTCCGCGCCAGCAAGCCTGTATGCTGGGCTAGGATCTTAAAGACCCCGGATCAGAAAAGTTAGGATCGCTCAGAATGCAGCCCACCTATTATTGGTGGGCCCGCAGATTACTCCTTGCCTTGACTACTAACATCCTGACGCGCTGCAAACAGTAACGATATTCCCTGAGGTAAAGCGGGCACCATTGAACGTCTGCCCAAATGTTCCGGTACAGCTCTGACTGTCATAGCCATGAACCACGGAGTTCACCCAGTTGTTGCCCCGATAACTGCGAACCCACGGACCGCCGCTGGAACCGAACGTCATGGAGCAGCCGGTATTGAGAATGCCGCTACCGCCGCAAGCTGAGTTGGGGCTAAAGCTCTCAGAGGTGCAGAGCTCCAGCGTGTTGCCGCCGCCGAGATTGCCGGGATAGCCCAGAGCATGATGGCTCTGGTCACTGGGAAAATTCCACGATCGTCCGAGCCAGCCGGTATAGAAGGTCACACCGCGGTTTGCGGCGTCTGGCGCGAGCTTGATGGTGCAAACGTCAGACGCGACATCTCCGTTATTAATCCAGCTGTTCAGCACAGTAGCGCTGCTCCAGTTGAAGGTCCCGTAGGGCGCGTTTCCATTGTTATATCCGGGCGCAAAGACCCAGCCACCAATGAATCGGCGGTTGCCACGGTCATAGCAACAATGCGCCGCGGTCACGATAACGTTGTTTCCGCTGACCACAGAAGCACTGCAGAAGCCTCCGTTCAAAAACAGCTTGCCGACCGTCACCTCAGGGTAGTCGATGTTCGGGACCAGGCAGCCCTCACAGTACTGGCTAAAGACGTCGGCTGTGCCAACCTGAACCAGGCGGGGCGGCGTATCAGGATCGAAGAGCCGGCTTTGCGGCGGATACTTCTTCATGTTGTTCCACTCTTCCGGGTGGAGCCTTTGCGCTTCGCGTTTGGCGTTTGGATTGGGACGACCAGGCTCCGAACTTTCCGGCTTGCCCTCAACCGGCGCCTTCTCAACCGCCGGGCCGCGTTTGCCCAGCGTGGAGTTCCAATCGAGCGGCTTGGCACGCAGACGGCCTTCGCGGGTTTGATAAGGCTTCGCTTCACGTTCAGCCTGCGTCGCCACAGAGCGACGCTCAAGCGTGGTAGTGGTCTCTGTCCGCGTGGTTCCCTGGGCCATAGCGGCTTCTGGATTGCCTGGTTCCTGGCGTGTCTGATCCTGAGTGGAGCCTGCAGTCGGGGCCAGGGCAACGGCTGCGATTGTGGCCAGATGTAAGGCAATGCGCTTCCATTGCAAGTTATGGTTTGAAGTGAAAAGCATATTCGGCCTCCTTTGTGGTCGAGCTTTGTATGGAGTGGCCTTGGCCTTGCGGCCGGCCTAAGGAGCTACCCTCCTCAGAGATTGGGATCCCAATGTCCTTTTAGTGCAGGAGCAGGACAAGACGTTACATAAATTAAGAACGCATACGGGGACATTTTTCTTGCCATCCCGTCTAAATCCATGGAACCGCGACCCGTTCTGCACCGTATTACAGAGCAGCAATGAGGTAATCGGGTCATCAGGACATCGGGGACATCTAATGATCCGCAATCGACAATTGGCAATCCTAACGATTTGGGATTTTCAGCAATTTCAAGCAAAGCAGAGCGTTCAATCAGAGTGAAGCTGTGAATCGAAATAGAAGGCGAGTTGTAATCCACCCATGAGAATGGCCCTGGACACAATCGGGCAGGTGTTGAGCATACTGTGGGCGCACAAGCTGCGCTCATTCCTCACCATGTTTGGCATTGCCTGGGGCGTGGGGTCGCTGCTGTTTCTCATTGGCGTGGGTGAGGGCTTCCGCTCCGGCCAGCAAAAGAACATGGCCACTATTGGTGAAGACGTTATTTTCATGTGGGGCGGGCAGATACCGGCGGTGAATGGGCAGTCGCAGGAGATGCGGCGCTATTCCCTAACCTACAGGGACTACAAAGATATCCGGGCTGAAGCGACGCTGGTAAAAGAAATTGCGCCGGTGATTGGCCGCGGCGACGTACGGGCGCAGAGCGATTTTGCCACGTCAAGCGGATGGCTTTCCGGCAGCACGCCGAATTTTAACAAAATACGCTACCTGCCGCAGGGTGAAGGCCGCTGGCTGGATGAAGGCGATGAAGAACAAAAACGCCAGGTATGCGTGCTTGGCTTCCAGATGATGCGCAATCTGTTTCCCGGACGGCCGGCCATCGGCAGCACTATTCTGCTGAACGGCATTAATTTTGAAGTGGTAGGCGTGCTGTCCAATATCGGGCGGCAGGAAAACAATCTGAACAACGTGCGCGTTTACGTCCCATTCAGCACCATGCACCAGTATTTCCCCATCAAAGATGCGCATACGCCGGACGATATCGGAAATTTAATTATGAACCCGGTGAGCCGCGAGCAGCATAGCGCAGCCGTGGAGCAGGCGCACAAGATCATTGCGCGCAATCATGGCTTTGATCCAAATAATAAAGATGCCTTTGAAGGCTGGGATTCCGTGCAGACCCAGGATATGGTCGGCAAAATTTTTGACGGCATGGATTTGTTCCTGGGCGGCGTGGGCATGGTGACGCTGCTTTTAGGCGCTATTGGAATTATCAATATCATGCTCGTGAGCGTCACTGAGCGGACACAGGAAATCGGCTTGATGAAAGCTCTGGGCGCAACCAATAAGCGGATATTGACACAGTTCTTTCTGGAAGGCGTGTTTCTCACTATCCTGAGCGGCGGCACGGGCATTGCGATCACCGCCGGCATCATGGGCTTGCTGGCCAAGCTGCCGGCTCCTCAGGGTTTTGATCTGCCGCATATTGTGCCGGGATCAGCAGCCATAGCGGTGGCTTCGCTTTCAATTGCAGGGATTATTGCGGGATTATATCCGGCCCGCAAAGCTTCATTGTTGCAGCCGGTGGAAGCGCTGCGAAAGGAGTAACGGCGAGATGGTCCACGACTTATTTGGGCAGGCGTATCAGTCAATCAAGCATAATCGCCGCCGCACCGCGCTCACCATGCTGGGCATGGCCTGGGGCATCGCTACGGTTGTGATCCTGCTCGCCTTTGGCGCAGGCTTTGGCCGCGCCATCACCGCCATCTTCTCCAACTTCGGCATGCAGATGATGGGCGTCTTCCCTGGCCGTACCTCTTTGCAGGCCGGCGGCTCCAAGGCGGGAACGCAAGTGCGTTTCATGATTGACGATGTGCAGCACCTGCAGGAGCAGTTACCGGTCATCCGGCATATTTCGCCGGAAGCATCGTTCAACGCGAACGTTCAGCATGAAAACCGGACGCAGCAATTTGATGTAAGCGGGTTCACGCCGGATATCGTGCCGGTGCGCGCTCTCAAGATCGATCAGGGCCGCTTCTATAACGAAGCCGATGAAATGCAACGCGCGCGCGTCGTCGTGCTGGGATCAGACGCGAAAGACAAATTATTTTCCGGCGAGCCGGCCTTGGGCCAGAGCGTGCGCATCAGCGGCATCAGCTTTGAAGTGATCGGCGTGCTTGAACCCAAAATGCAGGAAGGCGACAACGACAATGTTAATAAGATCGCCTATATTCCCTTCTCCGTGATGTCAGATATCCGCGACACGCGCTACCTTGACGGCATCTGGCTGGACTATGAAGGCCTGGACTATGACAAGGTTGAGGGCAATATCCGCAGCGTGCTGGGCGTCACGCACGGCTTCAATCCCAAGGATCCGCGCGCTGTTTTTGTCTGGAACACCATGAAGAACCTGGACAATTGGCACATCATTACCATGGCCCTGCAGTTCTTTCTTACGGTGATCGGCACGCTCACGCTCGGGATCGGCGGCGTTGGCTTAATGAACATCATGCTGGTTTCAGTCACCCAGCGCACGCGTGAAATCGGCGTAGAAAAAGCGCTTGGCGCGCGCCGCCGCGACATTCTCACGCAATTCCTTGCTGAAGCCATGGCCATTACCTTTGCCGGCGGTCTGTTCGGCGTGATCGTCGCTTACATCATCTCCTGGGTCATCGGTCGCATCCCGGTTTACAGCATCATGGCCAAAAACGCTGATGCCGGCGATATTCATCTCTCCATCTCACCCATGCACTTGCTGGTCTCTACCATCATTTTGATTTTTGTCGGACTCATCAGCGGCATGCTCCCGGCAATTAAAGCTTCAAGGCTTGATCCGATTGAGGCGCTACGCTACGAATAGAGATCAAGAAGCGCAATGCAAGAAACGCAATGAAGGAGGTCTCCACTACCAGGGTGAAGCAGGCATTTATGCCTGCGGTAAGAGTTCCGGAAATCGGCCGGCTTCAGCCGCCGAGGTAATATCTGCTAAAGCAAAAAGCTCATTCATCGCTCACCTTCTTCGCGGTACCATCCATCACCGTTTTCCAGTGCGCGCCGCCATCGTCAGACGACTCCACTTTGAATTTCTCCATGCTCGGCTCGGTGAAATCATTTGTAATGTGCATCTGCACCGTTTTGCCGTTTTGTGCCTCATAGCTGAAGCTGTAAGTCCATATCTTCCCCTGGATCTCCATGGTCCCGCTGGTGGGCTTATCGCCTGGATTGCCAATGGTGACGTACGCGTAATTGTTGCCGTTGGCGTTGTAGGAATATGTAGTCAGCTGGCGCCTTTCAGAGTTGCCTGACTTGATGGCCTGTTCGCAGACCAGGAACGCTCCCAGCGGCGACCATCGGCACTCCAGGCTGGAAGAGACCTTGTCTCCACCGGGTGTTGTGGCCTCTGACTGCCACTTGCCCAGGTATGCGCCCAGCTTTTTGGTGGCATCGTCCGTCTGCGCAGCCCACAAGCTGATGAAGCTGGAAACAACAACTGCCGCAACCAAAATTCTCGTCAGGCCCATAGCTCCTCCCGCGCAATTGATTTTTAAACAAAAAACTGAAGTTGCCCCTGCTACAGCGACTATCTGCGGATCGTCTGCGAATAAAACTTCGTTCGCTCCTTGAATCCCAGCCGCCGATAGATAGCAATCGCGCGCTCATTATCTGTGCGCACGGTAAGAAATGGCTTGTTCCCAGCAGCGTGGATGCGGGCCATTAATGCCAGCACAATCGCTGTGGCATAGCCCCGTCCTTCATACTCAGGGTGCGTGGCAACCGTGGTGATCTCGCGATAGCCGGTAATATGCAGGCGCAAACCGCCCATCGCCACCAGCTTGCCTTCATTGCGAATGCCAAGAAATGTACCTACCTTCTGGATCTTGGGGCAGAGTGTGCGGTGTGGCCGCGTGGCCGAATAGATCGCGCTCATCTCAGGGACATCTGCTGGCGTGAGTTCCGTGACCTGATGTTGCGCAGCCGCGCTTCGAATCGCCTCATCCACTGCCGCACCATCCTCTTTGAGCATCTGGTGCAGTTCCACGGCGCGTACCACATTCCAGCCGGCAGACAACGTAGGCGGCGCAGAAAAGTAGAGCGTGACCGCCTCGCGCTGGATGAGCTGCGCCAGCGATTCATAAGCCATTGCCGTGTTCGCAGCCAGCGCGCCCAGCAGGCTCATCTCCGGCGGGAACCTGCGCGCCAGCGCCGAGCTGTGCGCCAGTTGCGCCTGTTTGGTGGTGAGCGCCGTCCAAATGGGATTATCGAGCGCGTGCATGAGCTAAGAGTCTATCGCAACCAGTGTGTCATCGATTCCATTGCTTTTATTCTCATCAGGCTTTTCCAAATTCCGGCCTTTATTTTGCTGCGCTGTCGATCTCTCGGATATTGCAACTGTCTGACTTATGGTCCATTACAAACCGAATAGACACCGGTTTACTGCCGGCGCTAATCGTTACTAGCTTGGCACACCATTCATTCCAATAGCTAATGAACTGGCTCGCGTGCAAATGATAAGAATACCCCGCGTACACAATCATTTTCCCAGCGCCATTGCGGTTCAGATCGACGTTCACATAACTTGCCGCATCGCCAGGATGCCTTAAATCTTCCCGCTGAATATAGATGTGTTTCATCGGCTTGCCATCTAGACCGATAGCCACAAAGCGCACAGTCCGTGGCCTGGCAAGCTCAGATAACGGCAACTCCAAATCCCTGGTTTCTCCCTCTTCCAGATGGATGACGCTTGCCGCTTTTTGACTGGTTACTCCGGGATAGTAGGTTGGTGGAAATGGCGAATTCTCTTTGGGCGAGCTGTTGATGTTGACGCCAACAAAATAGTCTCCTGGCGGTAGAGGCCAGAGGTTAAAGTGACCATCCTCGTCAGTGAAATCATATTTCCCCGCAAATTGATTCAGCTCCTTCATATCCACTGGAATGGCAACCACTTCAATGGTCCGGTCCTTCACTTCGGCAGGTATAGTCAGGTGCCCACGTATTCGGGTTGTCGGCTCCAGCCGGAAATTAATACTGGCGCATGCTCCATCAGAGAGCTCAGCCTGGTAGTTTTCTTCATACTCATGATCAAAATCCCAGCCTTGCAGTCCCTCAGGGGCAATCGCGTATTTGCCCTCCGGCAGGCCAGTGAATTCAAATGTGCCGTCAGCCTTTGTCCTCGTTGACGTGCTGTATCCGTCTGATTTGGCGAGCAGTACCATTCCTGAAACTGGCTTAGGGGCTGGCTCATCCGCTATCTCGTCATCGCGCCAGACGGGCTTGCTTTGAAACACACTTCCAAAAATTGTACTGCTCCCATGTTTCACCAGATCGCGCAGTTCCTGCAGTAATTCCACTTCATCCGCGTTTCCGGTAAGCCTGCGATTACCGCTGCACATTCCGGTCCACAGCTGGTTGTCTTTTGCTTTATAAGCAAAAATCAGGAATTTACCTCCCGGTTCAAGAGGCGTACCGCAGTCGCCTCCACCCGATCCGGTTTCAATCATTACCTCAGTCCCCAATTCGCCGCGAAATAATTCATCCACGGCAAAGCGCATGGAGTAGCCGGGAGACCATGTCTTGTCATCTTCCTTATGTTTTGTGGCAACGGTTTCAATGACTCGTCCCACAAAAATTGCGTCAGATCTTAAGCGCTCGCACGGACGAGAGGTCCCCAGGCATTCACAAGCAAAGCCGCCCTGATTCAGTCCCACACACAGCAAAACCAGCGTTAAGCAAAAGCGCATCTTTACGCTCCTGGTTTGTAGACGTTTGACTTCGGGATAATACTCCTGCTGAATGGATCGCTTTGACCCATATTTTTTGCACAGATTTTTCAGGCCGGCCACCGCATGTGCAACGATCTAAGTGCTTTGCACGCGTGTGTTTGATGTGGCCCTAAGTATTTTTGGTCCGCAGGAAAGCTCCCTTTTCTTAGCTCATTGAATGCCTGCCGGAGTTGCTCTTGCGTGTTAATTACGTTCATCGCCGCGATCAAAGAGCACCAGCGAACGATTGTCAGCCGCAGATGGCGGAGCGGTATTGAGCCCAGCCCACAGCCTCTGTGGATACAGCCAGCGCAGGATCAAGGTTTTTGCGACCTGCAACTCTCAGAAAAAAATGAGTTAGGTTCTGCTGGTGCCGGGAGGGGGAGTTGAACCCCCACGAGGGGTGACCCTCGGCAGATTTTGAGTCTGCTGCGTCTGCCAGTTCCGCCATCCCGGCTCAAAGGTTGGAAGACATTGATAGAGTAGCACAGCACCGGTAGTGATTTGATGCTACCGATTCTCGTTTGACGCTCAGAATTCTGCTCCAGAAAACCCATGCGATAACTTGCAAGAAGGCTACAGCAATATCGCGCTGTTCATTTGGCTACTGACGATTTCCTTAATGGAACCGAAGCTGAAAAATCGCTGCTGCTGAGTGGCCCAACTGCCTCCCAATATGATAGAAATTTCGGTCGCTCATTATGTCCCTGCGAGTCGCACGCGGAGTTTATAACCCGGAGAAAGAGCGCTTCCACTA
>DASRDW010000262.1:0-4546 GCA_035652415.1 Candidatus Angelobacter sp. | reverse complement strand
CGGAGAAAAAGAAGGCGAGGAGATGCTGGACGTGCTGGCGCATCATCCCTCCACGGCCAAATTCATCTCGCGCAAGCTGGCCATGCGTTTTGTTTCAGATAATCCTCCGCAAAGCCTGGTTAATCGCATGGCGGAAACTTTTGAAAAGAAAGATGGCGATATCCGCGAGGTGCTGCGCACCATGTTCCACTCCCCTGAATTCTGGAAAGCAGATGCTTATCGCGCAAAAATGAAGACGCCATTTGAATTTGTGGTTTCGGCGGTGCGCGCTTCTGGCGCTAATGTTCAAAACGCGTTGCCGCTGGTGCAGACGCTCAACCGCATGGGAATGCAGCTCTACGGCATGCAGCCGCCCACCGGTTATTCCACGAAGGCGCAAGCGTGGGTGAACTCTTCCGCGCTGCTCAACCGCATGAATTTTGCGCTGGCGCTTGGCTCAGGACACTTGCAGGGTACATCGCTCGATCCGCAGGCACTGATTCATGGCCCGGTGCCAACCAATGCTGAAGACGCGCTGGCTACACTGGAGCAGGGAATCCTGGCAGGCGATGTATCGCAGCAAACGCATTCGGTGATTGAAAAACAATTGACTGACCCAAAGATTTCCCGGCGCAAGCTCGATGATCCTGCGCAGCCGCCAAATTACGGTGCGATTGCGGGATTGATTATGGGTTCGCCGGAATTTCAACGAAGGTAGCAGTTAACCATTAGCAATTAGCCTTTGTGTTTTCGATACAAGCAGGATTGGCAGAAGGCAAACAGAAGAAAGTCAATGGCTTGGACAGAAAAGGCTAAGGGCTAAAAGCTAAAGGGCTAAGAGCAAAGCCAACGTAGAGACGTAGCCTGCTTTGTCTCCGCCGCAGAGATTTTAGAAGAGGTAAGACATGTCAATTACCCGCAGAGTTTTTTTGAAGAACGGCGCCCTGGCCATTGTGAGCACCAGTGTTGTCCCCAGCTTTTTGACGCGGGCGGTTTATGCCGCAGAGACGGCTGCTCCAGGATCAAAGCGCCTGGTAGTACTTTTTCAGCGCGGCGCTGCCGATGGTCTGAACATCGTGGTTCCGCACGGAGAGCAGGCGTATTACGCCATGCGTCCAAGCATCGCTATTCCGCGTCCGCGCAACGGACAGGAGAGCGTAATCGATCTTGATGGCTTCTTTGGTCTGCATCCTTCCATGTCTGCATTTAAGCCGCTCTGGGACCAGCGACATCTCGCCATCGTGCACGCTGCTGGCTCTCCGGACAACACGCGCTCGCACTTTGACGCGCAGGACTACATGGAATCCGGTACGCCGGGCGTCAAGTCAACGGATGATGGCTGGCTGAACCGCGCGATTGCGGGCGTGCAAGAGCCGGATGCTTCGCCTTTCCGTGCTGTGGCTATGGGCGGCGCGCTACCGCGCACTCTGGCCGGATCGGTTCCGGCAGTTGCCATGAGCGATATTCGCGGATTCACTGTCGGTAGACGTGGTCCCAATCCCAGCGTGGCCAGCAATACCTTTGAAGCCATGTATGAGCAGTCAGTCGATACGGTTCTGCATGGCACCGGTAACGAAACTTTTGAAGCGGTCAAGATGTTGCGCTCGGCCGATCCGGAGAAATACGCGCCTGCTGCTGGAGCCAATTATCCGCGCGGCAAGTTTGGAGACAGCTTGCGCCAGGTCGCGCAATTGGTAAAAGCGAACCTCGGTGTGGAAGTCGCGTTTGCCGACATCGGCGGCTGGGACCATCACGTGAACGAAGGCAGCGTGCAGGGGCAGATCGCCAACATCACGCGCGAGTTCTCGCAATCGATTGCCTCGTTCTGGACCGATCTGGGCGATCTGGCGGAAAACACCGTGATTGTCACCATGTCAGAGTTCGGGCGCACGGCGCGGGAGAACGGCAATCGCGGCACCGACCATGGCCACGCCAACGTAATGTTTGTCCTGGGCGGGCCGGTGAAAGGCGGCAAGGTTTACGGCCGCTGGCCCGGCCTGCAACAGGGACAGCTTTATGAAGGGCGCGATCTGGCCGTCACCACGGATTTCCGCCAGGTGCTGAGTGAAGCTGTGGCCAATCATCTTGGCAATAAGCAGTTGGCTGGCGTGTTCCCGGGCTTTGACAAGAGTGATCCACGATATTTTCTGAATATCTGGGGTAGGGCTATCAGCAAACAGCAGGAACTTTTTGGCTGAAGATGCACTGAGTTGAAAAACTCGATTGCCAAAAACTTTCATGCGCACCCTTTGCCGGATTCCAAGCGGCGGAATACTTGCCAATCCCACGCCTTAAAATAATGTGCTAACCTATTAGCACTTCGCAAGTCTGATAGACGGGATACGATTGCCCTGTCTGGAGTAGAGCCATGAACATCGCTGCGTGGACTGAGACCCTCTGGAAAGACCTGCGTTACGCCGGCCGTCAATTTACCCGCAATCCGGTTTTCACTTTGGTAGCAGTGGCATCACTGGCCATTGGGATTGGCGCGAACACGGCCATCTTTAGCGTGCTGAATGCGGCCATGCTTAAGTCGCTTCCGGTGCGCGATCCCCAGACCCTCGTGATGCTGACTGACCCGAACCAGTCCGGCGTTTCCGCCGGGATGAGCACGGGCGAGCGTGGCTTGCTGAGCTATGCCGAGTATGTCCAGCTTCGCGATCACTCTACGACTCTGGCCGGTTTGTGTGTGGCAGAAGCAGAGCAGAACCGCTGGCAGTTAAAAATTGGCGGTGGGTCGCAGGAAGAAGCGCAAGGCAAGCTGGTTTCAGAAGACTACTTTTCCGTCCTGGGAATTGATCCCGCCATCGGGCGTTTTTTCAATGGCGATGAAGCCAAAGGGCCGGGGCAGGACCCTTTTGCCGTAATCAGCTATGACTACTGGCAAAAGCGCTTTGGCGGAAACGTCTCTGTGCTTGGCACGCCGCTTAAGATGCTGGGTGGCACAACGCTCACGATTATTGGCGTGGCAGCGCCAGGATTTACTGGCGAGAGCGTGGGCGAAAAACCTGATCTCTGGGTCCCCATGATGATGCAACCGGCGGTTATGCCGGGCAGGGATTGGCTGCATGAAGACCTGGCCAAGAGCATGCAGAAGGTGATGTGGCTGCATGCCTTTGCGCGCTTGAAGCCGGGCGTCACCATGTCCCGCGCTCAAACTGAAATAGACGTGCTCTTCCGTGGCATTATTGAGAACGGCTATCCCACCACGCTTGCTCCGGAAACGCGCAAACAGGCCCTGGACCAGCACCTCAAGCTGCATGATGCCCGCACCGGCGCTTTTGGCGGGCGTGAGGGTTTTACCCAGCAATTACTGGTGCTGCTGTGCGCCTCGATTGTGGTCTTGCTGATCGCATGCATCAATGTGGCCAACCTGTTGCTTGCCCGCGCCGCCGCTCGAGGCAAAGAAGTGGGCGTGCGTCTCTCTATCGGCGCTTCACGCGCCCGCCTGGTGCGGCAATTTCTTACGGAAAGCCTGGTGCTCTCCGCTCTGGGCGGCATTGTGGGATTATTGCTGGCCTGGGGCGCTTCACGCGGGCTGGTGCTGTTGCTCTCTGAACGCCGCGAAGATTTCAGCCTGGCGCCATCGCTTGACTGGCGAGTATTAGGGTTTACCGTTGCCGTAACTTTTCTTACTGGAATTGTCTTTGGACTGGTGCCAGCCTTGCGGGGCACGCGCGTCAATTTGAATGATACGTTGCGCGATAGCGGACGCGTTACCGCTTCTGGCGGTCGTCTGAACCTGGCAAAGGGTCTTGTGATTGTGCAGGTAGCGCTCTCAATGTTGCTAGTGGCAGGCGCCGGACTTTTTCTGCGCACGCTCTGGAACCTGCAATCAGTAGGGCTGGGCTATCCCAAAGAGCATTTGCTCCTGATAACCGCGGACGGAGTAAGCGCAGGCTATAAAGACGCGCGGCTCTCGAGCCTCTGGAGCGACCTAACTGAGAAATTGCGCGCGTTGCCCGGCGTGCAGGGGGTTACTTACTCTGAAAACGGGCTGTTCAGCGGGTCAGAATCGGCGGACGAAGTGGATGTGGAAGGCTTTACGCCGAGCAAAAACAGCGAGAAATTCTCGCGCTTTGACAGGGTGGGGCCACAGTATTTTTCTACCGTCGGCATTCCTTTGCTGCTGGGCAGGGAGATTGGCCCGCAGGATACGGCAGCATCGCCGCACGTCTGCGTCATCAATGAGGCCTTTGCCAAGTTGTTTTTCAAGGACCGCAATCCGGTTGGCCGCCACATTACGCAAAGATTTGGCGATAGAAAGGACATGCTGGAAGTGGTAGGCGTGGCCAAGAATGCCCGCGACCATCGGCTTCGCGGAGACACGCCGCCGCGCTTCTATGTTCCCGGCACTCAGGGAATGGAAGGCCCAAATGAGTGGGCCATCTTTGAGATACGCACCGCCGGCGATCCGGAGCAGATGATTGCTACCGTGCGTAAGACCATCCTGAGCGTGAATGAAGACCTGCCGCTGGATAGCGCGCGCCCGCTGGTGGAATCGGTTGACCGCACCAACGCCCAGCCGCGGATGGTGGCGCGCCTGTGCTCCATTTTTGGCGTGATG
>DASRDW010000261.1:0-10775 GCA_035652415.1 Candidatus Angelobacter sp. | reverse complement strand
CAATTCACTTTCAATTTGCGCTTGAGCAAGACCTTCGGCATCGGCCCCAAGCTTGAGGCCGGCAACCAACCCCGGCAGGGGCCGAGAGGGGATGGAGGTTCCAGGGGCGGTAGATCGCGTCCCATTGGGCTTGGCCCTCGCGGCCCAGGCGGTCCCATGGGGCCTGCCACAAACCAGCGCTACAACCTGACATTCAGCATTAATGCCCGCAATATTTTCAATGACGTGAACCCCGCGCCACCGGTCGGGAACTTGAGTTCTGCGCTGTTTGGGCAGTCCACATCGCTGGCTTCCGGGAACCTGTTTAACACGCAGTCAGCCAACCGGCGGGTTGACTTGCAGGTAATGTTCTCTTTCTGAGCGTAAGCCGCAGCCCCTAGATTGCAGGACCGGGAGGTTTCACGGCGACGTTCCGCCTGAATGGATCGGACTTTGTTGCACTTGGGTCGTGTTTCATTCGCCCCGGCAATGTACTTTCGTGTCTTTTTGCCCCCCTGTAAATCTTAAGAGATGTTTCTAAACTCCGGGTTAAAATGTGGTTCTTGCAAAAGGGCCTAATTGACCAAGAATAGGACACCTACCCAGGACGCATTTCGACAGTTTCTCGATTGGCTGGACGAAGGCCAAGGCTCAAGCGGCGAAAAATATCTCGAGTTGCGCCGCAGGCTGGTTCTCTATTTTGATCGCCGGAATTGCCTGACCGCCGATGAACTTGCAGACGAAACGCTCAGCCGCGTAGCCCAGAAATTTCAGGAGAAAGGGGAGATCACCAACCTGTCTCCCGCGCACTACTGTTACGTTACTGCCAAATATGTTTTCCTGGAGTACACCCGCCGTCCGGAGCAGGGCCAAACAAGCCTTGATGAGTTTCCTGCTTCACGCACTGCGGGTGGGACACTGGCGGTTGCAGCCCCGGTTGATTCAGAGCGCACGGCCAAAGAACGCACCTTTGATTGCCTGGAGCGCTGCCTGAAAAAATTAGCTTCGGGCGAGAGCGAGCTGATCCTTGAATATTATCAAGGCGAGCAGCGGGAAAAGATTCAGCATCGAAGGCTAATTGCGGAAAAGCTTGGTCTTTCCGCCAATGCGCTCACCATTCGCGCCTGCCGTATTCGCAACAAACTGGAGGCCTGTGTGCGCTCCTGTTGTGAGAAGTCATGAAGCATTTCTGTGAATGTGTCTTATATGAATGAGGGATTAATGCCATCCTCTGAATACGCTTATAACGACGAACTTCTGACCCGGTATCTTCTGGGCGATCTTCCTGCGGAGCAGTCAGAGCAACTGGACGAGTTGAGCATTGCGGATGATGAGTTTGCCTGGCGTTTGAACGGGGTGGAAAACGATCTGGTGGATGGATTTGTTCGCGGTGAATTAGAAGGCGAAACCCTGCAAAAATTTCAATCTGTTTATCTTTCTTCACCCAGGCGGCGGCAGAAAGTAGAATTTGCCACTGGGCTGCTTGAGCTTGAGAGACGAGCGGCCTTGCAGGCAGCCAGCCCAAAGCGCGCAAAGCTAAGCACTGGCCGTTGGGGATGGCTGGGAGCAATTTCCTTTCAGCAATGGGGCTTTGCCGCTGCTGCTGTTGCGCTTTTGCTGATTGCCGCTTTCTTGTTTACTGATAATCTCCGGCTGCGCCGGCAGGTTGACCAAGCCAGCTCAAACAGCAGTCAGCACGAGCAGCAGTTACAGCAAGAGCTTAATCGCCAACGTGCGGCAAATGCGGAAATCCAGGGCAAGCTTGACCACGCCAACAGTACCGGCCAGGACCTGACCCAACTCAAGACTGTCTCCCTTCTATTGCCTCCACCAACCAGAGGTGTTGGTTCCCTGCAAAGCGTTGCTGTTCATCCAGGGACTGATTTAGTGGTGGTGCTGCTGACATTGGAATCTGACGACTTTGCTCAATATCGCGTGGCCCTCAAAGATCCTGCGACACAGCAGGAAGTCTGGCACAGCCCTGATCTAAGCATATCTTCAGCGGCCGGGCACAAAGCAGTTGCAGCCAGCGTACCCGCAAAGCTGTTGCAGCAGGGGCACTATCTTGCGGAGCTAACGGGCATCAGGCGCAATGGCGGAACAGAGCCAATTGGCGACTATCCTTTCGGCGTCATTCTGCACTAGCCAATCATTCACAGCCTTCCTGGCAAATCCTGTCGTCAGATTTTTCGCAAAAAATTGTCATTCGCGATGAAATATTTTTTCTACGGAGTCTTATTTAAGCAAGAGGTTAGCCGCAGATTGCATTGGGGGACAATCGTCTGCGGCATGAGAGCGTACCTGAAATGGTTTGGATGAGGTGCGACGGAGTAAGGAACGAGCCGAAAATTAGCGGCTGTGGCCTCAGCCGCTAGTGAAAGTGGACCGTCACTTTGTGGCGGTCCACTGTGTTTTGTTCGTGTCACCACGCCTTAAGGGTGACCTCATCAAGCCATACGTTATACGGATGTTGCGCTATATCGCCGTCCAGTTGAAACGCGACATTGATGTCTGTTCCGTTGAAGTTCTGTTGCGGGTCTTTATAGATATCTACCGGCATGGTGTTCCCATCCACAGTCAGGCTGATGTAGTGAACCTGGTTGTTAATGCGCTCCAACTCCCAGGTAATGTGGTGCCATGTATTGGCGGAAAACACCGGACAAGGCAAGCTGGTCGCCACCCATTTAAAATTCTTTGGGTCCCAGATGTCCCAGTGGTGTGTGCCTTTGAAATTGCATTCACTGCCCCAGACAAAGCGAATGTTGTTGAATGACTGGTTTACATCAAACTCCAGGGCCTGTGAAATCCTGGGTTGATCGATATAGAAGGAAACATCATAGCTGAAATGCGTAACGTCAAGCCCGCCGCTTACCGATTTCCACCAAAGGGCGTTGGAATAGCCGGTTTTTCCGCCCAAAGTAAATTTTGAAGATGATCCATCCAGCGCGGGGCTGGCCTGGTCATCGGTCTTGTCCGATGTGGCATTGCCTCTGCCGCTGGCGCATGCTTTGTTAGCGAGGCGCTTGGTGCAAAACTGCCAGTCCGGCATCTGTTCAATCTTGGGGAACACAATTGCATTGGCCGGCGCTGACGATGAAGGGCCAGGATTAGAATTTGCTGCCGGCGGTGTAGGCACCGCTGTGGGTGGCGGCACATTTTGCGATCTTCCGCCGCAGCCCGCGGCAACGCACACCATCGCGCAGCACACTGTCATAAGTGCAATAGGTTTTTGCTTATGCAAAACAATAACTCCAAATAGGTTTACATCGACTATGCGCTGCGTACTACTCTCGCTCAAGCAGATTTCATCAGTAGCCTGATGGAGCTAACCTGATGGAATTAAGTGGGAAAGATCCTGAAACTGTTTTTCAGGCTACCGCGTTAGGCTGGAGCGTAGGCGCGAGCGAATGGGCTTTGTTGCCGCCTTCAGAGCGCGCGGCCTCCAGGGCATTTTCCACGCGATTGATGACCTCAGTGACCATGTCAACGGCATCAAAACGCTCCTGCAATACAGTTTCTGCAATGCCTACGCTGATAGGCGGCGTGCGCTCAGTGCCGGGGACCTTGATCGGCGCCAGCACCTTTCTCATTTTATCGACCACCAGAAACGCATTTTTCTCTGTGGTGTCAGAGAGCACCAGCGCAATGGTGGTGAGGTCATAACGGATTGCTACATCGTTCTGGCGGATGTGCGAGGCCAGGGATTGTCCAATTTGCTGCATCATGTGCTCCACCTGCGCTTCGCCAATATCTTTTGCCAGCGCTGAGGCCTTGCCGAAATGCAGCAACATAAGCGTCATGGGAGCTTTTTGCTGCAGAGATCGCCGCACCTCAGAGAGCAGGACATCAAGATAAGAAGAGCGTTTGAGCAGGCCGGATTTTTCGTCGGTGACGGCCAGCGTTTTCATCAGTGTGCGCAAGCGCACATTGCTGACCGCCAGCACCATCTGCTCAGCAATGGTCTTGAGCACAACAATATCGGTTTGCCGCCATTGCCGGGGCGAGGTCTGCTGCAGGATCAGGATGCCGGACTGTTCACCGGAATCCACCAGTGGGACTGCTAGCAAAGACTCAATGTTGAGCGCGTGAACGTGCTCAGCCGCAGGCGCGAGTTCCCGCGAAGCCTTGGCATTGGTGATGGTGACCGGGCCATTCGTTGCCAACTGCTGCGTCAACCCAATCAGCTTCACAATCGCCATCACGTCCGATTGCTTGATTCCTGGCGCGCAGTATTCCAGCGCGGCCGAAGGAGGTTTGCCGATGGTGCAAAGCCCAGCCACGCAGCGGCTGGCATTAAAGTGGCGGCCAATGTCATTTACGGCGGTGAAGAGCACGCTCTTCACATTGGCCTGGCGATAGATGTTGCGCGTGATCTCGGTTACGCGGGCAAAATTATCAACCGCGTTTTCTTCATAAGGCGAACTTGCGGCCTGGACCGGCGGAGCAGCAGCAGGAGCTTTAGCTTGCGGAGCAGGACTAGCGGCCGGAGTCGCAGCTTTGCTTGCGGCTGCAGCCACTTCGTAAGCTGGAGTAAAGCCGGCGGAAATATAAAGATGGCGTAGCTTCTCGTTCTTCTGCTCTTCCTTGGGAAATAACTTGCTTACGCGCTCCAGGCGCTCCAGAGCTTTCGAGCGCATTCCATACTGCAGATAAATTTCCGCCTGAAGAATGAAATCTTCAAGCACCGTCGGCTCAGATTCAGCGCGTGAAGGCGCAGGTGTTTCCGGTTCAGGAGCAGCAGGCTTTTGCGCCTTGTTATCCACACGGTGGAAGCGATTGGCAATCCGGTTGAACTGTTGTTCATCAATACGGCCGCGCAGCATTTCAAGGCGCTTGCTGTGACCCGGCTCGTAAGGATCCAACTCTGCTGCGCGGTCCAGCGTTTCACCGGCCTGCCCGTACTTGCCCATGGAGTAGTAAAGTTGGAAAAGTTTCAGCAGCGTGCGGCTGTACTCGTGTTCACGATTGGCCGTGTCAAAGAGTTTTACCAGGTATTCAGTAAAACCCATGGACGGCATACGCCGCTCAGACATCTCAAACATGCTGGTGATAAATTCGCGCCGCCTTCCGGCTGAGGTTTCATGCTCTTCCAGCCTCTTGGCCAACTGCAGAGCGCCAGACGTGTCATTGATGTCCAGGTAAACGCCGACGATGGAAGCCATCTCTTCCAGTTGCTGCGGATCGCGCTCATACAGCTCCCAGGCATAAGGCTCGGCTTCTGCAGGGCGCTTGGACGCCATGAGAGCATGCGCGTACAGTTCCCGCAGCTCTGGCAGGCCTCTCACGCGCGTGACCACCATTTCCAGCACGGCGATACATTCCTTGACCGCGTTGCGCGAAAAGAGGCCACGGCCATAAAGAAAGATGGCCTGAAAATTTAGCTGGTCAAAGTTGTATGCCCGCTCATACGACTGAAATCCTGAGCCCGGAGATTCCTGGTCTTGCAGCAGGCCAAGTTGAACAAAATTGGCCGCTGCTGTTTTGCCTTCGCCAAGAGCGGCGGCTTTTTCCGCCGCAAGCTGCAGGTTCTCAATGGTGGGAGAAATCTCAACAATTCGCTTGCACGCCGCCAGGGCCTGTTTTTCATGCTTTTGCCGCTCAAAGCCCCGCAGCGCAGAATGGTAAGCTTCCAGCGCTTCGTTCTTGTCGCGTTTTTCAATGAGTTGCGCGTAGCGGAAGGTTTGCAGCGGCGTCGGCGTTATCAGCTTGGCCAGTTTCTTATAGGTAATAGAGCCTTTGCTGGTCTCGCCGATCTCAAACTCGTGTTCAAAAAGGGAGCTAAAGAGTTCAGCCGCTTCGCTGCGGCGATCAAGGGCAAGGCAAAGATCGGCGGCCGCCTGCTTAACCTGCTCATTCCGCGGCTCATCGTCAAGGATGGAAAGATACTCCTCCAGCGCCGCCTCAGGCTTGCTTCGCTGCAGGTATTTTTCCGCTTTTTCCAGTCGCTTGGAGATGTCCGCCATGTGGTCAACTTCCTCAGACATTCCAAGCAAGGCAATGCCAGGCGATCTGAGGCTGAAGGCAGCTTTCATTCTATTCGGAATTGCCGGTCGGCTCAATCCTTGATCGTTGACGGCCGTAAACGCAAGTAATAGAAGGCAAAAGTGGCAATCTGCTGAAACAAACGTTATAACTCCACCATGGCCGAACAGGAGAAGGGCCTCAAGAAAGAGCTTTCTGCGCGACAGATGGCCATGGTGGCCGTTGGCGGCTCCATTGGCACCGGGCTTTTGCTGGGATCGGGCGCTGCCATTCAGGTGGCCGGACCGGCTGTGGTGCTCAGCTACGTGCTCAGCGCCTTAATTGCCTGGACTGTGGCCCTGGCGCTGGGCGAAATGTCCAGCGTGCATCCAGCGGCAGGCTCATTTGGCGTTTATGCCGAGCTTTACCTGAATCCCTGGGCTGGGTTCATGGCGCGCTATGGATACTGGTTTTCTGTGGTGATCGCCATTGGTTCTGATGTTGTGGCCGCAGGCACGTTCATACAGTTGTGGTTCCCGCAAATTCCGGTTGTGTTCTGGATGCTGGTCTTCGGGCTCTTTCTGGTTGTGATCAACCTTTTTTCCGTCGGCGACTACGGCGCTTTTGAATACTGGTTCGCCATGATCAAGGTGGTGACGATCTTTGTCTTCATCCTGATGGGGGCAGTGCTGCTCTTTGGCGGCAAGGTGCAGCCACAATACGTGAGCCATGGCGGCTTTGCCCCCAAAGGATGGTTCGCATCACTGATGGCAACCTCTTTCGCGCTCTATAGTTTTCTGGGCATTGAGATGGTGGCCGTCTCATCGGGCGAAGCGCGCACTGCCAAAGAAATTCGGCGGGCGACCAACCTGGCCTTTGCCGTGCTCGCCTTTGTTTATCTCGGCGCCATGGCCATTCTGGTAGGCGTAATGCGGTGGCAGCAGGCAGGCGTTGCACAAAGCCCGTTTGTCACGGTATTTTCCGTGGCTGGCATTCGGTCGGTCGGCTTCATTATGAACGTGGTGGTGCTTACGGCCGCGCTCTCCGCCGCAAACGCCAGTCTTTACGTGGCTTCGCGCATGTTGTTTTCCCTGGCGCGGTCCGGATTTGCTCCCCGAAACGTTGGCACACTGAATCGGCATGGCGTGCCTATGCGAGCGTTGCTGGCTTCCATGGCAGGCATTGTCGGCGCTATTTTGCTGCAATTGCGCACCAAGGAAAACACCTATCTTTACATCATCAATGTGTCGCTGGTGGGTGGAATGATTGCCTGGCTGGTCTCGCTGCTGGCGCACGTACGCTTTCGCCGCACAGTCAGCCCAGAGCAGCTCACGGCTGCAGGCTTGCGCTCACCCTTGGGCGCAGCAGGATCGATTCTTGGATTCGTTGCGATCGTGGCATCGATTGTCTGCACGTGGTGGGGCTTGCAGTCAAAAGTGGCCGCGAAGAGCGCCGGGATTTATCTGGTGGCGCTCAGTGTGGCATATCTTCTGGTGCGCAAGAAAAATGCTCCAGCAAAATCCGGTTCGGCCGTTAGCAATGATTAATCTGCGCTCAAGCAAGATTGCATCCGAAGATTTTTTGCCAAATAGGAACTGCTTTCCAACCGCTAAAAATCAGCGCAGATCAGTTAAACTTCTAAGCGGCTGTTCTACAGGATTAATTTCATGACTGACGACCTGCTTCGTTTTCGCGCTGAATTTCCCATCCTTGAACGCACCACTTACATGATCAGCAACTCGCTGGGCGCGATGCCCCGCGGCGTTTACGACGGAGTGCATTCGTACTGCGACGTATGGGCCACGCGCGGCGTGCGCGCCTGGGAAGAGCAGTGGTGGATGATGGCTCGCGAGGTGGGCGATGCTATCGGCGTGCTGATGAACGCCGAGCCCGGCTCGGTAAGCGTGCATCTGAACGTGGCCAGTTGCCAGGCGGTGGTGGCCAGTTGTTTTGAGTTCAGCGGACGCCGCAACAAGATCGTTTATAGCGACATGAATTTTCCTTCCATCATGTATTTCTGGGAGGCGCAGCGCTCACGCGGTGCGCGTGTTGAGATGGTCCGCACCGATGATGGCATTCACGTGCCCACGGAGCGCCTGCTTGCAGCCATTGATGAGGAAACCCTGCTGGTGCCAATCTCGCACGTGGTTTTCCGCAGCTCATATATCAAGGACGTGAAGGCCATCGTGGAGAAAGCGCATCGCGTTGGCGCGCACGTAGTAATGGATTGCTTCCAGTCGCTGGGAAATGTGCCGGTTGACGTGCGCGCGCTGAACGTGGATTTCGCCGTGGGCGGCGTGCTTAAGTGGCTTTGCGGCGGGCCGGGAACTTCCTACTTATATGTGCGCCCTGATCTGGCAAAGAAGCTGGAGCCGAAATTTACCGGCTGGTTCGCCCATGAGCATCCATTTGCATTTGAAATCGGCGAGAACAAGTACGGCGATCCGCCATTCCGCTTTATGCAGGGTACGACCAACGTACCTGGATTTTATATCTCAATGCCGGGGCTGAAGATTATTCGCGAGGCCGGTGTGGAGCGTATCCGGGAAAAATCAAAGAAGATGACGTCGCGATTGATTGAACTGGCAGACCAGCGCGGCTGGCCGGTGAATGCTCCGCGGAATCCGGAGCAGCGCGGCGGCACCGTTGCCATCGATATGCCGAACGCAAAAGAGGTTTGCGCGGAGCTGCTGCGCCGTGATGTGCTGGTGGATTTTCGTCCGAAAGCGGGCGTGAGATTCTCGCCGCATTTCTATAACACTCTGGAAGAGATCGACCGGGCGATTGCGACCGTGGATGAGATTCTGAGCCAGATGGGCGTGGGCGCAACGAGGTGAGCCCCTCTTAAGTGCGAGACGATTTGAAAATCCGAGAGAAGCTGCCAATCCACGCTGCCGAAGCTGGTAAGAACATTCAGGACCATGTATTGCGTGTCGATGGTCTGGTCAGGAAACCACTCACGTTGAGGCTAGCTGATTTGGAAAAACTTCCTCAGCAGGCCCTCACGCACGATTTTACGTGTGTTGAAGGATGGACTGTCCCAGAGGTGAGATGGAGTGGGGTCCCGCTTGACGCCTTAATAACGCTCGCGGAGCCCCATCTGGAGGCCCGGTATATCCAGGCGAGCGCAGGAGATTTCACCGCGTCCTTGCCGCGAGACTCTGCCATGCATGCGCTGCTTGCGATTTACCTCGATGATGCCAAGGTGTCTCTTGAACACGGAGGCCCGGTGCGCCTCATTGTCCCTGGCGGCGACTGTTTCATGAATATCAAATGGCTGGACCATCTGGAATTGTGCCGCGAGCCTGGGCCAAACACTGCCAAGACGATTGCATTAGGCCGACTGGAGTCGCTTAAAGACGGGTGCTGACAGGAAGCCGTTTCAACAGCCGCTATCCCTTTTTGTCAGGAACCAGATTGCTGCGGGGAGGAATCTCCGGGTTCCACTCGGCCAGGCCCCATTTAGCGTCCACGTTGATGACATCGGCTTTGTAGGCCTCACGCGAGCGCAAGATGGCATAGACGTTGCGGTACTTGTTGGGCTTCAGACCACCGGCCTGCAATCCCTGCAGGATTTCCTTCATGGTCAGGCGGCGCTGCATCATCTCCAGTAATCTCCGAACCGCAGCTGAGGTGCTGAGGCCGACAAATGCTTTTGGCGGAATCTGTGCAAGAGAAGCAATATGCGGGACGGCGGGAGCGGTTGCTGTCAGAATGCCGGTTTGCCGCAAGATTACCTTGATGGCCGCGATGGCGGCATCAAGCTCTGCGCGTTTGGCTTCAAGGTCGGCGAGCACCGCTGCGTAATTGATGGGCGGCTCAGGCATGGTGAGAGTAGAGTAATTGTATCTACTGAGTAGAGTCTACGGAAATTGCCAAAAATGCCAAGATTGCCAAAAGTGGCAATTGAAATGCCGGACTGCTGAAGTGAGAAACAATCCCATTTAGTTAAAAAGATGAACAGCTATTGATTTTGAAAGGATGAAAGTTATTGTCCTGGTAACCCAAGCTGCTCCAAATGCAGCAGCATGTCCATTGGGTCGGCGTAGATTCTGAAGGCCCCCGCGCGCTGCAGCTCTTCATCTCCGTAGCCGCCAGACAACATGCCGACCCCCAGCGCGCCTTTGCGTCCGGCGGCCAGCAGGTCCCAAACACTATCGCCTACGACGATACAGTCGCTCAGCGCGATTTTAAGGCTCTGGGCTGCAGCAACGAATATGTCTGGCGAGGGCTTGGCTTTCTTTACATCGTCGCCGGTCAGAATTGCCGTTTTGGGCGGGACATTGAGCTTCTTGAGCAGGAGCGAGGTCTGCTTGCGATTGCCGGTGGTGGCAATAGCAATTCGGACCTTTGCGCTGTGAAGATGCCGGAACAGGTCGTCTGCGCCGCGCAAGGGGGCAATCTTAGAGAGCGACTCGACAAATTTTCGATCGTGCTCTTTTTCAAGGTTTTCAATATTAACTTTCTTATTGGGCGCAAACTCTCGCAGCAGCTCAGTGACAAAGGACTTTCCACTCATCCCGATGCGACGGTGGATCTTCCACTTAGGCACCAGAATGCCCGCGTTATTCAGCGTGGTCCACCACGCTTCTACGTGTTCATAAACACTATCGATCAGCGTTCCATCGAGATCGAAGAGAACAGCAGGCGTTTCCGTCTTTGTCTTAGCCATGGAGAGTCAACGGAGAGTTAGATGCATTGCCAAATCGCCAGAGCGCGGCAATTGGAAAGCTGCCGGCGTCGTTCAGGCCGTTGAGGCCGCGTATGTCGGCTCTAAGAAAGGTTTCTTGGTTCCGTTGTCATCAATAAATATTCCATACGCCGGGCGTTACCAC